>CAZXIG010000149.1:0-7425 GCA_964640405.1 uncultured Candidatus Kuenenia sp.
GGCGTCGTATCGACGTCGTTCGCCTTGACGCGGCCCGCCACGTGGCCGGCCACGACCGTGCTGGCGTAGATCGGCAGGGCGATCGGCGCCACGAAGACGCTGCCCACGTTATTGCCGAGATACGTGCCGTATGCCGGATAGAGAATCCGATAGCTCTCCTGCGCGAGCTGTGGGTCGGCCTGCTTCTCTGAATAGGCGATGGCGTCGCCCGAGGCGATCGCCTCTGTCCAGAGGTCGCCGAAGGGAAGTGCCGTCACGAATGCGTAGCTGCCCGGCCAGTCGCGGCGGGTGAAGTCCTTGGCGTGGGCCCCCTCGTGAAGGGCGATCGCGGGCACGTCGCTGTAGAGATGCACCGTGGCCGTCCACGGGTTGTAGCGGTCGCCGCCGAAGAGCCGGCCCGGGAAGAGGGCCTCGCCCGCCACCGAGAGCGCCCCGAACGTGTAGCGGTAGCCCCAGCCCACGGTCTTGTTCTTCCGCAGCCGCCGCCAATCGTCGAGCGGCGCGTATTGATTGATCCGCACCTTCACGTGATCGAGGTCGTTGTCGGCGAGATACTTTCGGATGGCCTCCTCCGTGCGGATCGAGACGGCGTGGTTGTCGACCCGGCGGTCCCAGAGAATGACCTTGCCGGGAATGCCGAACACCCAGCCGAGTCCGTCGAGCACCGGCCGCTTCGTGCCCCGCTCGATCTGGTTGCCGCGGGTGGCCTCGACGAGTTCATCGGCCACGTTGCGGCGGGCGACGTCGATCTCCCGCGGCTCGAACGGGCCCGCGGCACGGGCCGGCGCGGCCAGGCTCCAGGCTGTTGCGCAGACGACGAGACAGGCGAACGCACGAGCGCGGACGTGCAGCATGGGTCGGGCACTCCGAGATGGCGAAGGCGGGGATGGCATGGGTAGGCTGCGGACCGGCGGGAGAAATACCGCCGTCGGCCCACCCGGGGCAAGGTCAGCCCGCGGCGAGGTCGTAGATGAACCGGCCGCCGGCATTTCGGCTGCGGACGAGCGCAAATCCGCAGCCGAACACCGTCGAAAAGCCACGGCCGTCGGCGGTGAGGGAGGCCACGTAGCCCGCCGGCTCCCAGCGGTGGATCGCAAAACGGACCTCCGCCCCGCGGGCGTCGATCAGCCAGAATTCAGGGATGCCGGCCGCATGGTAGGCCGCCGGCAGCCGCTCCGTGTCTTTCTTCACCGAGGCGTCGCTGACGATCTCGACCACGAGATCGGGGGCGCCCTCCATCTCGGTGAACCGGTCGGGCCTGCCCCCGGAGGCTGGCACCAGCCGCACTCGGCCGGCGTCGATGGCGGCATCGGAGACGGCCACGACATCCGGCTCCACCGAAAGATCGCCGGCGACTGAGGAAACCCGTGTCTCACCAGTGAAGAGGTGGATGCCGCGATCTTGGGCGAGCGGCCACAGCCGGCCGACGAGAGCCGTCTTGAGCGTGCCGTGGGTGAAGATGTCTTCCGGTGACATGTCGACCTCGATGTGGGATGCGACCCAGTCGATCCGTCCCGTCGGCGGGAACTCCTCCGACACCGCCCAGCGACGAAAGGCGGCGAGCGTGGCGAGATCGCCCGGAATCAGGCACTGGTCTTCGACGAGCACGGTGGCCATCGGGCGTGAGTCTCGCGAGCAGAAGGAAGCGGCTTCTGATCTTTTGTATATCACTCGACCTTCCCGGTCAAGCCCGCGGACGCTTTCGCACCCGGCACGTCCGACGCTACACTCCGCTTCCCCGGGGTCACCCCGGGCTCACGCACATCGACACCGCCAGGAGAACATCCGCATGGGACTGCTCAAGGAATTCCGCGACTTCGCGATGAAGGGCAACGTGATCGACCTCGCCGTCGGTGTGGTCATCGGGGCTGCGTTCGGCAAGATCATCGGGTCGCTCGTGTCGAACATCATCATGCCGCCGCTCAACCTGCTCACGAGCCGCTATGGCGTGAACTTCAGCGACCTCGCCTACCGGATTCGCACCAACGCCCCGAAGCTGAATCCCGACGGCACGAAGGTGCTGGAGGACGGCAAGGAGGTGCTCGTGTTCCAGGACTATCCGATCCTCAACTACGGGCCGTTCATCCAGTCGGTGGTCGACTTCCTGCTCGTCGCGGCCGCGCTGTTCGTGGTCATCAAGCTGATCAACACCGCGAAGGCGAAGTTCGAGGAGAAGAAGGCCGAGGAAGCTCCGGCGACACCGGAAGATGTCCTGCTGCTGCGGGAGATCCGCGACTCGCTGTCGAAGCGGTAGTCTTCATCTTGCTGGACCAGCTGCGAATAATTCGCCGGCAGTGATTCCGCGCATGGACGGGCGCGCTCCCGAGGAGCCCCGTCCATGGCGGATGCGATCGCGGTGCCGGCCGTCGTGCCCAACATGCCCGACTACGAGCGGGCGTGCCGGGAGTTTTCCTGGGAAGAGGCCCGGCGGCAGCTCGATGGGCTGCCCGCCGGCCGCGGGCTCAACATCGCCCACGAGTGCGTC
Source organism: uncultured Candidatus Kuenenia sp. (assembly GCA_964640405.1). Lineage (GTDB taxonomy): Bacteria > Planctomycetota > Planctomycetia > Pirellulales > UBA1268 > QWPN01. The sequence goes on from CAZXIG010000149.1 coordinate 2,486, forward strand.
GATCGTCACGTGAGCGCCGGCCGCGGCGGCAAGACGGCGTTCGTCTGCCTGTCGCAGTCGGGCATGCGCCGGACGGTCACGTTCGCCGCGCTCAAGCGCGACTCCAACCGGTTCGCCAACGTGCTCGTCGGCCTCGGCATCCAGCCGGGCGACCGTGTGTTCGCGATCGCGGGGCGGATTCCCGAACTCGTCGTCGCGGCGCTCGGCACGTTCAAGGCCCGGGGCGTCTTCGCGCCGCTCTTCTCGGCGTTCGGGCCGGAGCCGCTCGCCGCGCGGATCGCGATCGGCGAGCCACGGGCGATCGTGACGACGCAGAGTCTGTGGCGGCAGAAGCTCGCGGGGATCCTGCCGCGGTGTCCGTCGGTGGAGCACGTGATCGTGATCCGCGACGAGGAGGGGCCGCTGCCGCCGGGCGTCGTCAGCTATGAGACGGCGGTGGGCCGGGCCTCGGCCGCGTTTCAGATCGGGCCGACCCGTCCGGAGGAGCCCGCGCTCCTGCACTTCACGAGCGGCACCACCGGCACGCCCAAGGGAGCCCTGCACGTGCACGAGGCCGTCGTGGCCCATCATGCCACGGGCCTCGTCGCCCTCGACCTCCATCCCGACGACGTCTTCTGGTGCACGGCCGATCCGGGGTGGGTGACGGGCACGTCGTATGGCATCGTCGCGCCGCTCGCCTGCGGGGTGACGAGCGTGCTCGACGAGGGAGATTTCGACGCCACGCGGTGGTACCGGATCCTCGCCGCCGAGCGGGTGAGCGTGTGGTACACCGCACCCACGGCGATCAGGATGATGATGCGGCTCGGCGCCGACGAGGCCCGGCAGTTCGACACGAGCCGGCTGCGGTTTCTGGCGAGCGTCGGGGAGCCGCTCGCGGCCGAGGCGGTGGCCTGGGGAAGCAAGGCCTTCGGCCTGCCGTTCCACGACAACTGGTGGCAGACCGAGACCGGCGGAATCATGATCGCGAACTTTCTTTCGCAAGAGATCCGCCCCGGTTCGATGGGGCGGCCGCTGCCGGGGATCGAGGCGGCCGTGGTCGAACGCGGCGCTGATGGCCGCGTGCGGGTGCTGTCGCCGGACGAACAGGGAGAGATCGCGCTTCGGCCCGGCTGGCCGTCGATGTTCCGCGAGTACATCGGCGCCCCCGACCGCTACCGAGCCTGCTTCGCCGACGGCTGGTACCTCACTGGCGATCTCGCCCGCCGTGACGAAGACGGCTACTTCTGGTTCGTGGGCCGCAAGGACGACGTCATCAAGACGTCGGGCCACCTCGTGGGGCCGTTCGAGGTGGAGAGCATCCTGCTCGAGCACGAGGCGGTGGCCGAGACAGGCGTGATCGGCAAGCCCGATCCGTCCGCCTACGAGATCGTGAAGGCGTTCGTCGCGCTCAAGCCTGGCTTCACGGGAGACGACGCGCTGCGGCGGAGCATCCTGGCCCACGCCCGCAAGCGGCTCGGCGCCGTCGTGGCACCCAAGGAGATCGAGTTCGTGGCCGGCCTGCCGCGAACCCGCAGCGGCAAGATCATGCGGCGGCTGCTCAAGGCCCGCGAGCTGGGCCTGCCGGAGGGGGATCTCTCGGCCCTCGAAGGGCCGGCGTCCGGCACCGGGGCGGCACCATGATCGATCGCGATCACGCCCTCTCGCTCCTGCGGCAGATGCTCCTCATCCGACGCTTCGAGGAGCGGAGCGCCGAGGAATACCAGAAGGGGAACATTCGCGGGTTCCTCCACCTGGCGATCGGCCAGGAGGCGGTGGCCGTCGGCGCGGCCGCGGCGCTCCGGCCCGACGACCGCGTCGTGGCCGCCTACCGCGAGCACGGCCATGCCCTTGCCCGGGGCACGAGCCCGGCGGCCGTGATGGCGGAGATGTTCGGCAAGGCGACGGGCTGCTGCCGCGGCCGGGGCGGGTCGATGCACCTCTTCGACGTGGCCCACGGTCTCTACGGCGGCAACGCGATCGTGGCGGGCGGACTGCCGCTGGCCTGCGGCCTGGCCCTCGCCGACAGGCTGCTGAAGCGGCCGCTGGTGACGGCCTGCTTCTTCGGCGACGGCGCCGTGGCCGAGGGTGAGTTTCACGAGTCGCTGAACCTCGCCGCGCTCTGGCACCTCCCCGTGCTCTTCCTCTGCGAGAACAACCTCTACGCGATGGGCACGGCTCTCGACCGCCATCAGTCGATGACCGACCTCCACCGCAAGGGCGACGCCTACGCCGTCGATCACGCCGCGATCGACGGCATGGACGTGCTCGCCGTGGAGGGGGCGGTGCGGCAGGCGGCCGAGCAGGTGCGGTTCACTGGTCGGCCCTTCTTTCTGGAGGCCCGCACGTATCGGTTTCGGGCCCACTCGATGTACGACGCCGAGCTCTATCGATCGAAGGCCGAGGTGGAGCAGTGGCGGCGGCGGGATCCGCTCGACCTGTTCGTGGCCCGACTGCGGGAGCAGGGAGTGCTCGACGATGAGTCGCTGGTGAGGCTCACGGCGGAGGCCGATCGCGTCGTCGAAGAGGCGGTGGCGGCCGCGGCGGCTGCGGCGCTCGAGCCGGTCGAGGATCTCTGCCGTGATCTGCTCGGTGCACCGACCGCGGAGGCCGTGGCATGCCGCGGCTGACCTACCGGGAGGCGGTGCGGGCGGCGCTTCGCGAGGCGCTTGCAACCGACGAGCGCGTGTTTCTGATGGGGGAAGACGTGGGCCGCTACGGTGGCGCCTATGCCTGCAGCAAGGGGCTGGCCGCGGAGTTCGGTGAGGAGCGGATTCGCGATGCGCCGCTCTCCGAGGCGGCATTCGTTGGCGCCGGCATCGGCGCGGCGGTCGCGGGCCTGCGGCCGATCGTCGAGGTGATGACGGTCAACTTCAGCCTGCTCGCGCTCGACCAGATCGTAAACAACGCGGCGCTCCTGCGGCACATGAGCGGCGGCCAGGTGGGCGTGCCGCTCGTGATCCGGATGGCGACGGGAGCCGGTCGGCAGGTGGCGGCCCAGCATTCGCACAGCCTCGAGGTCTGGTATGCCCACGTGCCCGGACTTAAGGTGCTCGCCCCGGCCACGGTGACCGACGCCCGGTTCATGCTCGCCGCGGCGCTTGCCGATCCCGATCCGGTGATCCTCTTCGAGCATGCCCTGTCGTATCCGGTGGAGGACGAGGTGGCCGACGACGCCGGCCGGGAGTTCGACGCCTGGCATGCCGCGGTGCGGCGGGAGGGACGCGACGTGAGCCTCGTCACCTCGGGGGGCTCGCTCGCGAGGTGTCTGACCGCGGCAAACACGCTGGCTGCCGAGGGGATCGCGGCCGAGGTGATCGACCTGCGGGCGCTGCGGCCGCTGGACCTCGACACGGTGCTCGAATCGGTGGCGAAGACCCGCCGGGCGGTCGTCGTGGACGAGGGCTGGAAGACCTGCGGGCTGGCGGCCGAGGTGGTGGCCGGCATTGCGGAGCATGCGTTCTACGATCTCGAGGCGCCGGTCGTGCGGGTCTGCAGTGCGGAGGTGCCGATTCCCTATGCCCAGCATCTGGAGGCGGCGGCGCTGCCGGGGCCGGAGCGGATCGTCGCGGCCGTGCGGAGCTTGGTGCGGGCATGACTGCAGCTGCGACCGACTTTCTGATGCCGACGCTCGGGGCCGACATGCAGGCCGGCACGCTCGTGGCCTGGCGGAAGCGGCCGGGCGACGCGGTGCACCGGGGCGAGATCCTCGCCGAGGTCGATACGGAGAAGGGGGTGATCGACGTCGAGGTGTTTCACGACGGCGTGCTCGACGAGATCGTCGTGCCCGTAGGAAGCAAGGTGCCCGTCGGCACGGTGATCGCGCGGATGCGGGGCGCCGGTGAGCCCGAGCCGTCGATCGCGCCGCCGCCAGTTCCCATTCCGCCAGCCCCGACGCCACCAGTTCCCACGTCCGCTGCTCCCGCGGCGGTGCCGCCCGAGCCCGGCGTGGCCGCGCAGAAGCCGAGCGTTCCGGCTGCTCCGGCGCGGCCGCCTGCTGGCGAGCGGCTCACGCGGATGCGGCAGACGATCGCAGCGGCGATGTCGCGGTCGAAGCGGGAGATTCCGCACTACTACCTGGCGACGACGATCGACCTGCACCGCGCGACGACGTGGCTCGCCGAGGTGAACGCGGCCCGTCCGATCGACACGCGGCTGCTGCCGGGCGTGCTCCTGCTGAAGGCGACGGCGCTGGCGCTCCGCGAGACTCCCGAGCTCAATGCCGTGTGGGAGCAGGAGCGGGTCGTACTGCGCGACACGGTGCACGTGGGCGTGGCGATCTCGCTCCGCGGCGGCGGACTCGTGATCCTCGCCCTGCACGACACGGCGACCCGCAGCCTCGACGATCTGATGGCCGGGCTGCGGGGGCTGACGGCGCGGGCCCGGGCGGGCCGGATGAAGAGTTCGGAGCTGGCCGACTCGACGATCACGGTCACGAGCCTCGGCGACCGCGGCGTGGAGAGCGTGTATGGCGTGATCTACCCGCCGCAGGTGGCGATCGTGGGCTTTGGGAAAATCGTGGAGCGGCCGTGGGCGGTGGATGGCGGCGTGCAGGTGCGGCCGGTCGTCACGGCCACGCTCGCGGCGGATCACCGCGTGAGCGACGGCCATCGGGGTGGGCTGTTTCTCGAGGCGGTGGAGCGGCTACTCCAGGAGCCGGAGAAGCTCTGATGGCCGACGATCCGCGGCAGATCGTGCTGGAGGTGCTCGGCGGCATTGCGCCGGAGGCCGACCTCGCGGTGGTATCGCCGCAGGCGAACCTGCGGCGCGAACTCGATCTCGACTCGGTCGATTTCCAGAATTTTCTGATCGGGCTGGCGAAGCGGGCCGGCATCGACATCCCCGAGCGGGATGCCGCGGGGCTCACGACGCTCGCGGCGTGCGAGGCGTACGTGAGAGGGCGGGGCGCCGCGACCCGCGTATGATCCCTCGGCTCGTGTCTCACTCATAAAAGCCCCCATGCG
>CAZXIG010000150.1:0-1620 GCA_964640405.1 uncultured Candidatus Kuenenia sp.
CGGCTGCGCTACGACAGGAATTCGTCGAGGGCGTCGCGGAGCAACTCGGTGTCGGTTTCGACGCCGAGCAGCGTCTGGAAATCGATCGCCGTGCGGGCCGCGTGGATCTCGAGCCCGTCCACGAGGCAGGCGCTGGCCTCCGCGGCCTGCCGACCCACGGCGGAGGGCGTGGTCGCGAGCGTGAGGTCGGCGACGACCACGTCGGGCCGCAGCCCCGCGATGCTCGGCGTCGGTGAGCCACCGGCGTCGGGGCCGGCCGCCACGACGATATCGACGTCCGGCGGCACGCCGAGCGTCGACTGCCACTCGAGAACGGTCGCGGTCGCGGCCGACAGGCCGCCAAGAGCCTCCGCCAGGGACGCCGCGCGGGCCTGATCGGGGTCGGCCACCACGATGCCGGCGGCACCGGCCAGCGCGAGTTCCAACGCCACGGCACGGCCGCGGGCGCCGGCGCCGAGCACGAGCGTTCGACTGCCGGCCGGATCGATGTGGCCCCGCAACGCCTCGACCACGCCTCGGCCGTCGGTCATGTGCCCCACGAGCGAATCGGCCTGCCGCTCGACAAGCGTGATGCCACCCACGAAGGAGGCGGTCGGCGTCAGCGTGCCAACCAGCGGAACCGCCGCTTCCCGGAGCGGCCCCGAAAGCAGGCAGCCCTTGAACCCCATCGCGGCGCTGCCGCCGAGGGCCTCGGCCAATCGCGCGGCTGCCACCTCCACCGTCACGAACCGCACGTCGAGCCCCGCCGCCTCGATTGCCCGCTCGAAGAGATACTGCGCCGGATTACCGGCCGCCGGGCAGCCCAAGAGCGCCACGATGTCTTGCAGTGCCGGGCTCGTCATGAGAGGCGGCCCCTGCGGCACGGCCGGGTGTCAGACGGTGACGCTGGTGGCCGCCACGAATCGCGGGTCGCCGCGGATCGCGTCGAAGTCGCTCTCGCTGCCTGTGAGGTCGCGGAACCGGTCATCGATCGCAATGGCCCGGGTGAGATGCTCGATGGCCGCCGGCACGTTGCCCGCCAACGAATGGTAGCAGGCGAGGTTGTAGTGGAGGATCGGCTGGCCGGGGAATGCGGCGAGCCCGCGGAGAAGCGCGTCGATGGCCGCATCGAGCCGATCCAGTCGCTTGAAGCACCAGCCCAGGCCCATCCAGGCCTCGATCCGGCCGGGCTTCGCTTCGGCGGCACGGGTGAGCGGCGGCAGCGCCGCCTCCCACTGGCCCAGGGCGCGGAGGGCCTCGCCCTCCAGCAAGGAGGCCGCCGCGTCCCTGCGAGCGGCCGCATCGAGCTGGTTGAGTTCCGCGAGGGCCCGCGCGAAGAGCCGGCAGGCCGTCGGCGGCGCCGGAGCCTCGCCTTCCAGCAACAGTTCGCCGAGTTCGAGATACCCGCTGGCGCGGCGCAGAACGACCCCGGCCGGCGGCACGAGCCGCTGGCTGTGTTCGTCGGCCGGCGACAGCTGAAACTCGGGGGTCGGAATCATGGACCGGTCACCCGTTGTGCAGGTCATCGGAATGGTAGCCAGCGGTGGGCGGGGAGCCCAACCCCGCGGTGCCGTGATCTGTACGCGGCACGGGGCCGGCTGGATCGCTCGAAAAACAGGGTTTTTTAGGGGTCAAACATCG
>CAZXIG010000150.1:1720-7410 GCA_964640405.1 uncultured Candidatus Kuenenia sp.
GTGCCCGAGCCGCCCTCCGAGTCCGAGCCGCAGCCGCCTGTTGTGCCCGCTGTGCCGCCGGCCGTTGCGGCGCGAGTGCCCCAGGGCGAGGCTCTCGCGATCGCTGCTCCCGCGGGTGTTGCAGCTCCCGCTGCGGCGCCTGGTGCGGCGCCTGGTGCGGCGCCCGTTGCCGAGCCTGCACCGCCCGCGGCCGCGCCACAGCAGCCGCGCGACGCGGTCGTCGCCGGCCCATTCGTTTTGCTCGTCGGCACCGCTCCCGCGGCCGAGCAGCCGCTCGAATGGCAGGCGCGGGGAAGCGACGCGGCCGTGCCCGTGCCCGCAGAACTCGTGGCGCCGGTGTTCAGCCAGCCGGAACTCGTGATCGAGCGGGTGCGGATTCGCCTGGCGCCAGCCACGCGGGCGACGCTGCTGCGCGACGGCGATGGCACGGTGCGTCTGGAGGTGTTGTTCGGCAGGGCGGTGGTGGTGGCCGAGGATCCGGCGGCCCGGTTGGGCGTCACGGCTGCGGGGATCAGCGGTCGCGTGACCCGCGGACTCGAGGCGCCGCTCGGCGTCGAGGTGACCCTCGAGCGGGAACAGGGATCGGATCCCGCGGCAGCGCCGGCGACGCGGCGGGCACAGCTCGTGTCGGCCGGCGGCATCGGCTGGGAGCAGACGGCGGAAGACGGCAGTCCCGCCGCGGAGCCGCTCGCCGGTTTCGCGGCCGACGGGCGAATTCCCGCGGGCACGGTCGTGGCATGGTCGAGCAGCGCGGCCGATGCCGTGGTGCTCGAGCCGGCGGCCGCGGCGCCGGCGTGGCTGGCTGGCGGCGAGCAGGTCGATGCCGCCGATCGACAGGCGGCGCTCGGGCTCGCGGAGCGGCTGCCCGCCGACGGCCCGGTGCAGCCCGCGCTGCGGCAGCTGGCGGGTGACCCGCGCGGCGAACAGCGAGTGTTGGCCGCGGCGACGCTCGCGCTGCTCGGCGATTACGACGAGACGGTGCGGCAGCTGTCGGCCGAGCAACGGGGCCGCGAACTCTACGCCGGGCAATGGGCCAAGCTCGAATCGCTCACGGTGCCACTGGCGCTCGCCCGCGGCGCGAACGCGGCGGCGCGGCTCGCGAAGGCCTTCGCCGACCACGGTCCGGCAGGCAGTGGCGAGACGCTCGCGCGGCTGGCCCGCGGGTTCTCGGCCGCCGATCTCGCGGCCGGAGCCGACACCTGGCTCGTGGACGCGCTCGACGATCCGCATCTGGTCGTCCGCCGGTATGCGTTTCAACGACTCACGGAGGCGGCCAACCCCACGGCCGTCGACAGGCTGCGGTATCGCCCCGACGGTCGGCCGGAGCAGCGGCGCGAGGGGGTGGCCTGGTGGCGCGAGGCCGTCGGGCAGGGGCGGCTGCGGGCGACCGCGCCGGCTCCTCGGTGAGGCTCGGACGCGGTTCCGCGGCACCAGAGCGGGGGCGGTTTGTGTGGCGAAGGACGGCGGTGATATGCTGCCTTGATTGATGGCATCGCGACCCGGTACTGCCGGGTGGCGGCCAGAATTTCGCCATGGGCGATTGTCAAAACTCCTTTGCGAGACTCCAGCGTGCAGATCAATGTCTCCGCGCGGCACGGGCACCTCAGCCCGGCGTCGCAGTCCAAGATCGCGAGCAAGGTGTCGCGGTTGAAGCGGTATTTCAACCGGCTGACGGCCCTCAATGTGACCGTCGACCTCGAAAACTCGGCCCTCCCGGCCGTGGAAATCATCGCCTCGGCGGAGCATTTTCACGACATGGTCGCCCATGAACATGCCGCCCAGCTCTGGCGGAGCGTCGACGGCGCCGTGCAAAAGCTCGAGCAGCAGCTGCGGAAGCACAAGGAAAAGGTCCGCGACCACAAGCACGTGCAGAACACCCGCCGCAGCTAGGCAGCGACGCGGATCGTCGCCCGTGTCATCCATCCACCCCGACAAGCAAGACGCATGAAGTTTTCAGATTTCGTCGCGACAGATGCCATCCGCGCCCACGTGAAGGCGGGCTCCAAAGAGGGCGTGATCCGCGAGATGGTGCAGGCCCTCGTCGATGCCAACCGGATCGCCGCCTCCGATCAGGAGAGCATCGTCAAGGCCATCATGAAGCGCGAGGATCTCGGCAGCACCGGGATCGGTCGCGGCGTGGCCGTGCCCCACACGAAGCATCCGAGCGTCACGCGGCTGGTCGGCACGGTGGCCGTCAGTCCCACCGGCATCGAGTTCGAGAGCCTCGACGGCGAGCCGGTGCAGCTCTTCTTCCTGCTCGTCTCCCCGCCCGACCGGCCCGGCGACCACCTGCGGGCGCTGGAGAGCATCTCCCGGCAGCTGCGGGACGACTCGTTCTGCAAGCTGCTGAAATCGGCCAAGGGGCCGGTGGATATCCAGCATCTGCTCGAGGAGGCCGACAGCCAGGGAGTGATCTCGTGAGCGGGTCGGAAACCGTGGGCGGAGAGACGCTGTCGCGGGAGGTGGTCGTGGCCAACAGCCAGGGCCTGCACGCGCGGCCTGCCGACATGCTCGCCCGCGAGGCCCGCAGGTGGCAGTCGCGGATCGAGCTGGTGGCCGACTCCCAGCGGGTCGACGGCAAGAGCATCCTCGAGGTGCTCACGCTCGCCGCCGAGGCGGGCACGCGGCTGGTAGTCGAGGCGACGGGTCCCGATGCGCGCGAGGCGCTCGAGGCCATTGGCGTCCTTTTCGAACGCAAATTCAACGAACACGGACCCGCGCAGACATCCTGACCGACGACTGCCGGCGGGCGAGACGCGCCCCATGCTGAAACTTCAAGGCATCGCCGTTTCGCCCGGCGTCACGATCGGCGAGGCGCTCGTGCTCGACAGCGAGGGATTCCGGATCCCCCGCCGGTTCGTCGAGCGCAGTGCCGTCGACACGGAGCTGGCCCGGCTCGCCCACGCCATCGGCGAAACCTCCCGCGAGGTGGAGCGCAACCGCGACGCCATCCGGGCCGAACTGGGCGAGCAGTATGCGGCCATCTTCGAGGCCCACCTCGCGATGCTCCACGACGAGAAGCTGCAGCGGGAGCTGCAGAGCGCCGTCCGCGACCGCAACTGGTGGCCGGAATACGCCGTGAGCCGCACCCTCCGCCGCTATGCGAAGGTGTTCCAGAGCCTCGACAACCACATTTCGCAGCGGGCCCACGACATCTACGACATCGAGAAGAGCCTGCTCCGCAACCTGCTCGGGCAGCGGCGGGAGACGCTCGCCGCGATCTCGCAGCCGGTGATCGTGCTGGCCCACAACCTCACCCCGAGCGAGACGGCCACCCTCGATCGGCGGTTCGTGAAGGGCTTCGCCACGGAGCTCGGCGGCCCGGGCAGCCACACGGCGATCGTGGCCGAAGGGCTCGAGATCCCCGCCGTCGTTGGCGTGGGCCCGTTCCTGGCCGACGTGTCGGGCGGCGAGCCGGTGATCCTCGACGGCAACCAGGGGCTCGTCATCCTCCAGCCCGACGAGGAGACGATCGCCCGCTACCGTCAGGAGCTCGAGGCCGCCCAGACGGCCGCCGCGCAGCTGCAGGAGCTCCGCGACCTGCCCGCCGAGACGACCGACGGGGTGCGGATCCAGATCACGGGCAACATCGAATTTCCCAACGAGGCCGAGCACTGCCTGGCCCGCGGGTGCGACGGCATCGGCCTCTACCGCACCGAGTTCCTCTACCTCGCCTCGAAGACCGAGCCGACGGAGGAGGACCAGTTCGCGGCCTACGCGGCGGTGGTGCAGACGATGGCCGGCCGGCCCGTCGTGATCCGCACCCTCGACCTCGGCGCCGACAAGCTCCACGCGGGGCTCAACGTCGAGGAGGAGCGAAACCCCTGCCTCGGCCTGCGGAGCATCCGGCTCTCGCTGCGGCAGCTGCCGATTTTCCGCACCCAGCTCCGGGCGATCCTCCGCGCCAGCGCCCTGGGCGACGTGCGGGTGATGTTTCCGCTGATCTCGACGATCGTCGAGCTCAGGCAGGCGCGGATGGTGCTCGCCGACGTCATGGAAGACCTCGCCGAGCACGGCATCGCGTTCAACCGCAAGATGCCGGTGGGCATGATGGTGGAGACCCCGGCCGCCGCGATGATGCTCGACACCTTCATCAAGGAGGTCGACTTCGTCTCGATCGGCACCAACGACCTGATCCAGTACACGCTGGCGGTCGACCGGGGCAACAAGGACGTGGCGGATCTGTACAACGCCTGCGATCCGGCGGTGCTGCGGCTGTTGCGCCGCTCGCTGGACGTGGCTCGCGAGGCCGGAGTGCCGGCCAATGTGTGCGGTCAGATGAGCGGCAGCGTGATGTACACGCAGCTGCTTCTGGGGCTGGGCCTGCGGCAACTGAGCGTGCCGCCGAGCGCCATCCCGGAGGTGAAGCAGGTGTGCCGAAGCGTTTCGGTCGCCGAATGCCGCCTGATCGCCGAGAAGGCGCTGGCGATGGATGGTGCGCGGGAGGTGAAGGCCTTCCTGCGCGACCAGCTGCGTCGCCGGCTGGCCCATGCGGTCGCCTGAGGGCGGCCCGAATCAGGAAGGAAACGAGATGAAACAGGAAATGCTGATCAACGTGTCGCAGCCGGAGGAATGCCGGATCGCGATCATGGAAGACGGGGTGCTGGAGGAGCTCTACGTGGAGCGGACCAGCCAGGACAACCTCGTCGGCAACATCTACAAGGGGCGGATCGTCAACATCGAGCCCTCGATCCAGGCCGCGTTCGTCGACTTCGGCGTCGGCCGCAACGGGTTCCTGCACATCAGTGACGTGGAGCCGCAGTACTACCGCCAGGGCGGGCTCGACCCCGACAAGGCCTTCGACGTCGAGCCCCCGTCCCGCGGTGGCGAGCCGGCCGAGGCCGACGCGGGCGGCCGCACCGCCACCCGCCGCAAGCCCCGGATCGGCGATCGCCCCCGGGTCAAGCCGCCGATCCAGGACATCCTCCGCCGCGGTGACGAGGTGCTCGTGCAGGTCATCAAGGAGGGCTTCGGCACCAAGGGGCCGACGCTCTCCACCTACATCTCGATTCCCGGCCGATATCTCGTGCTCATGCCCCCGCTGGGCCGCGTGGGCATCTCCAAGAAAATCGACGACGAGCGCGACCGGCGCGTGCTTCGCGACATCATGCTCGACCTGCAGCCGCCCAAGGGGGTGGGCTTCGTGGTTCGCACCGCGGGCACCGAGCGGACGAAGTCGGAGATGGCCCGCGACATGGCCTACCTGCTCAATCTCTGGAAGAGCATCGTGCGCCGGATGCGGAAGTATTCCGCGCCGATCGACATCTACCAGGAGAGCGACATGATCATCCGCACGATCCGTGACATGTTCACGGAGGACGTGGGGCGGATCCTGATCGACGAGCCGGCCGCCTACGAGCGGGCGCGGGAGTTCCTCGAGCTCGTGATGCCGAAGTACGCCCCGCGGCTGCAGCTCTACGAGGGCAAGGAGCCGCTCTTCCACCGCTACGGCCTGGAGGAGGAGATCGGGCGGATCCACCAGCGGAAGGTGCCGCTCAAGGGAGGCGGGTCGATCGTGATCGACCAGACGGAGGCCCTCGTGGCCATCGACGTCAACTCGGGCTCCTTCCGCACGGAGAAGAGCGCCGAGGAGAACGCCTATCAGATGAACCTGATCGCGGCGAAGGAGATCGCCCGGCAGCTGCGGCTCCGCGACCTCGGCGGCGTGATCGTCAACGACTTCATCGACA
>CAZXIG010000151.1:0-5294 GCA_964640405.1 uncultured Candidatus Kuenenia sp.
CGAAATAAAAGCCCCCATGCGCAAGCAGGGGGATCGCCGACGCTACAGGCCGAACACGATCACGATCAGGGCCGCTGAGCCGACGGCCACCAGGGCGTAGCCCATGAAGCGGGCGATCGCCGGACGGTCGGCGTAGCGGTAGTCCTTGTCGAGGATCGCCTGGAGCATGTGGCGGTGTTCCCAGATGCCCGCCAGCGTCGCGGCGATGCCGAGGCTGATGAGCAGGCCCCCCGCGATCCGGGTCTTGAGCAGCGAAAGCCCCACCACGTCGCCATCGAGCCCGACGGCCGCCTGCCCGAGCCGCTCGATGCCGAAGCCGAGCGAGATCATCGCCAGGCTCGTGCGAATCCAGGCGAGCAGCGTGCGGTCGGCCGCCTCGCGGTTGCGTTCGCGGGCGAGCTCATTGGTGAGCGAAAACGGTTCGTCGGCAACAGGATCGGCCATGACGAGAGAGTCTACTTCACCTCCAGGTTCACGCTCGCCGAGTGCGCCGAGAACTCCGGTGCGTAGCGGCTGCGGATCGTGGCGAAGCCGCTCGACGCGGTGCCCCGGAGGGCCGCCCGCAACGAGTATTCGAACACGTGCGTGCCCCGCGGCAGCCGCTCGAAGAACAGCTGCGTGGAGGCGTCGCGGATCGCCACGTACCAGCCCACGCCGTCGCCCCATCGCCAGCCGGAGAGCACGTCCACGGGCTCGGTGAGGCTCGGCCGATGGTCGGCCAGTTCCAAAAACTCGTAGTCGCGGTCACTCGTCACGACGAGCCGCACGACCAGTTCTTCGCCGGGCTCGACGGCCGTGCCGCCATCGCCAATGGCCACGAGTTCCGGGCCCGCCTTCGTGAAGCGTTTCACGAACAGCTGCTTCTCGATGGCCAGCTCCTCGCGGCCCGCGGCCGGCACCTGCGAGATGTCGTCGAGATACTGCCAGTGCACGCCGCCCCAGGCGAGTCCCGCATCCTGCTTCACGATCGTGACCTCGCCCGACTGCGGCGTGATCTCGCGGCGGACGAGCCGCTCCTCGAAGAAGCCGGTGCCCGCCTCCACCGTCGCCGGCTCGAGACGCTTGCCGCCGATCGTCACGTCGACGAGTTCTCGCGAGGCGAGCAGATCGGTGCCCCGGCCCAGCAGGGCCGATACGGCGTCGGCCGTCGCCCGGCTGCCCGGCCACTGGCTCGTCCGCTTTTGCGAGAGGAGCCAGACCTTCAGGGCCTCGACCGCATCCGAGTCGCCCGCCACCTCGTCGAAGGCCTCGATCATGATCGTCTGCGTGGCGATCGGGGCATAGTTCCAGCTCCACCAGCCCGGATGCGGATCCCGCCACCACATGCCCTGCCAGTTTTCCTTCTCCGTGCCGGGCTTCACGTCGGCATCGACGGCCCGCTGCTTCAGGCTGTCGATGATCGAAAGGGCGCTTGGCTTCTCGCCGGCCCGCACCAGCGCGATCGCCGCATGCCCCTGCGTCATCCGGCCGTCGAGCTTCGACCAGTTGCGCTTGGCGACGTCGAGGCCCCAGCGGATCGCATCGGCCGCCTCGCCCTGCGGCGGGGCATCCTCGCGGAAGAAGCTCCGCGCGTAGAGGGCGTAGGCTCCGATCGAGGTGAGCACGATATCGTCGGGCTTGTCCTTCCAGGCCCGCTCGGCCCGGTTTCGTTCCTCGACGAGCCGGCCGTCGAGCCACGGGAGCGCCTGGATCGCCGGCTGCACGTCGATGGGCACGCCCGCCGCCCGCAGCCGGCCGAAGCCGGCGATGATCCCGAGTGTGACGGAGTCGCAGGTCTGGCCCCCGGGAAACCAGGGCCAGCCGCCGTCGCTGTTCCGCAACGCCGCCAGCCGCTGGAATGCGGCGCTGACCTCGTTCTCGGCGCGGGTGGATTCGAACAAGAGCGCGATCCGAGCCCGGGCCTCGGTCTCGTTCACCGCGTCGCGCACCCAGGGCGTCTCCGCGACGAGCGTCTTTACGAGATCCGTGTTCTTTTGCAGGGGGCTCGTGAGGGCGTCGGTCCCCTTCCACTGCTCGAACACCTTCGCGATCCGCGGGTCGCGGGTGGCGAGGTGCCGGGCGAGCGCATTGGCGTAGAGTCTCGTGAAGAGCGTCTCGGTGCTCTCGTCGGTCTGCTCCATGATCGCGGGGAGCGCGAGCACGGCGTACCAGGCCGGGTTCGACGCCGCCTGCACGACGAGCGACTGGCTCTGGATGTCGGTGCCGGCGCTCTTCACGAGCCGGTCGAGCGACACCTTTCGTTCGCCGGGGCCGCGGATCGTGACGGGCACCGTTTCGGTGACGAGCACCCGCCGCGGCAGCACCGGGATCATCGCCTCCTCGCCGTCACTCGCCTTCCCGGCGGTGCCGGTGGCGAGATAACGGAGGGCCTCGGTGCCGTCGGCCACCTTCACGGTGAATACGACCGGCTTCGACTCACCCGCCGCGAGGTCGAACGGCAGGCTCGTGTCGCCGACGATCAGGCCGCGCATGTCGGCGTCGGTGCGGGCGTCGGCGAGTGAGAACGAGACCGTGCCTGCGAGCCGGCCCGTGGACTTGTTGCTCACCTTCACCGGAATCTGCACGACGTCGCCTTCGCGGAGAAACCGCGGCATGAGCGGTTCGACCATCAGGTCTTTCGCCGACACGCACTGCTCGACAAGCACGCCGTTGCGAAGCGCCGCATCGTGGGCCAGCGCCTTGAACTGCCAGGTGGTGAGCGTGTCGGGCACCGTGAACTCGATCGTCACGTTGCCCTCCTTGTCGGAGGAGAGCGAGGGCAGGAAGAACGCCGTCTCGACGAGGTTCTTGCGGGGAGGCGGCGGAGCGGCCGCAGGACCGGCGCCAGCCGCGGGCGGCTCGCCGGCGGACTCGTCCTCCGCGGCGTTCCGGTCCGACTTTCTCCTGAGCTCCGCGGTCGGCATCTCGGCGGGAGCCGCGGCGTCGGCCATCATCGCCGCGGTGGGCATCGGCATCGCACGCTCGGCCATCAGCATGCGGCCGCCCGCTCTCCCCATGGCAAACACCACGCCTCCCCACGGCTGCGGGCCGAACGGCTCGCGAAACACGCGATAGGTGAGTTCGGGCACGGCCACGTGCTTCTGGTCGAACGAGCCGAGGATCTGATTGAGCCCAAGTCCGGCGTTGGTGAACGCGATCGGCAGCGGCCCCGACTCACGGCGGAAGAGCCCCGCGAGACCGTCGCCCGGCCAGGCGTGGCCGGCGAGCGCGTCGAGCGACGCGTCGTACATGAGCGCGAGCATCTCGGCCGCCACCGGCGCAGCCGGCCCGGCCACCGGATCGGCTACCGACGAGATCTTCGCCCGCCATACATCTTTGGCACCGGGCTCGAGCCGCCGCGTGAACCGCTCCCACGCGAGCGAGAGCTTCTTGTTCGTCCACGGCACGTCGATCACCTGGCTTCGGTCGTGCAGCCGGCCATCACGAACCATCCACGTCCGCACGGTGAACCCGCCGCGATGCTCGTCGCCCACCTTCAGGCTCACCGGCCACTGCGTCCGGCCCGGCTCCGTCCAGAACCGCTCGAGCACCCTGCCTGCCTGCGAGATCTCCACGAGCGCCCGGCCGCGATCGTAGCCCGTGCCGATGAAGCCGCGGTATTCGGCGAGCGGCTCGAGCGCGGTCTTCGGCGACACCAACGTGAACGCCCGCCGGACGCCATACGTCTCCGCCTGCGGGTCGAACACCTCGACGAGCAGCTCCGACTTCACGGCCGGCAGGTCGCCATTGGCCGGAATCTCGAACACCGCCCGGTAGATGCCCGCGGGCAGCTTCGCCGTCGCGACCGCCTTGCCCGTCGCGGCGTCGGTCGTGAGCTTTTCGGTCAGCACCTCCTCGCCCGCGGCCCAGGTCTCCGGGTTCGCCGGATCGACGACCGGCGGGCGCGGGATGCCGGCGGCACCGCGGTTTGGCCGTGGCATCGGCACGGGCGTCGGCTCGAAGAAGCCGCCCCGCTCCACCGCGGCCGGCTGCACGAGCCGCGACACGGTGAGCGTGCCCGCGGCGGCCTTCGCCACGCCGTCGAGCGTCGTCGTCGCGATCGTGATCGGCACGTTTGCCGGCGCGCCGCCGTCGCCCACCGCCTGCCACGCATCGGCCGTCACCGAGGCCTGCACGTCGGTGTAGCCAGCGTTCACCGTCTCGTCGGCGGTCCGCGTCTCGCCGCCCGCGTCGGTGACGTCGGCCGTGACGGCGAACGAAAACACCGGTAGCGACTCCTTGGGCACGCTGCGGTCGGGCCGCGCCGGAAACGCGATCGTGAAGCTTCCATTGGCGTCGGTCTGGGCCGTGCCCCGCGCGATCCGCTGCGCGCCCGAGTCGAACGGCAGCCAGGGGAAGAACCAACGGCACCAGATCGGCCAGCGCACCTGCCGCTCGACCCGCCAGGCCACCTTCGCCCCCGCCACCGGCAGCCCGGTGTAGGTGGTGGCCGTGCCGGTGAGCGTCACCTCGCCGCCGAGGGGCGTCGCCTGCTGCGGCTTCGCCAGTTCCACCTTGAACTTCGGCCGCTTGTATTCCTCGACCCGCACGCCGACACCGCCCGCGGCGTGGGGCGGCCCGCCGGCCTGCGCCTGGATCGACCACTGGCCCGGCAGCGCACCGGTCGCGATCGGAAAGGTGCCGTGAAACGAACCGTTGGCATTCGTCGTATGCCGGGCCTTCGAGACCTCGCGGCCGTTGGCGTCGCGGAAGACCACCTCGACCGCGGCGTTCGCGATGGCGGCGTACTTCGCCGCCGCGGGATTGGCCGAGCAGGCGATGCCCTTGTAGTGGACGATCTGGCCCGGGCGGTGGATGCCCCGGTCGGTGACGAGCACGATCGTGCCGTGCGACTGGGCCGGGCCCTGCGGCCAGAGGTGCGTGCGATCGGTGACGGCCTCGTGCTTCCGGCCGTCGAGTGTCGCCGAGGCGACGAACATCACGTTCGCATGAGCCTGCGGAAGGGCGATCTCGAACCGGCCATCCTTGTCGGTCGTGGCCGGGCCATGCTCCTTGAACTGTTCTCTGCCGTTCTGCCAGGAGCCGACGAACGCCTTTACGGCCGCCCCGGCGACCGGCTCACCCGTCGCGATATCGACCACGTGCCCAGTGCCGGAATGCCCGGCCACGAGCGCGAGCCGCGTCACCCGCACGAGCCCCACGAAGACCACGTTGTCGCCGCCGCCGAAGTCGGGCTGGGCGCTGGCGATCAGCCAATAGGCCCCGGGTTCGAGCCCCTGCGGATCGAGCGCCGCCACGGGGATGTCGTGCTGCCGCTCCTGGTAGTCGGGCGTGGCCGGCAGATCGGCGGCGTG
>CAZXIG010000151.1:5394-7403 GCA_964640405.1 uncultured Candidatus Kuenenia sp.
TTCGGCTGCGACTCGATCACGCCCGCCGCGATCGTCCGCGCCTCGACGAGATCCCCGTCGGCCCGCGCGAGCTCCGCGAGCTGGTAGCGGGCCATGGCCGCCGTCTCATGGTCGCCGGCCCGCGCCGCGAAGGCCTCGAGCGCGGCCCGCTTCCGCGCAGCGAGCGCATCAGCGCCGTCATCGGCCACAGCCGCGCCGCTGGCCCAGAGGATGCGGTCGAGGTCGGCCGCGAGCAGCGCGGTCGGATCGGCGTCGGCCTTGTGGAACTCGATCAGCTCACGATAGAGGCGCACCGTGTCGAGCACGGGCGAATCCTTGTCGGTGACCGTGGCGTCGGCCTCGGGCTTCCAGGCGACAAACTCGTCCCGGGTGCCGAGGGCCGGGCTCGACGCGAGCAGTTCGAATGCGTCCTCGGGCGCGACGAGTCCGCGTTCGCCTGATTGCGAGAACTCGAGCGCGTTGCGGACGACCACGTCCCATACGGTGGGCCGGTAGGCGTCGGGCTGCGTGCCTTTCTCGATGAGCGTCGACCACTCGCCCACCGGCAGCGACTGGAGCAGTTTCCGCTGCGGGCTGCCGGCCGCGCCGACCGCGGTGGCGAATCGCGTGCGGATCTCGGCCACGATCGTCGGCAGATCCCACTCGGCGATGCTCTTCAGGTCGTCGGCCTGCGCGCCTCCCTGCGTCCGCTGCTGATACCGCCAGCGGTTCATCTGGAAGTAGCCCCACGTCCAGTTAGCGCGGATCGCCTCGAGCACGCCGCGGTCCTCCGGCGGCGCCTGCTCGATGGCGGCGGCGAGATCGATGATCCGCTGCGGGTCGTCCGCCGGCCGGTCGCCGTTGGCGGCGTGCACGCGGGTGGCGATCGCGTGGGCCGCCTCGGCTCCGGAGTCGGCTCCAGAGGCGGTCATCGGCAGGCCTCCGATGAAGACGATCGCCGACAGGATTGCGGCACCGGCGCGCCGCCGAACGCACTCGCGCATGGCATGCTCTCCACGGAAGACCTCCGGCCCGGCTGTTCGCCGCGGCCTCCAGCACAACGTCGCCGCGGCCGACTCGTTACGGCCATGCACGCGGATGGGCTGAAGTGTACGCCTTGTGGGGGTTTTGCGGCCGCATGCCGCCGTGGTTCGGGACGAAGCAAGAGGCTATACTTTGTCAGTTGTTGAGCCGGCGGAGCGCAACGCCGACTCCTGGTAACGAAAGCCGAAAGCCGCGACGGCCAGCCGCCGCAGCCTGTCTGCCCCAAGGAGATCGCATGCGTCAGCCCAGCCGAATGGCGGCCGCTCTCTGCCTGGCCGCGACCGTCCAGTCGCTCGCCCCGCTGTTCGCCGCGGAGGCCGCCCCGCTGTCCTACAATCAGGACATCCGGCCGATCCTCGTCGAGAATTGCTTCGGCTGCCACGGTGCCGACAGCGCCGGCCGCAAGGCCGATCTGCGGCTCGACGATCGCGACGCCGCCGTCGAGAGCGGCGCGATCGCTCCGGGTGATCCCGATTCGAGCGTCGCCCTCGACCGGATCTTCTCCGAAGATCCCGAGGAGGTGATGCCGCCCCCCTCCATCAAGAAGGTGCTCAGCCCTGAGCAGAAGGAACTGCTCAAGCGGTGGATCGCTGAAGGGGCCGAATACCAGCCCCACTGGTCGTTCATCCCGCCCGCGCGGCCCGAGTTGCCGCCCGTGAAGAACGTGGCCTGGGTGAAAAACCCGATCGATCGCTTCATCCTCGCCCGGCTGGAGGCGGAGGGGCTCACGCCGGCCGCTGAAGCCGATCGGCGCTCGCTCGCCCGGCGGCTCGCGCTCGACATCACGGGCCTGCCGCCGGAGCCGGCGGTCGTCGAAGCGTTCGTCGCCGACACGCGTCCCGACGCCTACGAGCAGCTCGTCGATCAGCTGCTGTCGAAGCCCGAGTGGGGCGAGCACCGCGGCCGCCACTGGCTCGACTATGCCCGCTACGCCGACACCCACGGCATCCACTTCGACAACTACCGCGAGATGTGGACCTACCGGC
>CAZXIG010000152.1:0-7331 GCA_964640405.1 uncultured Candidatus Kuenenia sp.
GGGCGGGCTCAGCGGCTCACGTCCACGGGCTGCCCTCTTCGGTGCAGCACCGCTCGTCCACCACGATTCGCTCGGGCATAGGGCCGGCGTAGACCCAGAGCATCGCCATCGTGGCATCGGTGTCGTTGCGGAAGTAGTGCACCCGGCCGCGGGGCTGCATCGCCGTCTCGCAGCCCGACATCTCGTAGCGGCGGCCCTCGACGAGGCAGGCGGCCACGCCGTCGATGATCGTGATCGCCTCGTCGAAGTCGTGCACGTGGGCCGGCAGCCGGCCGCCCGGCATGAAGAGGCCGTAGCCGCCGCTCATCTCGAGGCCCGGCATCACCGCGGCGTTGAAGTGGTCGATGAACGACGTGTTTGGCCCCGCTTCGGTGCGGTGGGCCGTGGCGAACCGCGTCACTCGCTCCTTGCCGGCCACGCCCCGCGATGCTTCCGGCTGCACCCGCGGCGCGGCGGCGGCCGGCACGAGCGTGCGGACGGGCGCGGAGGTGGGCATCGCCACGTGGGCCCGCGCCGGCGTCGTGCCGGGATTCACGGCCGCATGGGCGAGCCCCCGCGGGATGCAGATGTTGTCGAGCGGCCCGAGCTCGTAGCGGCGGTCTTCCACGTCCACCGTGAGCCGCCCCTCAAGCACGGTGATCGATTCGCTCGTCGGGTGCTCGTGGCAGTCGAGATCGGCGCCGGGGGCAAACGTCACGATCCCCGCCGTGAGGTCGCGGGCGCCCTGGTTCTTGCCGGCGAGCGACTCGAACCGCACGCCCGCCGCGAGGTCGATCGAATCGCCCGCGCCGGGCCGCGTCATCGCCTCGCCGCGGTCGGGCCGCATGTGCGCCGGCGGCCGACGGAGCGGCGCGTCGGCCGTGCCGCCGGCCACGAGGTCGGCGCGGATCGCGAGCGACCGCCCCGCCGTCTCGGCAAGACTCTTGAGGCCGCTCGCCAACAGCCCCGCATCGCTCGCGAGGCCGATCATGCCGAAGCCCTGCTCGATCCGCCGGCGGAGGTCGTCGCCGCCACGGGCCATGATGCCGCAGTGCTTGCCCGCCGCCCGCACGCGATCCTTCACGGCGAGAATCCGCTCGGCGGTCGGGCCGCCTTCCCAGGCGCCGCGGTGGCCATACGACGCGGAGAGGTCGGCGGGGCCAAAAAACACGAGATCGACGCCGTCCACCGCCACGATCTCGTGCGCGGCCTCGACGCCCCGGGCTGTCTCGATGATCGGCACCACGAGCACGTGGTCGTTGGCCTCGGCGGTGTGTTCGGCAAGCGCCTGCCCCCAGCCGGTGGCCCGCTCGCCGCCGATGCCGCGGCGTCCCTCGGGCGGATACTGCGCGAGCGCCAGAGCCTCGCGCACCTGCGCCGCCGATTCGACCCACGGCACGACCACGCCGTCGGCCCCGACGTCGAGCGCCCGCTTCACGAGCGCCGCATCGAGCGCGGCGATCCGCACGAGGCCCACCGTCGTCGACCGCGAGAGCGCCCGCAGGTGGTCGATGATCTCCTTCCAGTCGAGCTGGCCGTGTTCGGCATCGATCACCACCCAGTCGAGGCCGAGCGCCGCGGCGATCTCGGTGATGCTCGGCGATTCGAGCGTCACCCACAGGCCGAGGGCCGGTCCGCCGGAAGCCAGCCGGCGGCGGAGGGTCTCGATGGCGCGGCAATTCATGCGGATGCTCCTGGTGCGGTGACTTCGCGGTCGGGGTCGATGCCGAGCGAGCGGGCGGTGGCGGCGAGCGCGGCCCACGTGGCCGCGTCGATCTCGAGGCCGTCGCGGATGCGGGCGGCCCGCGTCTGTTCCTCGATCTCACCCGGCATGAGGATCTCCCGCGCGGGATCGATCCGTTCGGCGCTCTTCACCCACTCGACGAAGCGGTTCACCTCGGCGCGAAACGCCGCCACGTCGCCAAAGGCGTCGGGCCGCAGGTAGATCGAGAGCATGTTGTTGATGAGCTGGCCGGCGTGGGCCGGGTTGCTCGCGCCGCCGCCGGTGAGGGCCCCGGCGAGCAATTCCGTGATCACGCCGAGGCCGTAGCCCTTGTGGCCGGCGATCGCGAGGATCGAGCCGGGCGGGTCGGCGTAAAACACCTTGGGATCGGTGGTCGGGCGGCCGGAAGAGTCGATGATGCAGCCCTCGGGCACCGTCGTGCCCTTGTTGAGAGCCACCTTCAGCTTTCCCTCCGCGATCGTGCAGCACGACATGTCGAGGATGATGGGCGGCCCGTCGTCCCGCGGGATGCCGGCAGCGATGGGATCGGCGCTCAGGCGCCGGCTGCGGCCGCCGAACGGGGCCACGAGGATGCCGCCGCCCGAGGTGCTCACGAAGTGCACCGACGCGATGCCGGCGCGGGCGGCCTGCAGCGGCCAGGCGCCGATCCGGCCGAGGTGGCCCGAGTTGCGGAGGGCCACGACGGCGATTCCCTCCCGCTTGGCTTTTTCCACGCCGAGCGCGGTGGCCTCGATGCCGATCGATTGCCCGAAGCCCTGTTCGCCGTCGATGACGGCCAGCGTGCCCGTCTCGTGCACGATTCGCATCGTGCGGTTGGGCAAAACGGTCCCCTGCCGCAGCCAATCGATGTAGGCCGACACGCGGATCACGCCGTGTGAATCGTGCCCGGCGAGGTTGGCCTCGACGAGGTGGCTGGCGATCCGCCCGGCCTCTGCCGCATGGCAGCCGGCGGCGGAGAAGATCGCGGTGGCGAGCCGCTCGAGCGCCGCAGGTTCGATCCTCATGTCGCTGCGTCCCCTTTCGCCGCGGGCAGCTCCGGCAGGAAGAGCGCCGCGATCGTTGCCGGGAGAAACACGAAGCCCGCCGCGAAGAGCACGGGGCGGAAGTCGCCCGGCACGCTGAAGATGCCGAAGAAGACTGTGCCCGCGGCCGCGGCGAGCCTTCCGAAATTGAAGCAGAAGCCGGCGCCGGTGGTCCGCAGGAGCGTGGGGAAGAGCGGCGGCAGATACATCGTGTAGAGGGCAAACATCCCGGAGCAGAGCCCGAGCAGGGCGAAGGCCGCGATGATCTGCCGGGAGTCGCGCGGCACGGCGTAGGTGGCGGTCATCGCGAGAAAGTAGGCGAAGCACATGGCGGCGATCGTGCGGCGGTAGCCGATCACGGCCGCGAGCCCGGCCGCGACGAAGTTGCCCACGATCGACGAGAGCATGAGCACCGTGAAGCCCTGGCTCACGAGCCGGCTCGAATCGGCTTCGGACAGGCCGGCCATCTCGCCCAGGCCGCGAAGGTGCTGCACGCTCCAAAACGTAAACGCCCAGTGGGCCGTGAGCGACAGTCCGCAAACGGCAAGCGCCCGCAGCGTCGTGCTCCGCACCGGCGGTCGAAAGAGGTCGCCGATTCGCGGCGTGGCCTCCGCGCCATCCTCGCGGGCGGCGTGCCAGGCCTCGGTCTCGGGCACGGCCCGCCGGATCCAGAGCGTGACGAAGGCCGGAAGGATGCCGACCAAGAACACCATCCGCGGGGGCTGGCTGGCGAGGAGATACGCGGCCGCCGTCGCCACGACCACGCCCACGTGCACGGCCGATTGCAACACGGCCGCAAGCCAGGGCCGCCAGCGCCGCGGCCAGGTCTCGGCGAGGAGCGCCGCGCCCACGGCCCATTCGCCGCCGATGCCGAGCGCCGCCAAGAATCGGAAGATGAGCAGGTGCCACCACTCCGTCGCGAAGGCCGAGAGGCCGGTGAAGGCGGCGTAGGTGAGGATCGTGAGCACGAGCGTGCGGCTGCGGCCGATCCGGTCGCCGACCACGCCGAAGAACGCGCCACCGCAGGCCCAGCCGACGAGAAACGCCGCCTGGATGACGGAGCTCGTGAGCCCGACGCTCGGTGCGTCGCTCGACACGCGCAACAGTTCGGCCACGAACGGCACCGCTACGAGCGTGTAGAGGTGCATGTCGAGGCCGTCGAAGAGCCAGCCGAGCCAGGCGGCGATCCCGGCCTTCCATTGGGTCGCGGAGAGCTCGCCGAGCGAGCGGGCCTCGAGATTGGCAGCAGCGGGGCGGGGAGCCGGTTCGTCCATGGGTGGGCAGCGCCACGAGGGGCGGAAAAAGAGCTTTCAGAGCCGGAAAGGCCCGCAAGTTAGTTCTTGCGCCGGCCGCCCGCCATTGACGGAAGCGTCATCCGAAACCGACTCGCACGCCATGCCGTCTTGGCGACGCGGCCATCAAGGGTGTGCCAGCTCCGGCAACTCCATCAACGCGTAGCAGACCATGTGGAGAACATGCATCTGCACATCTTCGACCCGTCCGTAGTGCGTGTCGTCGACGACGATCACCTGACGGGCAAGGTCGGCCAATGGTCCGCGCTTGGCCCCCACGATGGCGGCCGTCTCCACGCCCTTGTCATTCGCCCACTCGAACGCCCGCACGAGGTTCGGTGAGCTCCCGCTGACGCTTGCCGCAATCAGCACGTCACCACTGCGGGCATAATTCTCGAGTTGGCGCACGAAGGCGTCCGTGAAGCTGTAGTCGTTGCCCAAGGCGGTCAACCAGGCCACGTTGTCCGTCAACGACAGCACGCGGACCCGATGCGGCAGCCGGTCCGATGCCCCCTTGCCCAGATCCGTCGCAAAATGGCTCGCGTTGGCCGCACTGCCACCGTTGCCGATCGCAAAAATCTGGCGATCCCGCAGCCAGGCGTCGCGAACGCTCCGGGTGAGCCGCTCGATCGCGGCGAGGGGAACACTGTCGAGAGCGCGATGCTGAGCCGCGATGTAGTCGCGAAGCCAGGTCTGCATGACAACCTCGTGGGGCTAGGAGTTGGACTCGGACAACCTGCGGACGGCAAGCGCGATCGCACCCACCGGCACTGCATCCTCGCGGAGTGTGGCGAGACCCACGAGCGGTCCGGGCTGGAAGGCATCCATGACGAACCTCCGCAGGTGACGGCTCACGACTTCCCGCAAAGGTTCGCCCAGCAGAGCCAACCCACCCCCAAGGATGACGGATTCGGGGTGGCAGAGGTGGGTGACGTGCGACAAAGCCAGGCCAAGTTTTTCCGCGACTTCGTCGAGGATCTGGCGTGCCGTCGGGTCGCCGCCCGCGAGCGCCGCAAGCAGGTGTCTGGCTTCGGAGCCTGGGTCGGCGGTCACCAGCGCGGCCAGGGGGCTGGCCGGGGCCTGGGCAACGGCCCGGCGGATACGATGGTCGACACTCCAGCCCGAGCAACAGTCTTCGACGGTCGTGCCCGCGACATCGAGTCGCAAGTGGCCGATCTCCGCCTCACCCGGCAGGGCGCCATGGTAGATCCGGCCACGCCGGACGAGCCCACCTCCCACCCCGCTCCCAAGCGTGACGTAAAACACCGGGTCGCGGCCCCGGCCAGCTCCGTGCAACGCCTCGCCGAGCGCGGCGACATTTGCATCGTTCTCAACGAAGGCGGGCAGCTTCGTGATTTCGCCGAGCCACGGCCCGAGTGGAAAATCGCTCCATCCATCGACGTGATACGACTTCACGACTCGGCCCGCGTGCCGATCTACCGGCCCGCCGTAGCCGACGCCGATGGCGATCGGCCGCCACTGCTGCACGAGGCTCGGCAGCTCGCCCGCAACTCGCTCCCGGATGCCGGCGGCGCCGCGTTGACGATCGACCGCGTAGCGTCGTCTGTCGATGATGCGTCCATCGGACGTTCCCACGACCAGCTGGAGTTTCGTGCCGCCGATTTCGACGCCAGCGAAGCACCGGGTATCCGCTGGCTGTGCGATGGTCTCTGGCATGAGTTGCCGCTTGCTTCGGAGGTGCCTATTTGCCGGCCGGGGCGCTGGAGGGTGGCGGGGCCGTCTCCGCGTTCACCGACTTGAGATACCCCACCAGCAGCCTCTCCATCTCCGCGGCTTTTTCCGGCATCGAATCGGCCAGATTGTTCCGTTCGCCGATGTCCTCGGCCAGATTGAAGAGTTCCCGGTGCTTCACCTGCCACGGGCCCGACCACATCAGGGTCAGCTTGTAGTCGCCCTGACGCAAGGCCGAGCTGGGCTGTTGCTTGGAGGCCGGTCGATGAAACACGAGCCCCGGCAACGGCCGTTGCACGCTGCCCGCGCCCGCATTCTCGAGCAGCGGCCCGAGGTCGCCCCCGTCGACTTCCTTGGGCAGCGGCTCGCGGCCTCCGGCCAACGCATAGAAGGTGGGCAGCAGGTCATACTGCGCCACCGGCTCGCGGCAGACCGAGCCCGGCTGCACGCCGGGGCCGCGCACCAGGAACGGCACACGGATGCCGCCCTCGGTGAGCAGCAGTTTGGCCCCCTTCAGCGGATAATTGCGCTCCACCCACTCCTTGTGGGACTTGGCTTGTTCGTCCAATTGCCCTCCGTTGTCGGAGGCAAAGAAGACATAGGTGTTGTCGGCGAGGCCGAGTCGGTCGATGGTTTCCAGCACCTGCCCGACGCCGGTGTCGAGGTCTTCGAGCATGGGAGCCATGCCCGCGATCACCTGCCGTGGCGGCAAGCCGCGATCCTTGTATTGTGCGATGGTCTCGGGCAGCGCCTGCAGGGCCAGGTGGACGGCGTAGTAGCTGACTTGCAGGTAGAAGGGCTTCTTGTCGGCCGCGCGGCGTTCCATGAAGTCCACCGCGCGTTGCGTCACCGAAAAGGTGCGCTTGGGATCCGGATCGGGGCTGAGCACATCGTTGAGCTTGGCTTTTTCCGCGCTGAAATACTGGGTTCCCGTGAGGTTGCCCGTCAGCCCGTCGCTTTCGTCGTAGCCGAGCGCCGTCGGATTGGCGGCCATGTTTGGATCGTAATCCGGCGGCGGCGTCTCGGGCCCCGACATGAATTCGCCCCACTTCCCGAAATGGGCGCAGCGATACGCCGGATTCGCCCTGCGGAGCGCCTGCGGGATCGAGAGATGCCCCTCCGGCATGAAGGAGTCGCTGACAAACTCCGTGCCCCGCTGCCGCGCCGGGGTCATGCCAAACTGGATGCTGCGGCGGGTCGGCGTGCAGAACGGTGCCGGTGCATATCCGCTTGAAAACCGCATCCCTTCCCGCGCCAGGCGGTCGAGATTGGGCGTGTGGAAATACTCGCAGGCCCCTTCCGGCACGGCCGGGTCCATGGGCGTCTTCAGGTCGGCCCATCCCTGGTCGTCCGTCAGGATGAAGACGATGTTGGGGGGCTGCGTCGGTTGCGCGGCACGAGCGGCGTCGGTCACGAGGCCCGCAGCGATGGCCAGTGAGGTGACGAGGAAACGGAGCCGGATCGATTTCATGGTCGACGGATTGTTATTGAGCTTTGAAAAAAGGCTTCGTCTCTCTGGAAGCCCGAGGCGCAAGCCGAGGGGAAACCGCGGGTTTTTCGAGAATTGCCGCCGCATTCCCTTCAGCTTGCGCTTCGGGCTTC
>CAZXIG010000153.1:0-4670 GCA_964640405.1 uncultured Candidatus Kuenenia sp.
GGGGTACGGGTCACCCGCAGCCGGGTTGGGCGAGTTGACGCTAGTGCCTGAAGTGCCGGCGGCCGGTGAACACCATCGGGATGCCGGCCGCATCGGCTGCGGCGATCACCTCCGCGTCCCGCTTCGAGCCGCCGGGCTGCACGATCGCCGCGATGCCCGCCGCCTTGATCAGCTCGATCGAGTCGGGGAACGGGAAGAAGGCGTCGGAGGCGAGCACGCCGCCTCTCGCCCGGTCGCCCGCCTTCTCCAACGCAATCCGCACGGCATCGACGCGGCTCGTCTGACCGATGCCGGCCCCGACGAGGCTCGAGCCCTGACAGACGGCGATGGCGTTGCTCGTCAGCCGCCGCACGATCGTGAAGGCGAAGGCGAGGTTCCGCGCGAGCGGCTCCGGGGGCGCGGCCTTCGTGACGACCCGCCAACCGGCGGGATCGTCGGCCTCCACGTCGGGCTGCTGGGCGAGCAGCCCGCCGGCCACGCTGCGGAGTTCGAGGCCAGCCGTCGCCACCCACGGGTCGCCGGCCGGCAGCTCGACGAGCCGCACGCTCGCCTTCCAGGTCGGCTTCGTGGTGAGCAGCTCGACCGCTTCCTTGGCGAAGGCCGGCGCCGCGATCACCTCCACGAACAGCCCCGGCGCGAGCAGGAGTTCGGCGCAGTCCCGATCGAACGGCCGGTTGACCGCGACGATCGACCCGAAGGCGCTCGTGGGATCGGCGGCCATCGCGGTCGCGAGGGCCTCGGCCACGGTGGCGGCGCTGGCGGCGCCGCAGGGGTTCGTGTGCTTCACGACCACCGCCGCCGGCTCCGCGACGAGCCCCGCGAGCCGCGTCGCCCCGTCGAGGTCGAGCAGGTTGTTGTAGGAGAGCTCCTTGCCGCAGAGCTGCTTCAGGCCGGCGAGTCCGAGGTGCGTGCCCGCCGGGGCGTAGAGTGCCGCCGACTGGTGCGGGTTCTCGCCGTAGCGGAGGGCGAGCCGCCGCTCGAGTGCGAGCGGCACGGTGGCCGGCAGCGACGGCTCGTCCGCCTCGCCGCCCTGCTCCGCCCCGAGGCCGGCATGCCGGGCCATCCATCGCGAGATGACGGCGTCGTAGCCGGCCGTGTGCTCGAAGGCCCGGGCCGCGAGCTGCCGCCGCTCGGCGAGCGACGTGCCCCCCTTCGCGATCGCCGCGACGAAGGCGTCGTATTGCCCGGGGCTCGTGACGACGGCGGTGAAGGCGTGGTTCTTGGCCGCCGCGCGGACGAGGCTCGGTCCACCGATGTCGATCAGCTCGATCGCCTCGGCGGGCGTGCAGTCGGGCTTCGCGATCACGGCCTCGAAGGCGTAGAGGTTCACGATCACGGCGTCGAACCGCTCGATCCCGTGGGCGGCGAGCACCTCGAGGTCGTCGGGGCGATCGCCGCGAGCGAGGATGCCGGCGAAGATGTTGGGGTGGAGCGTCTTCACGCGGCCGTCGAGCACCTCGGGAAAGCCGGTGATCGCCGACACGTCCTCGACCTCGAGGCCGAGGGCGGCCAGGGCCGTCGCGGTGCCGCCGGTGCTGGCCACGCGGACGCCGGCGGCCTTCAGCCCAGCGGCGAGCCGGTCGAGGCCGGTCTTGTCGAACACGCTGACGAGTACGCGGCGGACGGGCACGACGTCGACCGCGGGAGTGGTGGCCCGATGGGCCGTATGGGTGTGGCTCATGGAGCGGATTAGACCACTCCCGACCCTCCCGAAAAGCCCCGGCCTCAGGCCGCGGGCAGTTCGACCTCGAACACGGTGCCCGGCGGCGGCAGCCGGCCGCGGACGCTCACCTTGCCGCGCATCGCCCGCACGAGCGACTTCACGAGGAAGAGCCCGAGACCTGTGCCCGGCGTCGACCGCTCCAGCTCGCTGCCGAGCCGCACGAACCGGCGGAAGATATGCGGCCGCTGCGACACGGGAATGCCCGCGCCGTTGTCGGCGACGGCGATCGTCACGCGGCCCCGCGGCCCCGCGGCGACCGCGATCTCCACCTGCGGGTCGGGCAGCGAATACTTGACCGCGTTGTCCACGAGATTGCGGAGCACGATCTCGAGATCGGTCTCCCGGGCGAGCACGCTCGGCCACGCCGGGGCCGCGCAGGACAGCCCGATCCGTTCCGGCTCGATGCCGTGCCGCTGGGCCACCGCGGCGCACACCTGCCGGAGCACCGGCTCCACGGCGGCCACCTCCCGGCCGGCCCGCGGCTTCCGCTGCAGCGTCTTGGCGGCATCGAGCAGGTGGTCGATGAGCGTGTCGAGCCGCTCGATGTCCTGGAGCATGATCCGGTGGAAGCCCGCCTGCTGCTCCGCGGGCACGGGCCGCCGCGCGAGCGTCTGCAGCGAGAGTTTGAGCGAGGCGAGCGGGCTCTTGAGCTCGTGCGTCACGCTGTCGATGAAGTTGCTCTGCCGCTGCGACAGCGCGATCGCCTTCACCGTGAGGGCGAGGTAGACGATCACGCCGACGAGCACGAGCGCGAGCAGGGCCACGCCCACGCCGAGCAGGGCGTAATAAAACGCCGAATTCTTCGAGCCGAGCGCCGCCGCGATGCTCAGGAGCACCCAGCCCACGCCCAGCGCGATGATCGACCCGATGAGCACGACGCCCAGCAGGATCGGCCAACCGAGCGAACGACGAGGTTCCATGAATCTCTCCCTCGCCTATGCTACTCAAGTTCCGTCCCCGAGCCGGCTTGGGCTGGATGGCTCGACGACACCCTTGATCACGGCCATGTCACCCTCGTCACGTCCCGTCATCACCAGCGGCGACACCACCATCGCCTTCGACTGGCGCGGCGACCGCTGGGGGCATCGCGTGACCGTCGGCGGCAGCCTCGTGGCCGAATCGGTCGAGGGACCGGACGGTGAAACGGGCGACCCGCGGTGGCCCGTTTCGCCCGTGCTCACCGAGGTGACGCCCACGACGGCCGGGGGACGGCCGGCGATCGTCGGTGTGGGCCTGGCGGGGCGGTCGCATTTTTCGGCCAGCTTCACCCCCCACCCCGCGCTGGCCGACACCGTCCTCGTCGAGATCGCCTGCCGGGTGCATGAGCCGCCGGGCTGGCTCGGTTCGACCTACCGGGGCACGGACGGCCGGCTGCGGCGGCTGGTGGCCGGCGACACCACGACCGGCGGCCTGCCGCGGACGATTCAGTGGTCGTACCTGTGCGGACCTCGGGGAATCGTGGCGGCGACCGACGCGGCTTGCGATCCACCGGCCGATCCATCACGATTCTAGGTCTGGCCCGGCGATTTTTCGGGCCCCAGCCCCTACGGAACCAGCCATGTTCGAAGCCATCGAGCGACTGAAGACGGAGTGGACCGACAAGTACGTCGTCATCAATTCGTCGGCGCCTGAGCTTGCGCGGTTCGCGAAAGCCACCGGCTTCGTGAAGACGGTCAACATGAACGGCCGCTGCCTGGTCGAGTTCGACCAGTTCAACAACATCGGCTGGTACGACATCGATCCGGCGGCGCTGAAGATCGTGCCCAAGCCGCTGCCGAAGCCGGCCGAGCCGAAGGCGGCGAAGCCGGCCGCGAAGGAGCCCGCGAAGGCGGCTGCCGCGAAGCCTGCGGCCCCTGCTGGAGCGAAGAAGCCCTCTACGGCCGACATTCTCGCTGCCGCACGGGCCAAGGGGGGTGCGCCGGCCGCGAAGCCTGCCGACGCCGCAAAGCCCGCGGCGGGAGGCAAGCTCTCGACCGCCGAGATTCTCGCCAAGGCTCGCGGGGCGAAGGCCGCCGCCCCGGCGGCCCCGGCTTCGGAGGAGGTCGCCGAGCCTGCAGCCGAAGCCGTCGTCGAAGAAGCCCCGGCGCCGGTCGCCAAGGCCGCTCCCAAGGCGAAGGCCGGCGGCCCGCTTCCCACGACCACGGCCGAGAAGATCGCCTGGTGCCGGGCGCACGACGCCAAGGGCTGATCCCGAAGCGAGTGCCGCTGCAACGGTGCCGGTTCATCTGTTTCACGTTCAAGGAGGAACGATCATGCGTCGAGTCGCGTTCGCGGTCGCCTGCGGTGCCCTGCTCGTCGGACTCGGGGGCTGTCGTCCGCTCTCGCAGCATCCGCTCGTGGCCGAGGCCGTGGATGAAGTGATGCAAAACGAGCGGGTCGCCGCCGCGCTCGGTGCG
Organism: uncultured Candidatus Kuenenia sp.; assembly: GCA_964640405.1. Lineage (GTDB taxonomy): Bacteria > Planctomycetota > Planctomycetia > Pirellulales > UBA1268 > QWPN01. Next base: position 4,120 of record CAZXIG010000153.1, read on the forward strand.
CCGGTCACGTGCAGCACGGCCGTCCGCGGCTCGGCCAACGAGACCGACGGCATCGCGTCGCTCCAGTTCGACGTCGCGGGCGCCAACGGCAAGGGAGTCGTCGCCGTCGAGGGCAAGAAGACCCGCGGCCATTGGGGCGTGACGCTGCTGGAGTTGCGGCCGGCTGGCGGCGGAGCCGACATTAACCTGAGCCCCGATCTCGCCGCCCGCACGGGCAGCGATACGCCGAAATTCGACCCGTCGGCCCAGCCGGCCTCGACCTCGACCGCCGCACCACCCCCGAGCGAGATCGAGATCACGCTTCCCCCCGGCCCCCCCGGCCAGTGATCGCACGCGGGGCTCCGCCCAATAAAAGCCCCCAGGCGCAAGCCGGGGGATAATCCGGGCCGCTTCGAAATGGACGCCGCATCATCCCCCTGCTTGCGCATGGGGGCTTGTATGAAGACAGGCGCAAGCCGGGGGATAATCCGGGCCGCTTCGAAATGGACGCCGCATCATCCCCCTGCTTGCGCATGGGGGCTTGTATGAAGACAGGCGCAAGCCGGGGGATC
>CAZXIG010000153.1:4770-7329 GCA_964640405.1 uncultured Candidatus Kuenenia sp.
ATCCCCCTGCTTGCGCATGGGGGCTTGTATGAAGACAGGCGCAAGCCGGGGGATCATGCCCCAATAAAAGCCCCCAGGCGCAAGCCGGGGGATAAACCGCGCTGCATCAAACTCCGCTACGGCATCTCGCGGAGCGCGGCGATCTCCTTCTCGCGGCCCACGACCAAGAGCACCTGGTCCTCCAAGAGCCGCGTCTTGCCGTCGGGGAACATCTCGAACTTCCCCTTCATCACGTCCTTGATGCCCATCACGTGCACGCCGATCCGGCTGCGGAGGTTGGCCTCGGCGAGCGTCTTGCCGGAGAGCGACGAGGGCATCGCGACTTCCGCGACGCTGTATTCGGGATCGATCGGCAGGTAGTCGAGCACGTTGGGCCAGGTCATCCGGTCGGCCAGCTCGCGGGCCACTTCCTCCTCGGGAAAGACCACCCGATCGACGCCGAGATGCTCGAGGATCTTGCCGTGCTCCTTCGTGACCCCCTTCACGATCACGTTGCGGGCCCCGAGCTCCCTCACGTGGAGCGTGGCCAGGAGCGACTGCGAGATCGTCTCGCCGAGCGAGATGAACACGGCCGTGGCATCGCGGATCGGCAGGTTCTCCAGCACCTCGCGGTCGGTCGAGTCGCCGATCACCGCCTCGTGCAGCACGTTCTTGAGCAGGTCGAGCCGCTCCCGCTTCGCATCGACACCGGTCACCTGGCAGCCGTTCGCGGCCAGCTTCGTGGCGAGGGCCGAGCCGAACGTGCCCATGCCGAGCATGATGAACTTCTTCACGGGGGCCATGGGGTCAGCCGATGAGCGGCTCCTCCTGTGGGTATTCGGGCTGGTAGGGCCGCCGCTCCCGCGACAGGGCGACGGCGGCGGTGATCGGGCCGAGACGGCCCACGAGCATGAGCGCGACGAGCACGAGTTTTCCGGGGTCGGTGAGGGTCGGCGTGATGCCGGTGGAGAGCCCCACCGTGCCGAGCGCGGAGATGCACTCGAAGAGTGCCTCGAGGAACCACCGCGGGCGGGCCGCCGTCGATCCCCGCGATTCGACCACGAGCAGGGCCACGAGCGCGGCGATCGCGACGGCGGCGAACAGCAGCGACGTGGCGGCCGCCCGCTCGACCGCCGCGTGCGGGATCGTGCGGCGGAAGAAGTTGGCGTGCTTCAGCCCGCGAAAGCTCGACCAGCTGTTGACCGCCAGCGTCATGAACGTGCTCACCTTGAAGCCGCCGGCCGTCGAACAGGGGCCCGCACCGATCGCCATGAGGATGATTGCCAGGAACAGCGTCTCGCTCGTGAGCGCCGCGTAGTCCACCGTATTGAAGCCGGCGGTGCGGCAGGTGGTCGAATGGAAGAAGCCCATCAGCAGCTTTTCGGCCAGCGGACGGTCGGCGATCGCCTGCTCCCACTCGAACACCCAGAACGTGGCGGCCCCGAAGGCCAGCAGTCCCGCGGTGCCGATGAGCATCATCTTCGACTGGGTGTGGAGCCGTTGCCAGAACGGCTCTCGGGCCCTGAGCCGGGAGACGACGTCGAAGATCACCGGAAACCCGATGCCCCCCACGATGATCAGCCCGCAGATCACGAGGTTGATCGGCACGCTGCCGGCCTGGGGCACGAGGTTCTGGTCGTGGAGCGCGAATCCGGCGTTGCAGAAGGCCGACACGGAGTGGAAGAGCGAGGTCCAGAGCACGTCGCGAACCGGCGCCGTGCCCCACGTCGCCCAGCAGAGGCCGACGAAGCCGATCGCCTCGGCCAGCAGCACCGTCGCCAGAAGTGCGACCGTCACCCACCGCAGGTCGCGGCCCGACTTGATGCCGAGCGTGTCGGCGATCACCGCCCGCTGGCGGAGCGTGGCCTGGCCGCCGACCTGGAAGGTGATCAGCGTGGTGATCGTCATGATGCCCAGGCCGCCGAGCTGGATGAGCAGCAGGATCAGGCTCTGCCCCAGGGGTGAGAAGTCGTTCAGCGTCGAACGGACGGTGAGCCCGGTCACGCAGCAGGCGCTCGTAGCCGTGAACACGCCGTCGACGAGCGACACGGGGGGCCGCCCCGGCTGGCGGCAGGCGGGGAGCGTGAGCGCGAAGCCGCCGAGCAGGATCGTGAGCACGTAGGCCGCGAACGACACCCGGGCGGGATAGGTGACGAGCGATCCGGTGAACTGGGGCATCAGTGCCGGCGACGGGTGGGAGCCCGCCGCCGACCGCGGCCCGCTCCGCATGGGCGGGCGGCTTCAGCCGCGCCGGCATCCCGGGAGCGTTGCCAAGATGGTAATTCGGGACGATCGTGACGGACAATCGGGGGGCGAATCACCCAGGATTTTCCGCATCTTTTTTCAGGCCGGCGAAATGTTTGACTCGCGCGAGCGCGGGTCCATAATGGCGTCGACACGTTTGCCACACGAAGGTCCGCCGCGGCCCCCCAGCCGTCCCATCCGCGGGCCTGAAAACCCAGGGCACCGGGGCCGTCCCGCCGGCCTGATGGGTGAAGGTCACTTTTCAGACAAGGAGTTGTTCGTTCCCGATGGCACGGATTCGCAACGTTTTTGAGATCATCGAACTCTACGGCCACG
>CAZXIG010000154.1:0-7246 GCA_964640405.1 uncultured Candidatus Kuenenia sp.
GGCCGCCTGCCGGTCATCAGCGAACTCCGCGACGGGCTGCACAGCGCCTGCTGGCAGTAGGCGCGGTCGAACGTCGTGCCGCGGGCGGCGATCCGGGCGATGTTGGGAGTGACGGCGCGGTTGCGACCGACCGCCGCTGGCTCGGGCCGCAGGTCGTCCACCGCGATGAAGAGCACGTTTGGCTTCAGATCCGCGGCCGAGACGATGGTCACGGTCGTGGCAAGACAAGAGGCCACGATCCAGCGGATGGGGAGGGCGGTGCACCAGGCCATCAGCATCTTCCTCTAGCGGTTCGATCAGCATACCCGCCCGTGAGGGCAAGGATGTCGTGTTTCGCGCATAAGCGCGCTGCAAATAATGACTCGAAGGAAGCCGGAGCGCAGACGCGCATGGCGGGTCTGCTTGACCCCCGGCGGCTGAGTCTCGCATAGTCTCCCTCATGACACCGCGAACACAGACGGCCTTTGACGATTTCGAGCCGCACGTCTCCGACGTGTACGACGTCCGCACGGCGGCCGACGGCCCGGCGGGCGCCCTGCCGCTCACCGACACGATGCTCCGCGAGAGCCCGAGCGGCGATCTGTTCGGCCTCTCGCAAAATGTGGGCATGGGCTGGAACGCCGCGGCCGCCGCCGACCGGCAGATGCTCATCCTCTCGACGCAGGGGGGCGTGCGGGCTCCCGATGGATCGCCCATTGCGCTCGGCTACCACACCGGCCACTGGGAGATCGGCCTGCTCGTGCAGGCGGCCGCGGAAGAGTTGCGGCGGCTCGGCACGATTCCCTTCGCGGGCTTCTGCTCCGATCCCTGCGACGGCCGCACGCAGGGCACGGTCGGGATGTTCGACAGCCTGCCCTATCGCAACGACGCCGCGATCGTGCTCCGGCGGCTCGCCCGATCGCTGCCGCTGCGGGCGGGCGTCATCGGCATCGCCACGTGCGACAAGGGGCTGCCGGCGATGACGATGGCGGTGGCCGGCCTCACCGACCTGCCCGGGATCATCGTGCCGGGGGGCGTGACGCTGCCGCCGAAGCAGGGAGAGGATGCCGGCGCGATCCAGACGATCGGCACGCGGTATGCGCACGGCCTGATCACGCTCGAGGAGGCGGCCGACCTCGGCTGCCGCGCCTGCGCCTCGCCCGGCGGCGGCTGCCAGTTCCTCGGCACGGCGGCGACGGCGCAGGTGGTGGCCGAGGCGCTCGGCCTCACGCTGCCCCACGCGGCGCTCGCGCCCAGCGGCCAGCCCGTGTGGCGGGATCTCGCGGTGCGGTCGGCCCGCGCGATCGCGGCGCTCGCAACTGGCGGCATCACGACGGGCGACATTCTCACGCCGGCGAGCTTCACGAACGCGATGACCGTGCACGCGGCCTTCGGCGGCTCCACGAACCTGCTGATCCACGTGCCCGCGATCGCCCATGCGGCCGGCATCCCACAGCCCTCGATCGACGAGTGGATCGCCGTCAATCGCCGCACGCCCCGGCTCGTGAGCGTGCTGCCAAACGGGCCGGTGCACCATCCGACCGTCCGCGTGTTTCTCGCCGGGGGCGTGCCCGAGGTGATGCTCCACCTCGACCGGCTCGGCCTGCTCGACACGAGCGTGCGGACGGTCTCCGGTGGCACGCTCGCCGAGCAGCTCGCGTGGTGGGAGACGAGCGAGCGGCGCTCGCGCTTCCGCGCGATCCTCCGCGAGCAGGACGGCATCGATCCCGACGACGTGATCCTGCCGCCTGCCGCGGCGGCGGCCCGCGGCCTCAGGGGCACGATGGCCTTCCTTCGCGGGTCGCTCGCGCCCGACGGGGCGATCGTGAAGGCGACGGCGATCGACCCGAAGACGTTTTCCGCCGAGGGCGTCTACCGCCATTCAGGTCCGGCCCGCGTGTTCACGAGCGAACGTGCCGCGATCGCGGCGATCAAGGCGGGGCGGATCGCGGCAGGCGACGTGCTCGTGCTCGCGGGCATCGGCCCGATGGGCACCGGCATGGAGGAGACCTATCAGGTGACCAGCGCCCTCAAGCAGCTGCCGATCGCCAGCCGCGTGGCCGTGGTCACCGACGCGCGGTTCTCCGGCGTCTCGACCGGCGCCTGCATCGGCCACGTGGGCCCCGAGGCGCTCGCGGGCGGACCGCTCGGCAAGCTGATCGAAGGCGACGAGATCGCGATCACGATCGACACCCGCGACGCCACCGGCACGGTTGAACTGGCCGCGCACGGCGAGCGGCGGTTCACGCCCGCCGAGGCGAGCGCGGAGCTTGCGCGGCGACCGTCGCGGCCCGACCTCGCCCCGGACCCACGGCTGCCGACCGACACGCGGCTCTGGGCGGCCCTGCAAGAGGCCAGCGGCGGCATCTGGGCCGGCTGCGTCTACGACGAGGCGAGAATCGCGGGTAGATTGCGCCGCTGATCGCAGACGCCGCCATCGTGATGGCTACGCGATCACGTCCTTGACCACGTGGCCGCCCACGTCGGTGAGCCGGAAGTTGCGGCCGTTGTGGCGATACGTGAGCTTCTCGTGGTCGATGCCGAGCAGGTGCAGCAGCGTGGCGTGCAGGTCGTTGACGTGCACCTTGTTTTCCACCGCCTTGTAGCCGAAGGGATCGGTCGCGCCGTAGTGAGTGCCCGGCTTCACGCCGCCGCCGGCCATCCAGATCGTGAAGCCGGCGGGATTGTGGTCGCGGCCCTTGCCCCCCTGCGAGTCGCTCGTGCGACCGAACTCGCCCCCCCAGATCACGAGCGTGTCGTCGAGCATCCCGCGGGCCTTGAGGTCGGCCAGGAGCGCCGCCGCCGGGCGGTCGGTGGCCAGGCCGCACTCGCGATGATTGGTCTCGATGTTGTTGTGGCCGTCCCAGGGAACGTCGTCGACAGCCCCATCGCCCGCCACATTCTTTCCCGCGAAGATCTGGATGAACCGCACGCCCCGCTCGAGAAGCCGACGGGCCGTGAGGCACTGCCTGGCAAACACCTTGCACTTCGGATCGTCGGTGCCGTAGAGCTCGTGCGTGAGCTTCGACTCCCGCGAGAGATCGATCGCCTCGGGGGCGGCCGTCTGCATCCGGTAGGCCAGCTCGAAACTGGAGATCCGGGCCGCGAGGTCGGTCTGCGTCGGCCGCAACGCCGCATGCTCGGCATTGAGCGCCGACAGGAGATCGAGCTCCGCCCGCTGGGAGTCGAGCGTATGCCCCGTGCGGAGCGCGAGGTTGTCGATCGCCACGGGCCGCCGCGCGTCGATGGCCAGCGCCTGATGGCTCTTCGGCAAAAAACCCGCCGACCAGATCTGATCGTCGCCGCGCGGCTTCCGCTCGTGCATCACCACGTAGCTCGGCAGGTCTTGGTTCATGCTGCCGAGGCCGTAGTCGAGCCAGGCGCCCATGCTCGGCATGCCGGGCCTACTGAATCCGCTCATCAGCTCCATCGCGGCCGGGGCATGGTTGTTGGCCCGCAGGTGCATCGAGTGGATGAAGCACATGTCGTCCACGTGCTTCGAGAGGTGCGGAAAGAGGTCGCTCACCCAGGTGCCCGACTGGCCGTGCTGGGCCCACTTGAACGGGCTGGCGAGGCACTTGCCGCTCGTCTGGAAGAAGCCCACCTGGCTGTCGGCGCCGGGCAGCGGCTGGCCGTTGCGGGCCTGGAGCTCGGGCTTGTAGTCCCAGGTGTCGACCTGCGACGGGGCGCCCGTCATGAACAGCCAGATCACCCGCTTGGCCTTCGGCGGGTGGTGGAGAATCGACGCCGGCGTCGCCACGCCCGAGCTCGTGTTGGCCCGGCTCTCGTCGCCGAGGAGCGACGCCAGGGCGAGGGCGCCGAAGCCGAGGCCCGCGTCGCGGAGAAACTCCCGCCGTGCCGGCAGCACGAGGTCACCGATCCGTGATGGCGAGGTATTCATGCGACACTCCTCAATCCACGTACACAAACTCGTTCAAACAAAACATCAAATGACACACATCGGCGAGCGCCGCCTGCCGGCCCGCCGCATCGTCGCCGGCCGCCTGCTCGCGGGCGGCGAGCAGCGTCGCAAACTTCTCCCGCTCCGTCTGGTTCGGCTGCCGCGACAGGGCGGCCGTGAAGCAGTAGTCGATCGTCGCCTCGCCCGCTGCGGCAGATGGCGCGAGGCCGAGCGTCGTGCGGGCCCGCTTCGCCAAGTCCTCCGCCGCTGACCGCACGAGCGGCGAGTTCATCATCGCCAGTGCCTGCGTCGGCACCGTGGCCACGCCCCGCGCTCCCACCGGCTGCACCGGCTCCGGCTGGTCGAACACCTGCAAAAACCCGATCGGCTCGCTGCGCTTCACGGTGAGATAGATGCTCCGCCGGGGCACCTTCACGTCGAGGCCGGTCCGGCCATACATCTTCGTGTCGAGCGTGCCGGCGACGGCGAGCAGCGCGTCGCGGATCGACTCCCCTTCCAGCCGCGTCGGCTTCCGATGCCAGAGGAGCTTGTTGTCGGGATCTTTCGCACGGGCCGCTTCGTTCACCGCACCCGACTGCCGGTAGGTGGCGCTCGTGACGATCAGCCTGTGAATGCTCTTGAGGCTCCAGCGATCTTCCACGATCCGGTTGGCGAGCCATTCGAGCAGCTCGGGGTGCGTGGCCGGATCGCCCTGGGTGCCGAGGTCGTTGGGGGTGGCGACGATCCCGCGGCCGAAGTGGTGATGCCAGAGACGGTTCACGATCACGCGGGCCGCGAGCGGGCCGGCGCCGCGATCGACGTCGGTGAGAAAGCTGGCGAGCCCGAGCCGCGAATCGGGCGGCGGCGCGTCGTCGTCGGTGGCGGAGAGCAGGTTTTTCTCGACGTCGTCATCGGCGGTCGTCGCCAGCACGAATCCTGGTGCCGCCTTGCCCTTCTTGCGGCCCACCTCGCCGCGGGCGAGCACGAACACGTCTTGGCTGCCGCTCTGCACGGCCTGCGAGTTGCCCGTGATCACCCATGGCCCGTTCGTGACCGCATACACCTTCAAGAGATCGGGCTTCGGCTTCTTGGCGTCGATCGCCGCGAGGTCGGCCTGCACCCGCGCTGCGGCCGCATCGAAACGGCCCATCCACGGCAAGAGGTCGCGCGTCACGGCGTCATCGGCGAGATCCTTGCCCGCCGCGCGGGCCGCATCGAGCAACGTCGCCACCTCCCACGCCGCCTGTGGCACCGCGGCCACCGCGAGGTCGGTCGCGTCGGGCTCCGTCGTGACCGCCACCCGCAGCTTGGCGAGGCCGTCGTGCTTCGCGGCGAACAGCAGCTCGACCGTCAAGCGCGTGCCTTGGTCGAAACCGACTGGTTTGTCGAAGGCGACGACCGCCGCATGATCCCTCCCGCCTTGGCCGTCCACGGACCAGCCGGTGTCGGGCGCGGCGTCGACCGCGTGTTCCAGTTCGTGCCCCGGAGCCTCGGACGTCGCAGCAGCCGGCCGCAGCACGACCTCGAACGGTTTGCGATCCGCCGCGGCCACGAGCGGGGCGGCGATGACCTTCAACCGCGACAGCCGAAACGCCCCGTCCTTGCCCGTGCCCGGGCCGCCGCCCGGCGCCGAGGGGCTCGCCAGCGTCTCGAGCCGCAGCGCCCGAAGGTCTTTCTGATACGTGTGAAACGTGATGGTGTAGGTGTCGTTGGCTTCGAGTTTGCCCGACGCGGCGACGATATCGCCCGGCTCTTCGAGCAGCGTCGCCTTGGAGGCCTTGAGCGACTGCGGGTCGAGCGCCATCCAGGTGGCCGCTTCGAGGTGCTGCGGCGCTTCGGCGGCCAGCCACTGGGCGATCCGCCCGGGGAGTTCCTCCCTGCGATACCGTTGCTCCGCGGCCGCCAGCGGCGCCCGCTCCGCGAGCCAGGCGTCGTGCTTCCGCTTGGTCGTCGCCGGGTCGAGGTCGATGTCCGTGTCGCGCTGCACGGCGTTGCCGAGGCAGGCGATCATGGCGTAGTAGTCGCGGTGGCCGATCGCATCGTACTTGTGGTCGTGGCAGCGGGCGCAGCCGATCGTCATCCCGAGCACGCTCGAGCCGAGCGTGGCCACCATGTCGTCAAGCTGGTCGTAGCGGATCGGCTCGACCGTCTTGGCCGTCACCTGCCCCGGATACGGTCCCGCCACGAGGAAGCCGGTCGCGGCCGTCGCGTCGTAGTCGCCGGGCTTGATGAGGTCGCCGGCCACCTGCATCCGCAGGAACTCGTCATACGGCAGATCGGCGTTGAGCGCTTTGATCACCCAGTCGCGGTAGTGATGGGCGTGGGGGCGATCGCCGTCGAACTCGTAGCCGCTGCTCTCGCCATATCGCACCGTGTCGAGCCAGTGACGGGCCCACCGCTCGCCGAATCGCGGGCTCGCCAGCAGCCGATCGACGAGCCGTTCGTAGGCATCGGGCGAGGCATCGTCGAGGAACTGCTTCAGCTCCTCGGGTGTCGGCGGCAGACCGGTGAGATCGAAGAACAGCCGCCGCGCGAGCGTGGCCTTGGCGGCTTCGGAGGCCGGCGAGATCCCCGCCTCCTCCTGCTTGGCCAGAATGAATCGGTCGATGTCGTTCCTCGCCCAGCCGGTCGTCTTCACCTCCGGCGGCGACACCGGCGCGAGCCGACGATATGACCAGTGCTTCCGCCCCTCCGCCACGTCGATCGTCCGCTCGTCGACCACGGCCATGGGCTGATCCCGCGGGTCGGGGGCGCCCATGTCGATCCACTTCTCGAAGTCGGCGATCACGTCGTCCGGGAGCTTGCCCGCCGGAGGCATTTCGAAGCCGTCGTACTTCAGCGCCGCCAGCAGCAGGCTGTCGTCGCGCTTGCCCGGCACCACCGCCGCCCCGCTCTCGCCCCCCTTCATCATGCCGTCGCGGGAATCGACGAGCAGGCTTGCCTTGAGCTTGCCGGTTCGCAGCGCCTCGGCCGAATGGCACTGGTAGCAGTGCTGGGCGAGCACCGGCCGGATCTTCGTCTCGAAAAACGCGAGCTGCTCGGGGGTGGGGGATGCCGACGCCGCCGCCGCGCTCGCGGCGACCGCCATCACGATTGCGCCCCGGCACCACCGGCCGCCCAGCGATCGAATCATCTCCATGCGGATCACCTTGTTGGGGAACAAAGCGGGAAGGGCGTCTCGAACTTGTCTTTTCATCACAATTATATCGTGCGAACGTGCCCTTGGTCACCACGTCGGTTTCACCAAAAAGCCCCGGGCGGAAGCCCGGGGGCTTCTTGCCAACCAAAACGAGCACGTGTGCGCCGCGCTTAACGATTTTCGCAATTTCCTTTGTGGCCCGGGCGTTGGAGGCGGCGGCTGCTGCC
>CAZXIG010000155.1:0-7241 GCA_964640405.1 uncultured Candidatus Kuenenia sp.
GCGAGAGCCGCCTCCTATGACGAATGCCGACATCGCCGCCGTCTTCGACCACGTGGCCGACCTCCTGGAGTACCAGGGCGGCAACGTTTTCCGCGTGCGAGCCTACCGCAACGCCGCCCGGATGATCGGCGGGATGGTCGAGTCGCTCGCCTCCGTGCGGGCCGACCCGAACCGTGCGCTCACCGACCTCGAAGGGATCGGCACCGACCTCGCCGGCAAGATCGAGGCCCTGCTCGACACCGGCAAGTTGCCGCTGCTCGTGGAACTCGAGCGGGAGGTGCCGGCCGTCGTGTTCGAGCTGATGCGGGTGCCGGGGCTCGGCCCCAAGAAGGTGAAGCTGCTCGTCGACGAGTTGGGCATCGACTCACTCGACGCGCTCGAGCAGGCCTGCCGCGACGGGCGGGTGCAGGGTGTGAAGGGCTTCGGCGCGAAGACGCAGGCCGCGATCCTCGACAACATCGCGTTCGCCAAGAACCCCGAGCACGCCCGATTGCTCTGGTCGGAGGCCGACGGGATCATGCAGCCCCTGCTCGAGTGGATGCGTGAGTGCCCGGCGGTGCGGCAGGTGGAGGGGGCCGGCAGCTGGCGTCGCGGGCGGGAGACGGTGGGGGATCTCGACCTCGTCGTCGACGGCAGCGATGCGGCAGCCGTGATGGACCACCTGCACCGTTGGAAGGAGACGTCGGCCGTGCTCCTGCGGGGCGACACGAAGACGAGCATCCGCGGCCCGCGGGACGTGCAGATCGATCTGCGGGTCGTCGATCACGGCTCCTTCGGCGCGGCGCTCCAGTACTTCACCGGCTCGAAGGACCACAACGTGAAGCTCCGTGGCCGGGCCCGCGACCGGCGGCTCACGATCAACGAATACGGCGTGTACGACCTGGGCCGGGGTGAGAAGGAGGCCGATGCGGCGAAGGGCAAGAGCCGCGCCGGCCGCACCGAGGCCGACGTCTACGCCGCGGTCGGCCTGCCCTGGATTCCGCCCGAGCTCCGCGAGGCGGGCGACGAACTCGTGCTGGCCGAGCGGGGCGAACTGCCGGAACTGGTCACGCTCGACGACATCCGCGGCGACCTGCACATGCATACCACCGCGACCGACGGCGAGGACACGCTCCCCGAAATGGTGCGGGCCGCGATCGCCCGCGGTCTCTCCTACATCGCGATCACCGACCACGGCCAGCGGGTGACGATGGCCCACGGCCTGGACCGCAAGCGGCTGCTCAAGCAGTGGGGCGAGATCGACCGGCTCAACGAATCGCTCGCCGAAGACGGCCCTCCGCCGATCGTGGTGCTCAAGGGCATCGAGGTCGACATGCTGGAGAGAGGGGGGCTCGATCTGCCCGACGACGTGCTGGAGCAGGCCGACTGGGTCGTCGCCAGTCTGCACTACGGCCAGAACCAGCCCCGCGACCGGATCACGGCCCGGATCCTCGAGGCGATCGAAAACCCGAACGTGCGGGTGATCGGACATCCCACCGGCCGGCTCATCAACCGCCGTCCGGCCTACGACGTCGACATCGAGGCCGTGATCGAGGCCGCCGCCCGCACCGGCACCTTCCTGGAGATCAACGCCAACCCGTGGCGGCTCGACCTCGACGACCGCCACGCCGCGGCCGCCAAGAAAGCCGGCGTGAAGCTCGTCATCTCGACCGACGCCCACTCGACCCGCGGCCTCGACGTGATGCGGTGCGGAATCCTCCAAGCCCGCCGCGCCGGCCTCGAGGCTGGCGACGTCGCCAACACCCGCACGCTCGCGCAGCTCAAAAAGCTGATGAAGCGATAGGGCAGAGGCGAGCATCTCATGGCCCAGTTGGACTGCCCCGGCTCCGGGTCACCCACACCCCGGTCGCCGGACGTTCGCTGCGCCCATCCTGGGCTTCGCTCACTCGGACCTGCCTGCGCTTCGCCATCCATGGCTCCGCTGGTCAGCTACGCCGGCGTCCAGGGCATGGGTGACCCGGAGCCTCCGTCCTTCTATGCCACACTTTCGAGGAAGGCTCGGGGCTGCCTGTGCCCTTGAGCCGGCGTAGACGGCCAGCGCAGGCAGGATGCCGGAGCGCAGACGTCTCCGAGCGACCGAAGCCCAGGATGGGCGCAGGAAGCGTCCGGCGAGAGGGCACAGGCAGCCCCGAGCCGCGCCCCACTCTACGGCGTCTTCACGCACCGGAACCCGATGTGGTTGGTCGCGCTCGAGATCTCGCCCTTGCCGCGGGTGCCCACGATGTAGCGGGAGCAGTATTGGTCGCTGCAGAGGAATGAGCCGCCCCGCTGCACCCGCTTCGGCTGGCCCGGCTCCTGCGGGTCGAAGCTGTCGGCGGGCCCCTTGGGGTTCACAACCACCGCATCGAGTCCGGGGCCCGCGTCGCGGGTGTAGGTGTCGGGGCGATACCAGTCGCTGCACCACTCCCACACGTTGCCCGACATGTCGTGGAGACCGTAGGCATTGGCGAGATACCGGCCCACCGGCGCGAGGCCCGTGAAGCCGTCGGCAGCGGTGTTCTCGCGGGGGAACCGACCCTGCCACGTATTGGCCATCCAGCGGCCGTCGGGCAGGAACTCCGTGCCCCAGGGATACGGAGCGCCCGCGAGGCCGCCGCGGGCCGCGAACTCCCATTCGGCTTCGGTGGGCAGCCGCTTGCCCGCCCAGGAGGCGTAGGCCTCGGCATCCTCGTAGGCGACGTGCACGACGGGCTCGTCGCCGCGGCCGGCGATGTCGCTGTCGGGTCCGGTCGGGTGCCGCCAGGAGGCGCCGGGCGCATATGCCCACCAGCGGAGATGGGCGGCGCCGGTCGCGTCGCGCAGCGGCACGTCGGCCGGGGGCGGCGTGAACACGATCGAGCCCGCCACGAGATTTTCCGGAGGTGCGCCGGGGAAGTCCTCGGCCCGTGGGGGCCGCTCGGCGACCGTGACGTAGTTCGTGGCCTTCACGAACTCCGCGAACTGGGCGTTGGTGACCTCGGTGGCGTCCATCCAGAAGCCATCCACGCGGACGCGGTGGATCGGCCGGGCATCGACCATCGGATCGGTGCCGCCGTAGGGTATGCCCCGCGGGTCGGCGCAGCCCATCGAGAACTCGCCCCCCGGAATCCACACCATGCCAGCGGGGGCCGAGTCGGCGGCGGCAGGACCGGGATCGGTCCGACGGAATGCGGCAGCGTCCTTGGCCGGGGCCGGCGCACCGATCGAGCGGCTTTCTCTCGTCGCGAAGCGGGCGAACCCCCACACGGCGCCGGCGAGCGCCGCACCGATCGCCACCATGGCCAGTGGCGACGAGCCGAAGCTTTGCCGGCCAGTCATGCCGAGTGCCTGCGGAGCGACTTTGCGAACGTGCGTTTCAGCTGTCGCCGGCGGTCGCGGTTCCACCACTTGGCGAACGTGCGGCGAGCCTCCTCCGCCCGTTCGTCCTCCCGCCGCTCGAGGGCCACGAGCGTGTCTCGGTCGGAACGCATGCTCTCCTCCCGGGACCAGCGCCGAAACCGGTCCGCCGCCGCTGCGTGGTCGGTGAAGTCTCCCAGCGTTCTCTGAAGCCGCTCCAGCGCGTCCTGGCAGCGGGCCAGCGTAGCCGCCGGAAAGACGCCCGCGAAAATCTCCACGGCGTATCGCAGTTTCTTGGCTTCGATCCGCAACTGATGGATCTCGTCGGCATCGCGAAGCCGGCGATCGGCGGCGGCGAAGAATCGATCCACCAGGGGGCCGAACCGTCGCCTGGCATAGGCTGCAAACGTCACTCGTCCGCCACGGGAAGCCACCCGCTCCAGCAGCGCATCGACCCTGCCCGGCCAATCGGCCTCGACGAGCCTTTCGTGGATCTCGCGAATCGGGCCCCGCGAGACGGTTCTCTGTTTGGACAGCATCGCCACGAGCCGCGCCCGGCCACTGCGGGCGGGCGTCGGACGCTCCCCGGACTGGACGAGCCTTCCGGTGAGCACGTCGAGATCCCGGGCGTCGCCGGCGGCCCGGCGCAGCTGACGCAGCCGCTTGCGGAACCAAAGGCTCCGCTTGGGCGGCAACAGATCGTGAAACAGGTCGAACGCCGCCAGCGTGCGGCGCGTCGCCACCCGCAGGCGATGGACGTGTTCGGGCGACGTGCCGTCCGCCGCGGCGCGGGCTTCCGCCCAAACCGTTCGCAGCCGGCATCGCAGCGTCCGCATGGCCACCCGGCCGACGGGCACGTCGCCGTTTTCGGCCACCAGCCAACTCGTCGCGCGTTGCGCCATGCGGGCCTCCGCAGGATCCTCGCCGCAGCCGGCCGTGGAACTACAGCCCGGAATCGGTGTCGGAATCCAAGGTGGCCACGTCGCCGCCCGCATCGCCGCCGGCTGCCGACTCGCCCTCCCCGGCCGCTTCGAGCAGCGGGAAGTGGCGGGCCAGCACGCTCTCACGATCCATCCGCAGGGCGTCGAGCGCCTCCGGACGCACCCGCACCTCCGCGGTCTGGAACGTGTCGAAGCCGGTGCCGGCCGGAATGAGATGGCCGAGGATGACGTTCTCCTTGAGGCCGACGAGGTTGTCGATCTTGCCCGCGAGGGCCGCCTCGGTGAGCACCTTCGTCGTCTCCTGGAAGCTGGCCGCCGAGATGAAGCTCGAACTCTGCACGCTCGCCTTGGTGATGCCGAGCAGCTGCGTGCTGGCCGTCGCGGGCTTCGGCTTCGTGCCCTTGGCGGGCGTGCCGCCGAGCGCCTCGATCTGGGCGTTGGTCTGCGAGAGCACGTCCTTCGGCACGATGCTTCCCTCGGCGAATTCGCTGTCACCCTTCTCGGTGATCTTCAGCGATTCCTTCACGCGGTCGTTGGCCTGACGGAACTCGAACTTGTCCATCACGCTGCCGGGCAGCAGGTTGGTGTCGCCGACCGTCTCGATCTTCACCTTGCGCAGCATCTGCGAAACGATGATCTCGATGTGCTTGTCGTCGATATCCACCCGCTGGCTGCGGTAGACGTTCTGGATCTCGCGAACGAGGTACTGCTGCACCGCCTCCTCGCCGGAGATTCGCAGGATGTCGTGCGGCACGAGCGGCCCGTCGACGAGAGCCTCGCCCGCCTTGACGTAGTCACCCGCGTGCACCCGCAGGTATTTGCCCTGCGTCACGAGGTGCTCGCGCTCGATCCCGCTCTCGTTCTTCACGATGATCGTCCGCTTGCCGCGACGCTTCTCGCCGAGCAGTTCCACCTTGCCGTCGATCTCCGCCATGATGGCCGGATCCTTCGGCTTGCGGGCCTCGAAGATCTCCGTCACTCGCGGCAGACCGCCCGTGATGTCCTGCGTGCCCGACGCTTCGCGCGGCGTCTTGGCGAGCACGTGGCCGGCGGCGACCTTCTCGCCCGGAGCGGCCTCGATGTAGGCCTTCTCGGGCAGGTAGTAGAAGTCGAGGATCTTGCCCGATTCGTCCTCCAGCACGATCTGCGGGTGGTAGACACCCTTGTGCTCCATGATCATTCGCCGGAGATGGCCGCTCGGGTCCTTCTCCACGCGGAGCGTCTCGCCCTCGATCACGTCCTCGTACCGCACCTTGCCGGGCACTTCCGAGAGGATCGGGATCGAGTGCGGATCCCACTGCACGAGCACCGTGCCCGCCTTGACCTCCTCGTTCTCCTTCACCTTCAGGATCGCGCCGGCAGGGATCTCGAACTTCTCGAGTTCGTGCCCCTTGGCGTCGACGATCGCGATCTCGCCGTTGCGTGCGAGCACGACGGCCTCGCCCTGTTCGTTCATCACGGTCCGCAGCCGCGTGAACCTCACCGTGCCGGCCCGCTTGGCCTTGCTCTCGCTCTCCTCGATCGCCCGCTGGCCCACGCCGCCGATGTGGAACGTCCGCATCGTCAGCTGCGTGCCCGGCTCGCCGATGCTCTGGGCGGCGATGATGCCCACCGCCATGCCCTCCTCCACGAGCGATCCGGTGGAGAGGTCCATCCCATAGCACAGGCGGCAGACACCCAGCGGAGCCTCGCAGGTCAGCGGGCTGCGGACCTGGATCTTCTCCAGCCCCAGTTCCTCGATCTGCCGCGCCATCGTCGGCGTGATCAGCTCGTCCTCGTGCACGATCACGTTTTCCGTGATCGGGTTCACGATATTCGCCCGGCTGACACGGCCCCGGATGCTGTCGGCGAGACTCACCTCGACCTTCTCGCCCCGGTAGATGACCGTCTTGGTGATGCCCTGCGTCGTGCCGCAGTCGTGCATCGTCACCACCACGTTTTGGGCCACGTCGGCAAGCTTCCGGGTCAGATACCCCGAGTCGGCGGTCTTGAGCGCCGTGTCGGCCAGACCCTTGCGGGCGCCGTGCGTGGAGCTGAAGTACTCCAGCACCGTGAGCCCTTCACGGAAGTTCGCCTTGATCGGCGTCTCGATGATCTTGCCCGACGGCTTGGCCATCAGGCCGCGCATGCCGGCCAGCTGCCGGATCTGCTCCACGCCGCCTCGGGCGCCCGAATGGGCCATGAGATAGATCGGATTCACGTAGCCGGATCGCCGCGTCGGCTTGGCATCGGTGTCCTGCTCGAGCTCCGCCATCATCTCCTTGGTGATCTGCTCGCGGGCGTGGGTCCAGGCGTCGAGCACCGAGTTGTATCGCTCGCCGTCGGTGATCACGCCCTTCTGATACCGCTTGAGGATCTTCATGACCTCCTTCTCGGCATCACCGATGATCCGCGACTTGTTCTCCGGCGTGATCAGGTCGTCGGTGGCGAACGAGAGGCCGCTCTTCGTGCTCCAGCCGAAGCCCACGCGGTTCATGTCGTCGAGCAGGTCGATCGTGCGACGGCGACCAAGCGTCTGGTAGCAGTCGGAGATCACGCGGGCCAGTTCGCTCGACCGCATCGGGATGTTGTAGAAGAGCATCCCCTCGGGCAGGATCGAGTTGAAGATCACGCGGCCGACCGTCGTCTCGATGACGGCGCCCGGCTTCCCGAGCGCCTCCACGTCGGTCTTCAGTCGCCGCTTGGCGGGCAGCTTCACCTTGATCTTCGCGTGGGTGTCGACCTTGCCCAGCGAGTGGGCGATCTCGACCTCCTCGAAGCTCTTGAAGACCATCCCCTCCCCCTTGCGGCCGGGGATCGACATCGTGAGGTAGTAGCAACCCATCACCACGTCCTGCGACGGCGAGATGATCGGCGCGCCGTTGGCAGGGCTGAAGATGTTGTTGGTCGACAGCATCAGCGTGTGGGCCTCGACCTGCGCCTCGATCGACAGCGGCAGGTGCACGGCCATCTGGTCGCCGTCGAAGTCGGCGTTGAAGCCCTTGC
>CAZXIG010000156.1:0-3440 GCA_964640405.1 uncultured Candidatus Kuenenia sp.
GCAGTTGCCGCCCCGCTCGGCGGCCATGTCGACGATCACGCTGCCCGGCCGCATCCGCGCCACCATCTCGCGGGTCACCAGCACCGGCGCCTTCTGGCCGGGGATCAGTGCCGTGCAGACCACGATGTCGCTGTCGGCCACGACCTTGCCGAGCAGTTCCCGCTGCTTCGCGTAGAACTCCTCGCCCATCGCCTTGGCGTAGCCGCCGGCCGTCTCGCTCGCACCGGTCTCGAGTGGAAGTTCGACGAACTTCGCGCCGAGGCTCTGCACCTGCTCCTTCACGGCGGGCCGCACGTCGTAGGCGCTCACCTGGGCACCAAGACGCTTGGCCGTCGCGATCGCCTGGAGTCCGGCGACGCCGGCGCCGAGCACGAGCGCCTTCGCCGGCGTGACGGTGCCGGCGGCGGTCGTCATCATCGGCAGGATGCGGGGCAGCGTGGAGGCGGCGAGCAGCACGGCGCGGTAGCCGGCGATGTTGGCCTGACTGGAGAGCACGTCCATGCTCTGGGCCCGCGTGATCCGCGGCACGAGTTCGAGCGAGAAGAGCGTCGCGCCCCGTTCGGCCGCCTCGCGGGCGGCCTCGGGGGTTGAGAGCGGATCGCAGAGGCCGATCATCACCAGGCCGGGCCGGATCCGGTCGCGGTCGGCGCACCATGAATCGCCGCAGGCGCCGGCGGTGCGGACGGCCAGCACGCAGTCAGCGGCGAACGCCTCGTCGCGCGACACGACCGTCGCCCCCGCGGTGCGGTAGTCCTCGTCGGCGATGCCGGCCGCGGCGCCGGCGCCCGACTCGACGAGAATCTCCAGACCGGCTTTCTTCAGCGGCGCCAGGGCGGCGGGGACGAGGGCCACGCGGCGCTCGCCGGGAAAGGTTTCCTTGAGAACGGCGACCTTCATGGTGCGGGCCTGGTCGGGGTGGGGGGACGAGAACTGGCCCAAAGTGTGATTGCAGCCACCCAACCCCGCAACCATGGGTGGCGGAAGGCAGTGGATTTCGGCCGGCTGACGCGCCCGAACCGCTTTTGTAGCCGAGGCAAAGGGAGTGGCTTGCCCGCCCGCCGGAGCATTGCTAGGCTCCGGGACTCTGCCGGAGGCGGTTCCCGCCGGCCCGGCCAGCCTATTTCGAGTCACTCCTGATTGAGCGTTCGATGAAGACTTTCATGGCGAAGCCCGGCGAGGTGGAGCAGCGGTGGTGGCTCGTGGACGCGAGCGGCCAGCGGGTCGGCAAATTGGCCACCGAAATCGCCATGGTGCTGATGGGCAAGCATCGCCCGACCTACACCCCGCACGTCGACACCGGTGATCACGTGGTCGTGATCAACGCCGAGAAGGTGGAGTTCGGCGGCAAGAAGTGGCAGCAGAAGGTCTATCGCTGGTACACGGGCTACATGGGCCTGCGGACCGAGACGGCCGAGCACCGCCGCGACCGCAAGCCGGAACTGATCATCGAGGAGGCCGTCCGCCGCATGTTGCCGAAGTCGCGACTCGGCCGCGTGATGCTCGACAAACTCAAGGTCTACGCCGGCGGCGAGCACCCGCACCAGGCGCAGCAGCCTGAGCCCATGAAGACTCTCAACGCCTGATACCGACAACGAGGATGGACATGTCCGACGAGCAGCAGATCGTGAAGGAACGGCCGGCGAAGTCGCCCCGCCGCGGAGATACCATCATCGCCACGGGGCGGCGGAAGACCGCGGTGGCCCGCGTGCGGCTGAAGAACGGCTCCGGCAAGATTCGCGTCAATGACCGCGATCTCGCCGCGTATTTTCCGGCAATCAAGGACCGCAACCTCGTGGCCGGCGCGCTCGAGACGGTCGGCAAGCAGTCGGCGGTGGACGTCGACATCACGGTCGACGGCGGTGGCCCGACGGGCCAGGCCGGCGCCTGCCGTCTCGGCATCGCCCGGGCACTCAAGGCGTTCGACGGTGAGTTGGCCGAGCCGCTGCGGCAGGGCGGGCTTCTCACCCGCGACGGCCGCATGAAGGAGCGGAAGAAGTACGGGCTTCGCGGTGCCCGCCGCGGCACGCAGTTCAGCAAGCGGTAAAAAGACGACCGCACGATGTCCCCGGGCTTCCGCCCGGGGCTTCCTGGGTGGATGTCCCAGGGCTTCCGCCCCACCCGTACGACCGGTGCGACCGGCACGTGGGGCATTTTTTGTCAGCCCGCCGTCCGAAGGCATACTTGGGAGGTTTTCTCCCTGCCTTGGAGTCTGGCCATGTCGCGTTGCGTTGTCTGGGCGGTCGGTTGTGTGGTGGTGATGATCCTCGCCTGCCCTGTTTTGGCCGCCGAGCCGTCGCTGGCGGCCGGAAAGACGGCCAGCGCGGCGGCCGAGGTGCATGATGTCTTCGACGCCGAGCGGGCCGGGCTCGTGGCCGTCAAGTTCACCCCTGACGACTCCCGCTCCGCGCAGATCGCCTTCATCAACCGCAGCGGCAAGCCCCTGACGATCCGCCTTCCGGCCGCATTCGCCGGCGTGCCCGTGCTGGCCCAGATGGGCGGCATGGGCATGGGTGGCGGCGGCATGGGTGGCATGGGCATGGGGGGCATGGGCGGCGCCCAGGCCATGGGCGGTGGCATGGGAATGGGCATGGGCGGTGGCATGGGCATGGGGGGCGGCGGTGCCGGCTTCTGCTGGGTCGCCCGCGAGGTGTACGGCGAAAAGGATCCGCGGTGGGTCGCATTTCGCCGCTGGCTCGTCGCTGACGCCCCGGAGTGGCTCCAAGCGTCGTATGTCGCTCATGGCGAATCGTTCGCCGACTGGCTGCACGACAAGCCGGTCGCCAAGTGGGGCGTGAGGCAGGTGATGGACGTCGCCGTCGCCCGGCATGCGGCCGCGATGCCTGTCGGCGGACAGTTCAACGTGGCGACTCCGACGAAGCCCGGCCCTGAGCTGTTGTTGCATCCGGGCAAGACCCGCGTGTTCCGCTTCGCGACCGTCTGCCTCGAGCACGGCAAGCCGGAGCCGTCGGCCCGGATGCCCTACCGCATGATCGAGCTCGAGGCCTGGTCGGACGACACTGAGCTGGCGTTCGTGATGGAGTGCCTCGCCAGCGGTGTCGTGTCGCAGAAGGTGGCGCAGGCGGCTGCCTGGCACATCGCCAACGGCCTCTCGTGGGAGCGGCTGGCTGCGGAGACCATCGATCACATCGGCGGCGTGCCCGACGAGCCCTTCTTCACGGCCGCGGAGCTGGCTGCTGCCCGGCAGCTTGCGGACGTCGCCGACCAGCGTGGGCCGAAAAAGGTCACTGGTCCAACGGAATAGCCTCGCCGCCGGCACGCGTGCACAGGGCCCGGAACACTTCCGGTGTGGTTTCGCCGGAGATGAGTCGGCACGAGCCGTCCATGTTGAGGAAGTTCGTGCCGGCCGAGTAGGGGCCGATAAAACCGCCGGGGCTCCCTTGGAGGCTCGGTGTACTCGACCTCACGTGGACGAGTGTCGC
>CAZXIG010000156.1:3540-7224 GCA_964640405.1 uncultured Candidatus Kuenenia sp.
CCACGTGCCGGTGGTCGTCGAGCGGAACCCGGGCGGGAGCTTTCGGTTGGCGTCGTGGTAGTTGTGCAGGGCCAGGCCGATCTGCCGGAGGTTCGACAGGCTTTGGGTGCGGCGGGCGGCTTCGCGGGCGCTCTGGACGGCGGGGAGGAGCAGGCCGATCAGGGCGCCGATGATCGCGATCACGACCAGAAGTTCGACGAGGGTGAACCCAGTTCGCCTACGGATTGGGAAAAAAGCCATTTTTTCCAAGCCTCGCTGAGAAAAAGAACCAGGGAAAATGAGACTCATTCTCGTGTCGTGCCGCTATCTTAGCGTGTGGTTCGCGGGCGTCAACTTGGTTCATAGGGAACGACGGCCGTGCCCAGTTCACGGCCTGCAAGCCCGGGTCTTCCGACCGGCCCGCTTCACAGGCCGTCGACTTGGGATACAACGCACGGAGTGCGGTGGCGTGCCCCCTGATCCAGGTGGCGGCCGGGCAGGAGGAGTGAATCGATGCACAGCACGACGGGCACAGCCACATCCCGCGGTTCGTCCACGGACGTGGTCGTCGAGACCCGCAATCTCTCGAAGACCTACCGCGACTTCTGGGGGCGGCGGAAGAAAGTGGCTCTCAAGCCCCTCGACCTGGAGATTCGTCGCGGCGAGATCTTCGGGCTGCTGGGGCCGAACGGCTCCGGTAAGACGACGACGATGAAGCTCCTCCTCGGGCTCATCTTTCCCACCTCCGGCGAGGCGTTCGTGTTCGGCCGCGAGGCGACCGACGTCACCAAGAACGAACGCATCGGCTATCTGCCGGAAGAGTCGTATCTCTACAAGTTTCTCGACGCGGAGGAGACGCTCGATTTCTATGGTCGGCTGTTCGACATGCCGCCCGAGGAGCGGAAGCGACGGGCCGCCGCGCTCATCGAGATGGTCGGTCTGACCCGCGACCGCAAGCGTCAGCTGCGCGAATATTCCAAGGGCATGACCCGTCGCATCGGTGTCGCCCAGGCGCTGATCAACGACCCCGAACTCGTGCTGCTCGACGAGCCGACCAGCGGCCTCGATCCGATCGGCACCCGCGAGATGAAGGATCTGATCGTCGATCTCAAGGCCCGGGGCAAGACGGTGATCATGTGCTCGCACCTGCTCGCCGACGTGGAGGACGTGTGCGATCGGATCGCCGTGCTCCACCAGGGCGAACTCAAGGAGCTGGGCCGGGTCGAAGACCTGCTCCGCGTGACAGACGTGACGCAGATCCGGGCGAGCGGGCTGCCCGCGGCCGCACAGGACGAGATCCGCGCCGTGCTGGCGAAACACGGGGCCGGCGACGTGGAGATCGGGAACCCGCGGACGACGCTCGAGGATCTGTTTCTCGAGGTGGTGCGGGATTCACAGGCCCGGCCCGGCCGCCGCGCCCGCGGCTCCGACCGGCAACCGGGGTGAGGCCACGACATGGTGCTCGAAGAGGAAATCCCGCGGTTCGCAGCCTGGATCGGCCCGGCGCTGCTGCGGTACCTGTTCACCGGGGCGTTGGTCGCCCTGTTCGCCGCCGCGATCGCCTGGTGCGTGCAGGCCGTGTTGTACGGGCCGCTGGCGGCGGGCGACCGCGTCTACCGCGGCATCCTCGCCGGTCTGGCGGACCTCGCCGGCTCCACGCCTCGACGCATCTGGGCGCTCGCCAGGCTGGCGGTGCAGGAGTCGCTGCGACGCAACGTGCTCATCGTGCTGGCCGTGTTCGCGGTGCTCATCCTGTTCGCCGGCTGGTTCCTCGATCCGACCAGCGTGAATCCCGGGAAGCTCTATCTCGGATTCATCCTCGGGGCCACGAACCTCCTCGTCTGCTGCGTGACGCTGCTGCTGGCCGTCTTCAGTCTGCCGGCCGACATCAAGTCGCGGGCCATCCAGACGGTGACCACGAAGCCGGTGCGGACGAGCGAGATCGTGCTGGGCCGGATTCTCGGCTTCGCCTGCGTCGGCACGGCGCTGCTGGCCATCATGGGAGCGGCGGGCTGGGCGTTCGTGGTGCGGAGCGTGGCCCACACCCATGACGTCGCCGCCGACGACGTCCTCGAGGTGACCGACGAGGCCGGGGCGGTCTCCGGGTTCACCGGCCGCACGAGCCTCGACCGCGGCCATCGCCATCGCCTGACGCTCGATGCCGGCGGTGTCGGTGTGGCCGAGACCGGCCAGGGGCACCGCCACCGGGTCGTCCGCGTCGGCGAGGGGGCGGATGCCCGGTACGAGGTGGGCCCCGCGGAAGGCCTGCTCGAGGCGCGGCGGCCGTTGCGGGGCACGCTGCGGTTTCTCGATCGCGACGGTCGGCCGAGCCCGAAGGGGATCAGCGTGGGCGCCGAGTGGTCGTATCGGCAGTACATCGAGGGGGGCACGCCCGCCGCGGCGATCTGGACGTTCGCCGGGGTCACTCCGGAGCAATTTCCCGACGGCCTGCCGCTCGAAATGATCGTGCGGGTATTCCGCACGCACAAGGGCCGGATCGAGGAAGGCATCCATGGCACCGTGCAGCTCCGCAACCCCGCCACGAACCTCCGCAGCGAGGCCTTCCCGATCGTGGCGAAGGAGTTCACGATCGACTCGCTCGTCGTGCCCCGGAAGCTCGGCACCGTGCTCGCCGACGGCGAGGTGAAGGAGATCGACCTGTTCACGGATCTCGTCGCCGACGGGCAGATCGAGGTCTGGCTGCAGTGCCTCGAGCCCGGGCAGTATTACGGGGTGGCCCAGGCCGACTTTTTTCTCCGGGCCGGCGAGGGATCGTTCGCCCTCAACTATGCCAAGAGCTGCCTCGGCATCTGGTTCGCGATGCTCGTCGTCACGGCCCTCGGCGTGATGTTCAGCACGTTTCTCGCGGGCCCGGTCGCGCTGCTGGCGTCGCTCGCCGTGGTGCTCATCGGGCAATTCCGCACGTTCATCGCCCGGCTGTTCGAGAGCCAGGTGACCGGCGACGCGACGATCGTGCCCGGGGGCGGGCCCATCGAATCGCTCTACCGGATCGCCACCCAGACGAGCATCACGCTCGAGCTCGACCCCACGCCGGCGGTGCAGGCGATGAAGGCGATCGACACGATCCTGCTGGCGCCGATGCGGCTGGCGGCCGGCATCTTTCCCTCGCTCGCCGATCTCGGCACCGGCACCTTCGTGGCCGAGGGCTTCGAGATCCCCTTCGATCTGCTGGCGGCCCATGCGGCCGAGACGGCCGGCTTCGTGCTGGCCTTCTGCATCGCCGGCGCGTTGTGCCTCAAGGCCCGGGAGGTGGCGTCATGAGTTCGGGGATGGCCCGTGGACGGGCAGGCTCGACGCAGTGGCTCGGACTCCGTCCGGCGACGCTCGTGGCGCTGGTGGCCCTGGCTCTGCTGCTGCTGCCGCTCTCGATTCTGAGCCAGCCCGCCGATTCGGCGGGGCCGGGCGGCGTGCTCGCGAAGATGCGGTCGGCGGCCGGCCTGTCGCAGGCGAATCTCGGCGAGGTCGATCCCACGGGCGAGACGATCCGCTTCGCCACCCTCGGCCTCAAGAACATCGCCGTCACGCTGCTCTGGGACCGGGCCAACCATTACAAGAAGGTGGAGGATTGGACCAATCTCTCCGCCACGCTCGAGCAGATGACCAAGCTCCAGCCGAACTTCTATTCCGTGTGGGACTTCCAGGCCCACAACCTCTCCTACAACATCTCGGTGGAGTTCGACGACT
>CAZXIG010000157.1:0-1829 GCA_964640405.1 uncultured Candidatus Kuenenia sp.
CGGCCTCCATCCCGAAGCGGCCCGCATCATCCCCCGGCTTGCGCCTGGGGGCTTGTATGGGAAGAAATCGCCGCGAGAACCTGCTCGGCGTGCACGTCGGGCTTCACGGCCTTGAAGACCTTGGCGACTTTGCCGGCCGCATCGATGAGGTAGGTGCTGCGGGCGATGCCCATCGACTTCTTGCCGTACATGTTCTTCTCCCGCCAGGCACCGTACTTTTCGGCCACTTTATGGTCGGGATCGCAGAGCAGCGTGAACGGCAGCTTGTACTTGGCCCGGAATTTCTCGTGGCTCGCGGGAGTGTCGGGGCTCACCCCCAGCACCACGGCGCCGTGCTTGGCGAGCTTCGCCTTGGCGTCGCGGAAGCCGCAGGCCTCCTTCGTGCAGCCGGGGGTGTCGTCCTTCGGATAGAAATAAAGCACCACGGGAGCGCCCTTCAGGCTCGACAGCTTGAGCTTGGTGCCGTCGTGGGTGAGGAGCGTGAAGTCGGGGGCTTTCGAGCCTTCTTCGAGCCAATCGGCCATGGATGATTCCTCCGGTGAAACGTGATGCCGAGTTATAGGGATTCGCGCCAGGCTGACGAGGTCCGGCCGTCCGCCGCCCTGCATGTCGCGCTGCTCACGCCGCCGGGGCGGGGAGCGCTCGCGGCCGTGGGCCTCGTCGGGCCGGGCGCGGCGGCCTGCGTCGATCGGTTCTTCACCTCGCGGGGCGGGCCCGTGGCCGGACGTGGCGACGGAGCCGTCTGCTTCGGTCGTTGGCGGGCCACGACCGGATCGGCCGGCGAGGAGCTCGTCGTCGTGCGGCACACGGCCGACCGCATCGAGGTGCAGTGCCACGGCGGCGAGGGGGCGGCCGCCGCCGTGATCGGCAGCCTCGCGGAAGCGGGGGCCGAGCAGATGGCGTGGGACGCGTGGCTGCAAGAAGCCGGCTGCCCGGAGATTGAACTCGAGGCCCGCACCGCGCTCGCGGTCGCAGGCGGGCCGAAGGCGGCGCGGATTCTCTGCCGGCAGCTGGCGGGCGAACTCGATCGCGAACTCGCGCGGATCGCGGCACTTCAAGCCGCAGGCGACGTGGCCACCGCGATGGCCGCGGCCCAACGGCTTCTGGCCGCGGCCCGCGTGGGGCTGCGACTCACCAGGCCCTGGCGGGTGGTCGCGGCCGGCGCCGTCAACGCCGGCAAGAGCAGCCTCGTCAACGCGATCGCGGGGCACGCCCGCAGCATCGTCTCGGCGCAGCCGGGCACGACCCGCGATCTCGTGACCACGCGGCTGGTGCTCGACGGCTGGGAGGTCGATCTCGTGGACACGGCCGGGCTCCGGGATGGCGACGACGTCGCGGGGGACGTCGAGCGGGCGGGGATCGCCCGGGCGGTCGCCGCGCGGGGCGATGCCGATCTCGTGCTCCAGGTCGTGGCGTGGGACGACGCAGCGGGGCGGGCGTGCAGGCCCGCACCCGACGAGCTGCTCGTGATCACGAAGGGTGATCTGGCTGGAGACGCGGCCGAGGTTATCCAGCAGGATGCCGTCGTGACATCAGCCGTGACGGGGGTGGGCCTCGATTCGCTCGTCGCACGGATCATGGAGCGGCTCGTACCGGAGGAACGCGACGCCCCGGCCTTGCTCGCCGGAGCCGTGCCGTTCACCGAACGGCAGGTGCGGTCGATCCGCGGAATCGCGTGAAGCCGCGTTCCGCGTGCATCCACGCCCGCGTGCATACAAGCCCCCATGCGCGAGCAGGGGGATCAATGCGGCCGCAACGAAAACACGACCGTGAGCCCGAGACGACGCCCATCATCCCCCGGCTTGCGCCTGGGGGCTTGTATGGGGAAG
>CAZXIG010000157.1:1929-7209 GCA_964640405.1 uncultured Candidatus Kuenenia sp.
TATGGGGAAGGCTTGCGCCTGGGGGCTTGGATTGGGAGGGGATCACTCGGCGTCGTCTTTGCCTTCGCCCTTCTCGCTCGACCGGCCGCGGATGAGCAGCCGGATCGGCACCTCGTCGAACGGCAACGTCTTGCGAAACGCGTTGAGCAGATACCGGCGATACGGATCCGACACGCTCCTGGGCGCGCTCGACGCGATCACGATCGTCGGCGGCCCCACCTCCACCTGGGTCGCGTAGAACAGCCGCACCGGACGGCCACGGGGATCGGCGGGGGGCTGGTTGGCCGCCACCGCATCCCGGAGCAACGCGTTGAGCTTCGCCGTCGGCACCCGCTGCCGGCTCTGGCGGAAGAGCCGCTGGGCCGTGTCGATCACCGCCTTCACGTTGCGGCTCTTCGTGGCCGTCGTGAAGGCGATCGGGGCCCACGGCATCGTGCGGAAGGTGTCGCGGAGATACTGGGCCCACTCTCGCTTCTTCACGTCGGCCGCGTAGAGATCCCACTTGTTGACGACGAACACCACCGGCTTCGCCTCCTCGGTGATCGTCTCGGCGAGCTGCTTGTCGACCTTGCCGATCGGCTCGGTGGCGTCGAAGAACAGCAGCACTACGTCGGCCCGGCGGATGCCCCGCTGGGCCCGGTGGGTGGAATAAAAGTCGAGGTCGGTCGTGCGGCTCTTCGTGCGGCGCAGACCCGGGGTGTCGATCGCCAGGAACGAGTGTCCGTCCACCTCGAACCGCACGTCGATGCTGTCGCGGGTGGTGCCCGCCACGGGGCTCGTGATCACCCGTTCCTCGTGGGCCAGGGCGTTCACGAAGGTGCTCTTCCCCACGTTCCGCCGGCCCACCATGGCCAGCTTCATCTCCGGCAGATCGACCTCGTCGGGCTCGTCGGGCCACGGCGGCGGCAGCCGCTCGAGGATCGCCTCCACGAGCTCGTCGCGATGCCGGTGCTGGAGGGCGCTGACGATCAGCGGCTCGCCGAAGCCGAGCTCGTCGAACTCGTGGGCCAGGGCGTCGAACCGGGGCGCGTCGGCCTTGTTGGCCACCAGCAGCACCGGAGCGCCGGTCTTCCGCAGCCGGTGGGCCACGTCGCGATCCACCGCCACGAGCCCCTCCCGCACGTCGACCACGAAGAGCACGACCGCGGCCTCGCCGAGGCCCGCCTCGATCTGTCGGTCGATCTGCTCGGTGAGTCCGTCGGGGTCGTCGAAGCCCATGCCGCCGGTGTCCACGAGATCGACCACGCGGTCGTCGAGCCGCACCCGCTGCACGAGCCGGTCGCGGGTCACGCCGGCCGTTGGATCCTCGATGGCGATCCGCTTCTCGACGAGCCAGTTGAACAGGCTCGACTTGCCCACGTTGGGCCGGCCGACGATCACGACGCGGGGGATGAGATGGGTGGCGGTCATGGGGCGGCAAGCTCCTCGCCCAGCCGGCGGCGCGGGGCGGAGTGGACAAGATAGCGATGCGTGATGCTCTCCGAGAGCGACCGCAACGAGGCATCGAGCCGGCCGAGCATCTGGGCGAGCTGGGGCCGGGTGCCGTCGACATCGGCCGTCGCGAGCGTGTTCACGTCGGCCAGCCGCAGGGCTCCGAGGGCCGCCATCACGGCCCGCTCCTCGCCGGAGAGCACGGGCGAGGATGCGTCGCGGGGCAGGTGGGCCACGTGGTCGGCCAGCGCCGCCATCTGGTAGCCGATGCTCCGCGGATTCGTCTCGTCGATCACGAGCAGGTCGATGAGCGGCGCGGCCTCGAGCGTGCCGTGATAGCGGTTGCGGTAGGTCATCGAGCTGTCGGCGATCTCGAGCAGCATCTCCTCCAGCCGCTGCGAATCCGCCGGGGCGGCGACGGGCCGGGCCGGCACGAGCGTGGCCCCCAGGAGCTGGATCGCGCCGGCGGCCCGCTCGATGCGGCGGCCCATGTCGAGGAACCGCCAGCCCGGGCCGCGGGTCATGCTCTCGGTGCCGAGACCGGCGAACGCCGAGAGGTCGAGGATCAGCGTGTCGAGCAGCGTGAGCACGTCGCCGCCGCGGCGCCAGTTCGACCGGGCCGAAGGGCAATCGGCCTTCACGCGGGAGAGGATCTTCCAGGAGTCGATCGAGATTCGGTCGCGGACGACCGACGCCATGTCCCAGAGGCTCTTCACGCTCGCCCGCACGCTGCCGGGGCGGGCCTCGTCGGCGACGAGCGCCTGGATCTCGGCGGCGATCTCGCGGGGCGTCTCGCGGCGGCCGGGCTCCAGCCAGGCCATGTGCACCGCGGGCGGACTGGCGAGCGAGCCCAGCAGGATCGCGGCCTCGACGGCCGTCTCCTGGTTGGCCTCCGACGCCATCCGCGCGGCGACGGCCCGCAACAGCCGGGCCGCCCCCTCCGCCCGCTCGACGTGGCGGCCGAGCCAATAGAGGTGGTCGGCCACACGACTCGGCAGGTCGTTGCCGCTGCGCCGCAGCGGCACCTGCTGTCCCGGCTGCCGCAGGAGCGACACCGGCGGCACGGGCCCCTGGGAAAGCACCCACACGTCCTTCGAGCCCTGGCTCGACAGCAGCAGCTCCTCGCCGGCCGACCGGCCCACGCTCATCCGCGCAAGTCCCCCCCGCATCGACTGATAGCCCTCGGGCGTGGCCACCGCGAAGCACCGCATCAGCACCGACGCCGACACGATGCCCGACCCGTTCCAGCACGGGGCCGCCGACCGCTCGACCATCTCCCGGCCCACCCAGGCCGCGGGGCGGGAGCGGATCCGTGCGGCGAGTTCAACGCGGGCCTGGGCGTCGAGCAGGGAGGGCACGAACCGCTTGAGTCCGCGCGGGGAGTCGACCGGCTCGATCACGAGCGTCTCGAGTTGCGAGAGCACATGGTCGAGGCCGGCTGGTGTGCCGCACCACCACGAGCGTGGCGCCGGCAGCACGAGGTCTTCTCCAAGCAGCCGCCGCGATACGGCCGGCAGAAACTCCGCGAACCCCGGCGACTCGACGAGCCGGCTGCCGAGGGCGTTGGCCAGGGCTGTCCGCGACCGCCGCACCGCCTGCACGAGGCCGGGCGTGCCGCCGAGCGCGGCACCGTCGAGCTCGAGCGGATCGCACTCGCGGTCGGTCACGCGGCGGAGCAGCACGTCCATCGGCACGAGCCCGCCGAGCGTCTTGAGGCTCACGCGGTCGTCGCGGACGGCGAGGTCGCCCCCTTCCACGAGCGTGTAGCCGAGGTAGCGGGCGAGGTAGGCGTCTTCGAAGTAGGTGCGGCTCGCGGGGCCGGGGCTCAACAGGCCGATGCGGGGCGTGTCGCGGCCGGGAGCGAGCGACTTGAGCATCGATTGCAGTGCGATGAAGAACGGCGCCAGCCGCTCCACGTTGCAATCCTCGAACACGCCGGGCAGCAGCCGCGAGACGACGAGCCGGTTCTCGAGCGCGTAGCCGAGCCCCTGTGGCACGCCCGTGCGGTCGCCGAGGGCCTGCCACTTGCCGTCGTGGTTGCGGGCGACGACCGCGGCATAGAGATGGAGCCAGCGGCCACCCGGCAGCGGCATGCCGTGGCAGCACCGCAGGAAGGCGGGATTGCCGAACACGAGTTCGGCGGGCACGAGCCCCTCCTTCACGACGTGCTGCGGTCCGTAGAGGTCGGCCAGCAGTGCGTCGAGCACGCGGGCCCGCTGGTTCATGCCGACTTCGAGCCGGGCCCAGTCGTCTCCTGCGATCACGAGCGGGATCGGGTCGAGCACCCACGGCCGCTGCTCGCCGGAGGTCTCGTCGTGGACGTTGTAGGTGACGCCGTTGTCGCGGATCAGCCGGCGGGCCTGCTCCCACCGCTCCACGAGCTCGGCCGGCTGCCACGAGCCGAGCAGGTCCACCAGCCGCCGCCAGTGGCTGCGCGGGCTCCCGTCGGCGCCGCACAGTTCGTCGTAGCAGCCGTCGGGCGCGCGGTAGCCGGGAAACGGGTTCGCGGCTGCGGGGGGCGGGGCGGCGGTGGAGGGGGTCATCGGAGAGCGGCGCGGTGGGCGGTCGGGGCACTCCAAGTGTACGTCACGCCCGCCACACCCCCACGACGGCGGCGATTCGCTCGCGGGTCACGGGCTGGATCACGCCGCGCTCGGTGACGATCGCCGTGATCAGGCTGGCCGGCGTGACGTCGAACGCGGGATTGAACGCCTGGGCACCGCTCGGCGCGGCGGCCACACCGAGGGGCGCGAGCACCTCGGCCGCCCCCCGCTCCTCGATCGGGATATCGGCGCCGGTGTCGATCGCCAGGTCGAACGTGCTCGATGGCGCCGCCACGTAGAAGGGCACGCCGTGGGCCCGGGCCAGCACGGCCAGGGCATACGTGCCGATCTTGTTGGCCGTGTCGCCGCAGGCCGTGATCCGGTCGGCCCCCACGATGCAGGCCTGCACCCGCCCGGTGGAGAGCAGGTGGCCGGCCGCCGCATCGACGAGCACGGTCACGGGGATGCCCCGCTGCACGAGTTCCCACGCCGTGAGCCGTGCGCCCTGGAAGAGCGGCCGCGTCTCGTCGGCGAAGACCTCGATCCGCTTGCCCTGCTCCCAGGCGGTGGTGATCGCGGCCAGCGCCGTGCCCGCGCCGCCGGTGGCGAGGGCCCCGGTGTTGCAGTGCGTGAGGATGCCCCCCTCGGGCAGGAGTGCGGCGCCGTGACGGCCGATCGCGGCGCAGAGTTCGCGGTCTTCGTCGTGGATGGCCTTCGCCTCGGCGAGCAGCGCGGCGGCGAGGTCGCGGGCCGGGGTGTTCGCGGGCAGCGGGGCGATCGTGCGGATGGCCCGCTCGACGGCCCACCGCAGATTGACGGCCGTGGGCCGGGCACAGGCGAGCTGCTCACCCCGCGCGAGCAGGTGGGCCCGGGCCGCCTCGGGGGCGAGGCCGTCGCGGATCGCCTCACCCGCGGCGACGACGAGACCGTAGGCCCCGGCAATGCCGATCGCCGGTGCGCCCCGCACCCGCAGGCTCTTGATCGCCTCGACGACCGCATCGACATCGCGGCAGGCCAGCCATTCGAGCCGCGCCGGCAGCCGCGTCTGATCGAGGATATCGACGTGGCCGGCGGCATCGCCGACCCAGCGGAGCGAAGCGGGAATCGTGGTTTCGGAGTGATTCATGCCGTGAAGTGTGCGGCGATCCCCCGGCACATAAAAGCCCCCCTGCGCATAAAAGCCCCCATGCGCAAGCAGGGGGATATTACGGCGTCCATTCCGAGCATCCCCGGCCCCGCGGTTGAAGCAGACCGCATCATCCCCCGGCTCGCGCCTGGGGGCTTCTATGGGCAAGGCGCGCCTCGG
>CAZXIG010000158.1:0-7140 GCA_964640405.1 uncultured Candidatus Kuenenia sp.
GGCAGCGTGCCCGAGACGGCGTCGCCCGCCCGCGAGGCGGCCATGAAGAGCCGCCGCGGCTGGACCGTGATCACGGCCACGAGCACGAGGCAGGCGAGCATCGCCAGGCCCGCGGCGATCCCGCCATCGGCCTGCACGCCCCGCTTCGTCGTCTTGAAGTACATCGCGGAGATGATCCGCAGGTAGTAGGCCGCGGCGATGGCGGCGTTGAGCACGAGCACGACGGCCAGGCCCACGAACCAGGCGCGGCGGCTGCCGAACGTGATCGGTGCGTTCCAATCGACCTGCAACGCCGAGGCGGCCAGCGAGAGCTTGCCCCAGAAGCCGGGCAGCGGCGGGATGCCGGCGAGCGAGAGCAGGAACGCGGCCAGCGAGAAGGCGGCCACGGGGTTGGTCGAGGCGAGGCCGTCGAGATCGTCCACCGTGGCGATCTCCTCGCGCGGGGGCCGCGGGCCGCTGCCCGCCGACCACTCGGGCCAGCGGTGGCCGAGGTAGGCGAGCGCCCCGAAGATGCCGATCGTGGCGACGGCATACGTGGCCAGATAGAAGACCGCCGCCGTCATGCCGCCGAGCACCATCGTCCAGCCGGTGTCGATGGCCGCGGTGTCGCCGAGGGGCTGGCCCGCCTGCGTGGCGCCCGCCGCCGCGGCCACGGCCACGCCCACGAGCAGGTAGCCGGCATGGGCGACAGACGAGCAGCCGAGCAGCCGGCGGAGGTTCCGCTGCCAGAGGGCCATCACGTTGCCGACGGTCATCGTGACCGCGGCGAGCACGATGGCCAGCTTCCAGAGCAGGTCGAGGCAGGCCTGGGCGGCGGGGCCCGACTGGGCCGCGGCCGTCGCATCGGGGGCGATGGCCAGGCCGATCACGCGGGCGAGCAGCACGAGTCCTGCCACTTTCGGGAGGGTAGAGAGGAGGGCCGCGTTGCCCGGGCTCGTGCCCTCGTAGACGTCGGGGGCGTAGAAGTGCATCGGCACGGCGGCGAGCCGGAAGGCGGCACCCACGATCGCCATGCCGAGCGCGGCAGGCAGCAGGATCGTGGCCATGCCGGAGATCGCGGCGTCGGTGGACCGCAGCCGGGCCGCGATCGCCTGCAGATTCGTGGAGCCGCCGATCCCGTACAGGCAGACGGCCGCGTAGAGGAAGATGGCCGAGGCCACGAGCGAGAGGAAGAAATACTTGAGGCTCGCCTCCTGGCCGTGGGCGTCGGTCCGCTTGAGGGCGAGCAGGATGTAGGTGGGGATCGAGACGAGCTCGAGGCCCACGAAGAGGAGCACAAGGTCGCCCGCCACGCCCACGAGCGAGAGCCCCGCGAGCAGGATGAGGAAGGTGCCCGCCTCCTCGCAGGTGCCGCCGCGACGCAGGCCCGGGCCGCGGCTCACCGCCGAGGGGAACAGGTCGCCCGCCTGCACGAGCGCGAGCAGCGCCCCGAGGCCGAGGACCGTCCAGCGGATGAACGTCGAAAAGCCGTCCACCATGACCCCGCCGGAGGCGATCGTCGCGGCGTCGGCCGGCTGGCCTCCGGCCAGCCACCAGGCGGCGGCGATGCCCACGAGGGCGATCAGCCAGCCGGTGCGGATGCCGCCGAAGGCGCCGCCGAGAAACGCCACGAGCGCCGCGACGACCAGCGCGATCTCGGGCGCGATGAGTGCGAACGACTCGAGGGACGTCGGCAGGGAATTCACGGTCGCGAAGAGATTCACGGCAGCTGGACTCATGGCACTTGGACAACCTGGGCGGTGGGCGTGGCGTCGCGCATGCGGAGGGCGAAGGCGTCGGCCGAGGCCTGCGTGGCGGCGCGGATGGCGGGGGCGGCGGGCGCGAGGAACGTGCCCGGCGTGAGGCCGATCCAGAGCACGAAGACGGCCAGCGGCGCGAGGGCGACGAACTCGTGCCACTTCAGGTCGCAGCGGTCGGCGGCGTCGTGGCTGCCGTGGCCGTGACCATGACCGTCGTGGCCGTGGGCGTGAGCCGCATGGCCGTGGCTGGAATGACCGTGGGCATCGTGACCGCCGCGCGGCGGCTCGCGGGAGGGCCCGAAGAACACCCGCTCGACCGCCCAGAGCATGTACCAGGCGCCGAGCACGACGCCGACGACGGCCGTCACCGCCATCAGCAGATAGGCGAACGAGAAGCTCGGGGCGACGCCCGACCAGGCCCGCTGGAACGAGCCGGCGAGGATCATGAACTCGCCCACGAAGCCGTTGAGGCCGGGCAGGCCGATGCTCGAGAACGTGAAGAGCATGAACAGCACGGTGAGCCACGGGGCCTTGCTCGCGATGCCGCCGAGGCTGGCGATGTTCCGCGTGTGGAACCGCTCGTAGATCATGCCGACCAGGGCGAAGAGGCCCGCCGACGAGAGGCCGTGGTTGATGAGCTGCAGGTTGGCGCCTTCGGTGGCCACGGGCGTGAGGGCGAACAGGCCCATCACGATGTAGCCCATGTGGCTCACCGACGAGTAGGCGATGAGCCGCTTGAGGTCGGTCTGCACGAGGGCCACGAGGGCCCCGTAGATGATCCCCACGACGCCCAGGCCGAACAGCCAGGGAGCCGCCACCGCCGAGGCCTCGGGGAGCATCGGCAGCGAGAACCGCAGGAAGCCGTAGATGCCGATCTTGAGCAGCACGCCGGCGAGGTCGACCGAGCCGCCGGTGGGCGCCTCCACGTGGGCCAGCGGCAGCCAGGTGTGGAGCGGCACGATCGGCACCTTCACGGCAAAGCCGGCCAAGAGCGCGAGGAACACGATCAGCTGCAGCCAGCCCCCGGCCGCCGTCATCGGCATCGGGTTGGCCTTCATGGCCGCCGTGAGGGCGGCGATGTCGAACGTGACGGTGCCGGTGTGAGAGGCGTTCCAGAGGACGATCGCGAGCAGGCCGAGGAAGGTGAGCACGCTGCCGGCGAGGGTGTAGATGAAGAACTTCACCGCCGCCTTCCGCCGCTCGTCGTGCCCCCAGATGCCGATCAGGAAGAAGAGCGGCACGAGCGTGAACTCGAAGAACACGTAGAACAGGATCACGTCGCGGGCCGCGAACACGCCGAGCATCGCCGCCTCGAGCACGAGCAGGAGCACGTAGAAGCCGGCCGGCCGGTCGCGGATCGCGTCCCAACTGACGAACACGGCCGTCAGCGAGAGCAGGGCGGAGAGGGCGAACATCCAGATGGAGAGGCCGTCGAGACCGAGCGAGAGCTTCACGTCGAAGATTCCGCCCACGAGCCACGGAAACTCGACGAGTGCGTAGGGCTCACCCGACACGGCTGCCGGATCGGCGAGGAACCGGGCCACCAGCCAGCCCGCCAGCACGAGCGTGACGAGCGCCGTGTTCGCCGCGCTCTGCCGGACGGCGGCCAGGCCCCACGACCGGAACATCCAGGCCACGACCGCACCGATGAGGGGCGCGGCGATGACGAGCAGCAGATGGGTCGAAGGGCTGAGGGCGTTCATGCGAAAGCGTGTGTTCGGGGAGTGATTCCGGGCGTGGCGGTCACCGCAGCCGCGCGGCGAGGGCGATGACGATCAGGAGCGTGCCGAGCACGCCCGCGAGGGCGTACCGCTGCACCAGGCCCGACTGGAGGTGCCGCACCCAGGCGCCGGCAGCCGCCGGAATGCGGGCGACGCCGTCGACGAGGCCGTCGATCACGTAGCGGTCGAAGGCGGCGGCCACGAGGGCCACGCCCTCCAGAGGCTTGACGAACAGACCCTTGTAGATCTGGTCGATGAAGAATCGGTTGGCGAACAGCGTGCCCAGCGGTCCGAGGAACCGCTCCATCTGCGGGCCGTCGCTGCGGCGGCCGAGATGGCCGAGCGCCGCGATCACGATGCCGAGCGCCGCGGCGAGCGTGCCCTGCAGGGCGAGGTCGAAGTGGAAGGCCGGAGGCGTGGCCGTGGCCACGACCGCCGGCGCCGTGAGCGATGGCGTGGCGGCCAGGAACGAGGAGAGGGCATGGGTCGAGAACAGCCACCAGCCGCTCACGGCCGAGGCGATGGCGAGGATGATGAGCGGGAGCGTCATCACGGGGGGCGATTCATGGGCGTGGTGGCCGGCCTCGTCGGGCACGCGGGTCGGGCCCGTGAACGTCATGAAGACGGCGCGGAACGTGTAGAAGGCGGTGAGTCCGGCCGTGATGAGCGACATCCAGAAGAGCGTCTGCCAGGTCCGCGGCTGGTCGAGGGTGGCGGCGATGGGCTCGCTCTTCAGCGACACCTGCCGCAGCGTCGGGGTGGCGACGTCGGCCTGCGGCGGAACGACGAATCCCGCATGGCCGCTCGCCGGGGCCGCGTCGTGGTGCTCGCCGTGGGCATGGGGCCAGCCCTTGGAGTGGAGGGCCGCGAGGATCTCATCCTTGCTGAAGAAGCCGGCGAACGGGGCGACGCCTGCCAGGGCCAGCGAGCCGATCAGGAACGTGGCCGCCGTGATCGGCATGATCCGGCGGAGGCCGCCGAACCGCCGCATGTCGATCACGCCCCCCATCGAGTGCATCACGGAGCCCGCGCCCATGAAGAGCAGGGCCTTGAAGAAGGCATGGGTCACGAGGTGGAAGATCGCGGCGGTGAAGCCGAGCATCGTGCCCGTGCCGAGGCTCGCGAACATGTAGCCCAGCTGGCTGATCGTGGAATAGGCGAGCACCCGCTTGAGGTCGTTCTGCACCGTGCCGATCAGGGCCGCGACGAGGGCCGTGGAGGCGCCGACGATCGAGACCATCGTGAGCGCGTCGGGGCAGACCACGAACAGGGGGGCGCAGCGGGCCACGAGGTAGATGCCGGCCGTGACCATCGTGGCGGCGTGGATCAGGGCGCTGGCGGGCGTGGGGCCTTCCATCGCGTCGGGCAGCCAGACGTGCAGCGGCAGTTGGGCGCTCTTGCCGCAGGCGGCGAGCAGCAGGAGCAGGCAGATGGCCGTGCCGATCGCGCCGCCGGCGTAGCCCGCCGCGTCGGCGATCCGGCTCTGGCCGAGGATGCCGGGGAGGATCGTGCCGTCGGCGGCGAGCGTGTCGTGAAAGTTGAGCGTGCCGTAGGTCATCCAGAGCAGGAACGTGGCCACCGCGAGGCCGAAGTCGCCCACGCGGTTGACGAGGAACGCCTTCTTCGCGGCCTTCGCCGCCTCCGGCCTCGTGAACCAGAAGCCGATCAGCAGGTAGCTGCACGCTCCCACCGCCTCCCAGAACACGTAGACGAGCAGGAAGTTGCTCGCCGCGACGAGCATCGACATCGAGAACACGAACATCGCGAGCAGGGCGAAGAACCGCGGATAGCCCGGGTCGTCGTGCATGTAGCCGATCGAGTAGATCGCCACCAGCAGGCCCACGCAGGTGATGATCGCGAGCAACGTGGAGGTGAGCGGATCGAGCCGGAGCGCCACCGGGATCGAGAAGCTGCGGAGTTCGGCGATGCCGTCGGCGCGGGCCGGGTTCGAGTCGGCGGGGCTGCCTGCGGGGGGCGTGTAGGCGTCGGCGACACCGGCCCATTCCCAGAGCGTGGTGATCATCTCGACCGGCCGGCTGGTCGGCCCGTGCGCGGCGTCGCCTACGCCCACCTCGCGGGCGAGGCCGAAGAGCAGCGACACCGCGACGACCGCCGCCGCCCCGATCCCGGCCACGGCCGGGAGATGAGCGCGGGGCCCCAGGAGCCGGCCGAACGCGACCGTGAGGATCGCGCCGACGAGCGGCAGCAGCGGCACGAGAACGAGCATGGTGGAGGGGGAGATCTCTTGCATGATGGTCGGTGCGTGGAACGGTCAGACGTGCTCGCGCTCGAGCAGTTCGTCTTCGTCGGCCGCGGGCAGGATGCCGGCGGGAGTGAGCCGGGGGAACGTGGGAGGCACGGTGTCGACCGCCGGCAGTTCGCGGTCGATCCGCCGCGGCAGGTTCGACTCGCGGAGCGACTGCCAGGCCGCCGAGTCGAGCCGTCCCGTGCGGGCGAACGCCTGGAGCACGAACACGAGCGCGACGGCCGCTTCGCAGGCCGCGACCGTCAGCACGAAGATCACGAGCACCTGCCCGCCGAAGTCGCCGTGATACCGGCTCCAGGCGACGAGGCTCACCGAGATGCCCTGCAGCATGAGCTCGGCGGAGAGGAACATGACGATCAGGTTCCGCCGCGTGAGGATGCCCACGAGGCCGAGCGCGAACAGGATCGCGCCCACGACGAGGGCGTTTTGCAGGAGCGCGAGATCGTTCATGATGCGGCCCTCCGGGCGGGGGCCAGTTCTCCGGACGGATCACCGTGGCGGCTCACGACGGCGATCGAGCCGACGAGCGCCACCAGCAGCAGCACGCCGGCCGCTTCGACCGCGAGCAGATGACGGCCGAAGAGCTCGCCGCCAAGCCGGGCCACCTGGTCGGCGGCCAGTGGATCGACGGCGACAGCCGCATCGATCGCATCACCCGGCTTCGTTTCATCGGCAGAAAGCCCCCGGCGGAAGCCGGGGGACACCGCGCCGCCGCTCGTCCCGCCCGTGCCCGCGGCCATGGCCGCCGCCTTCGACGGAACCTTGCAGCAGTCGGGGTCGGCCGAGAGCCGCCCGATCGAGAGCGTGAGCAGGCCGAGCAACGTCGCCCCGGCGATCGCGGAAAGCAGCGGCTCGTTGGAGACGCGGTCGTACGGGGCGAGGCCCGCCGGCTGCGCGAGCATCAGCACGAACAGGAACATCACGAGGATCGCACCGGCGTAGACGACGATCGTGGCGACGCCGAGGAACTGCGCCCCGAGCACGAGCAGCACGCCCGACACGCCGGCCAGCGCCAACGCGAACCAGATGGCCGAGTAGACCGGCGACCTGGTCACGATCGTGGCCGCCCCCGAGATCACGGCGACGAGCGACACGATCAGGAACACGGCCTCCTCGCCGAGCCCGCCGAGACGGCGGCCGGTGAGCACGAAGCCGGCGAGCGCGGCGGCGCCGAGCAGGCCGCCGAGCCAGCGAAGGGGCCGGCTCTCGCGGCCCCGCGGCAGCAACAGCCAGAGGCTCGCGGCCGCGGCCGCGACGGCGCCGGCGAGGATCATGCCGGGCGAGGGAAGTGCGACCGCGATCACAGCGTGCCTCCCAGGGCCGTCGACTTCATCGGCTCGGCGTCCTTCGTCATGTCGTAGACGCTCAGGAGCTTCTCCTTGTCGAAGATCATCTCCTCGCGGCTCTTGCCGGT
>CAZXIG010000159.1:0-7102 GCA_964640405.1 uncultured Candidatus Kuenenia sp.
AGGCCGGCGACCACCACGCTCACCATGCTCATGAGCTTCACGAGGATGTTGAGGCTCGGGCCGCTCGTGTCCTTGAACGGGTCGCCCACGGTGTCGCCCACGACCGCGGCCTTGTGGGCCTCGGTGCCCTTGCCGCCGTGCACGCCGCTCTCGATGTGCTTCTTGGCGTTGTCCCAGGCGCCGCCCGCGTTGGCCATGAACACGGCCACGCAGAAGCCGGTGGTGAGGCCGCCCACGAGCAGGCCCATCACGCCGCCGACGCCGAGCAGGAGGCCCGTGACGACCGGCACCACGAGGGCGAGCAGCGAGGGGAGCACCATTTCCTTCTGGGCGGCCTTCGTGCTGATGGCGACGGGGGCGGCGTAGTCGGGCGTGTCGGTGCCCTGCATGATGCCCGGCTTCTCGCGGAACTGGCGGCGGACCTCCTCCACCATGCCCTTCGCGGCCCGGCCCACGGCCTTCATCGTCAGGGCGCAGAACACGAACGTGCTCATGGCGCCGATGAACAGGCCGACGAGCACCTTCGGATTCATGAGGGTCACGTCGTAGAACCGCATGTAGTCGGCCATGCGGGCCTTCTTTACGGCCACGATCCGGTTGGCCTTCTCGAGTTCCGCCAGCGCGTCGGCCGCCGGCATGTTCTCGACGACGGTCTTCGCGGGAAGCGCGGCGAAGTCGGGCACGGCCGACTGGTCGAGCACCATCCAGGTGGAGTTCTTCGCGGGCTCCGGGCCGAGCTTCACGGCGATGCCCCTGGAGAGCTTCACCCACTGGCCTTCGGTGAGCTGCTGCCGCTTGCCGGCGATCGTGAGGTATTGGTCGGGCGTGCCTTCGACGTTCTCGGCGACGGCCTGGCCCCACCGCTCGAAGCCGATCCGCACCTCCTCGACGTAGGCCGCGAGCAGGGCGAGGGCCGTGAGGGCCGCGGAGCCGATCGCGAAGCCCTTGCCCGTGGCGGCGGTCGTGTTGCCGAGGGCGTCGAGGGCGTCGGTCCGCTCGCGGACGATCTCGGGCAGGCCGGCCATCTGGGCGTTGCCACCGGCGTTGTCGGCGATCGGGCCGTAGGCGTCGGTCGCCAGCGTGATCCCGAGCGTGGAGAGCATGCCGACGGCGGCGATGCCCACGCCATAGAGGCCGAGGGCGAAGGCGTTGGGGTTGGAGAAATCGAAGCCGTTGGCGAAGCCGAAGGAGAGCAGCGTGGCGGCGCCGGTGATGAGCACCGGGGCCCAGGTCGAGAGCATGCCCTCGGCGACACCGCCGATGATGATCGTGGCGGGGCCGGTGAGGGCCTGGTCGGCCAGCTCCTGGGTCGGCTTGTACTCGTTGCTCGTCGAGTATTCGGTCCACTTGCCGATCAGCCAGCCGGCCACGAGACCGATGATCACGGAGATTGCGACGCCGATGTGGGCCCAGCCCACGAGCATCCAGGTGAGCACGAGCGAGGCTCCCACGATCGCGATCGTCGAGAGATTGATGCCCTTGGCGAGGGCGGCCAGCAGGGCCTTTTGCGAGGAGTCCTCCTGCGTCCGCACCTGGAAGATGCCCCAGATGGAGAGCAGCGTGCCCACCGCGGCGATCGCCATCGGCAGGAACAGGGCGGCCATCTGCATCCGGTAGTCGCCGATGAAGGCGGCCACGCCGAGAGCCGACGTGGCGAGGATCGAGCCGCAGTAGCTCTCGTAGAGGTCGGCGCCCATGCCGGCCACGTCGCCCACGTTGTCCCCCACGTTGTCGGCGATCGTGGCGGGGTTGCGGGCGTCGTCCTCGGGGATGCCGTGCTCCACCTTGCCGACGAGGTCGGCGCCGACGTCGGCGGCTTTCGTGAAGATGCCGCCGCCAACGCGGGCAAAGAGGGCCTGGGAGCTCGCGCCCATGCCGAAGCAGAGCATCGTGACCGTGATCTCCTCGAGCGAGAGCGGCGCGAAGCCGAGGGCGGGAACGGCCCAGTAGAGAATGAAGAACCAGAGCATGATGTCGAGCAGACCGAGGCCCACGACCGTGAGGCCCATCACGGCGCCCGAGCGGAACGCGATCTGGAGCCCTTCGTTGAGCGACCGCTCGGCGCCGGCCGCGGTGCGGTTGCTGGCGAGCGTGGCCGTCTTCATGCCGAACCAGCCGGCGAGGCCGGAGAACAGGCCGCCGGAGATGAAGGCGAACGGCACCCAGGCGCTCTGCACTTTGAGCGCGAAGGCCATGATCGCGAGCAGGAGGAAGATGGCGACGAAGAACATCGCCACCACCTTGTATTGCTGCTTGAGGTAGGCATCGGCGCCGGTCCGCACGTAGCCGGCGATGTCGATCATCTTCTGCGTGCCGGCCGGCTGGGCCTCCATCCAGGTGTAGAACTGCCAGGCCTGCCGCAGCGCGAGCACGGAGCCGACCACGCCGAGCAGCCACCAGAAGCCGTAGGCACCGAAGATCGACACGGCCTCCGGCTCACCTGCTTCAGTGGCGAGCACGAGCGAGGGAATGGAGGCGACGAGGGCCGCACAGGTGGCGACGGCAGACGTTGACGACTTCACGATCGGCGAAACTCCACAGGAGGTCGAAGACGATGCGGGTGAACGGTGGCGAGGCGATGCAGATTCCCCTCGAGAGATGAGAATTCAACCCCCGAGTCGCCGGGCTGTCAAACGAACCCCGTCGCCCCCGCGGGGCCGCGTGACGGACATCCTTCAGGCCCCTGCCCGCGGGACGTCAACCGACGATTCAGACTGGGGCCTTGCCGATGGCGTGGTAGGCGAAACCGCGGGCCTTCATCTCGGCCGGGGCATAGAGGTTGCGGCCATCGAAGATCGTCCGCGACTTCAGCCGGCGGGCCATGTCGTCGAAGTCGGGCCG
Source organism: uncultured Candidatus Kuenenia sp. (assembly GCA_964640405.1). GTDB lineage: Bacteria > Planctomycetota > Planctomycetia > Pirellulales > UBA1268 > QWPN01. The sequence continues at coordinate 2,842 of CAZXIG010000159.1, forward strand.
GCGGAAATCCCCCCATTCGGTCACGATCGCGAGGCAGTCGGCCCCGTCGAGCGCCTCGTAGGGGCCGGCGGCGTAGGTGAGCCGGTCGCCGTAGATGTCCCGCACGTTGGCCATCGCCTCGGGGTCGTAGACAGCCACGGCCGCACCGCCGGCGAGCAGCCGCTCGATGAGGTCGATCGCCGGGGCATCGCGGACGTCGTCGGTGCGAGGCTTGAAGGCGAGGCCCCAGATGGCCACCCGCCGACCGGCGAGGCTGCCGCCGAAGTGCGCCGCGATCTTCTCGCCGAGCACCTTTTTCTGGGCCAGGTTCGTGTCGTGGACGGCCGTGAGAATCCGCGGGCTCACTCCCTTGTCGCGGGCCATGGCTGCGAGGGCCTGCACGTCCTTGGGGAAGCAGCTGCCGCCGTAGCCGGCGCCGGGAAACAGGAAGGCGAAGCCGATCCGGCTGTCGTGGCCGATGCCGCGGCGGACGTCGTCGATGTCGGCCTCCATCCGCTCGCAGAGGTTTGCCACCTCGTTGATGAAGCTGATCTTCGTGGCGAGCAGCGCGTTGGCCACGTACTTCGTCATTTCGGAGCTTTCCGGCGACATGACGAGGAACGGGTTTTCCGTCCGCAGGAACGGGGCGTAGAGCGTGCGGAGGATCTCGCCAACGTCGGCCGACCGCACGCCCACCACCACGCGATCCGGCTTTTGGAAATCCTCGATCGCAGCCCCTTCCTTGAGGAACTCGGGGTTGCTCGCCACGCGGCAGTCGCGGCCGAGCGCGGCCTTCAGCCGCTGCTCGATCCCGGCGCAGGTGCCGACGGGCACGGTGCTCTTGGTGACGACCACGGCCTGCGGATGCAGGTGCGGGGCGATCGACGCGACCACCTTCCAGAGCGCGGAGAGATCGGCCGAGCCATCGGCGGCCGGCGGCGTGCCCACCGCCAGAAACACCACCTCCGCCCCGGCGATCGCAGCGGCCGTGTCGGTCGTGAACTTCAGCCGGCCGGCCTTGGCATTGCGCACGACCAATTCTTCGAGCCCCGGCTCGTAGATCGGAATCTCGCCCCGGTTGAGTCGGGCGATCTTGTCGGCGTTGATATCGAGGCAGGTGACGGCGTTGCCGCTGTCGGCGAAGCATGTGCCGGTCACGAGCCCCACGTAGCCCGTTCCGACGACCGCGATCTTCATGCCTGATCTCCCTCGGCCGGAGGCGCGTCGGCCTCCTCCTGCTCGCTCGGCGGCACGGGCACGACGGCGGCGAGCGTGTCACCCTCGTCCACCCGCATGATCCGCACGCCCTGCGTGTTGCGGCCCATCGGCCGGATCTCGCGGACGTTCACCCGCTGGATCTTGCCGCGGGCCGTCATCATCAGCACCTGGTCGTCGTCGCGCACCGACACGATCGACACGACGGCTCCGTTGCGGGCGGTGGCCTTGATGTCGCGGATGCCCTTGCCGCCGCGGCGCTGGGTGCGATAGCGGGCGCCGCTCGAGCCGGCGTCGCCCTCTCCCTCCTCACCGCCCTCGCTCTCGGCCGGCTCCTCGGCGGCGGCCTCCTCGGCCCCCTCCTCGCCCGGCGCGGGGCCCGACACGGGCGTGCCAGCGCCGAACGGCGTCCGCTTGCCGTAGCCGTGTTCGCAGACCGTGAGCAGCGTGGCATCCGGCTCGGCCACCACCATGCCCACGAGCCGGTCGCCGCTGCCGAGCTTGATCCCGCGCACGCCGCTCGTATCGCGACCCATCGGCCGGGCGTCGGATTCGGGAAACCGGATCGCCATGCCCTTCGCCGTGGCCAGCACGAGCTCGTCGCCCGGCTTCGTGATCACCGCATCGACGAGTTCGTCGCCTTCGCGGAGCTTCACCGCAATCAGGCCCTTCGTGCGGCGGCGGCGATACTGCTCGAGCGCCGTCTTCTTCACCATGCCGCTACGGGTGGCCAGCATGAGGAACTGGTTTGGATCCTCGAAGCCGCCGACGGCCCGGCAGTCGGCCACCTTTTCGCCCGGCTCGAACTCGAGCAGGTTCACGAGCGCCCGCCCCTTCGCATCGCGGGCCAATTCGGGCAGCTCGAACACCCGCATCGAGAACACCTTCCCGAGCGTGGTGAACACGAGCAGCCAGTCGTGCGTGCTGGCCACGAACAGGTGCTCGATCGGATCCTCTTCGTCGGCGCTGGCGCCCTTGAGGCCCTTGCCGCCCCGCCGCTGGGCCCGATAGACGTCGGCCGCCGTCCGCTTCACGTAGCCGGCCCGGCTGATCGTGACCACCATCGTGGCCTCCGTGATCAGCTCGGCCATGTCGCGGATATCGGCCGCCTCGCCGCTGATCTCCGTCCGGCGGTCGTCGCCGTGCTTGCTCTCGAGCTCGACGAGCTCCTCGCGGATCAGGGCCTTGATGTTCGCGTCGCTGGAGAGGATCCGGCGGAACTCGCCGATCTTCGAGAGCAGCTCGCGGTGCTCGCCGCCGAGCTTCTCCTGTTCGAGGTTCACGAGCTGGCCGAGCGTGAGCCGCAGGATGGCGTCGGCCTGCACGGGCGAGAGCCCGTAGGCATCGCTCACGCCCCGCTCCTCCTGGAGCACGGCGAAGCCCTCGGCCCCGAGCGCACGCTCGAGGAGCGCCGCCGGCGCCTGGAGCTGGCAGAGCCGCTCCTTCGCCTCCGCCTGCGACCGCGAGCTGCGGATGATCCTGATCACCTCGTCGATGTTGGCCAGCGCGACGAGCAGGCCCTCGAGCGTGTGCTTGCGACTGCGGGCCTTCTGCAGCAGGTGCTGCGTCCGCCGCCGGATGACGGTCGTGCGATGCCGGAGGAACTCCTCCAGCATGCTCTTGAACGACAGGATCCGCGGCTTCCCGTCCACGAGCGCCAGGAAGATCAGCGAGAACGAGGTCTGCAGCGGCGAGAACTGGTAGAGCTGATTGAGGACGACGTCGGGATCGGCGTCGCGCTTCAGCTCCAGGATCAGCCGCACCGGCTCCTTGAGGTCGCTCTCGTTGCGGATCGCGGAGATCCCCTTGATCCGGTCCTCGTTGACCAGCTCCGCGATCTTCTCCTCGATCGCGTCGCGGGTCTGCTGGTAGGGGATCTCGGTGACCACGATCCGATGGCGGTTCTTGCCGAACTCCTCGACGTGGGCCCGGGCCCGAAGCGTGATCGTGCTCCGGCCGGTGAGGTAGCCGCGGGCCAACGCCTCGCGGCCCATCACGATGCCGCCGGTGGGAAAGTCGGGCCCGGGCACGATCTGGAGCAGCTCGGCCATCGAGATGCCCGGGTTGTCGATCATCGCCACCAGGGCCCGGCAGACCTCGCCGAGGTTGTGCGGCGGGATGCTCGTGGCCATGCCTACGGCGATGCCGCCGGCACCGTTGACCACGAGGTTGGGGAACCGGCTCGGCAGCACGACCGGCTCGGTGTTCCGCTCGTCGTAGCTCGGCACGTAGTCGACCGTGTCGAGGTCGAGGTCGTCGAGCATCAAGGCCGCGATCGGCGACAGCCGGGCCTCGGTGTATCGCATGGCGGCGGCGGGCAGGCCGGCGATCGAGCCGAAGTTGCCCTGCTTGTCGACGAGCACGTGCCGCATGTTCCATTCCTGGGCCATGCGGACGAGCGTGGGGTAGATCACGCTCTCGCCGTGCGGGTGATAGTTGCCGCTGGTGTCGCCGGAGATCTTGGCGCACTTCACGCGGGCCGCGCCCGGCGACAGATTCAGGTCGTTCATCGCGACGAGAATGCGCCGCTGCGAGGGCTTGAGCCCGTCGCGGACGTCGGGCAACGCCCGGCTCACGATCACGCTCATCGCGTACGTGAGATAGCTGTCCTTGAGCTCCTGCTCGATCGGCAGTTCGATCAGCCGCCCGCCCGAGATGTCGCGCAGACCGCCGGTTTCTTCGGCACCAGCATCCCCCGGGGTTTCAGCATCTGCCAATTCGAAATCTCCAAGCGAAACGTCCCGCGAAAAAGCCCTGCGGGATGCTTGAACATACCCGTCTGGCCGGGGTGGTCAACCGGCGTCACAGCCCGCGGGCCCACGGTCATTCCCGGGGGGAAATGAGGGGCTCGGGGGCGTGACGAGATTCCTACAAGCCCCCGGCGGAAGCCGGGGGATCGGCGATCCCCGGGCTTCCGCCCGGGGCTTCTTGGGAACGCCGCGCGAGGATCAAGCGTGAGCCGTATTACTTGATTACTTGGCGAGGGCGGCTTCGATGGCGGCGGCGAGTTCACCGCTCTCGGGGGAGACGTTCGACTTGTACCGTCCGATCACGGCGCCGTCCTTGC
>CAZXIG010000160.1:0-7062 GCA_964640405.1 uncultured Candidatus Kuenenia sp.
GCCGCATCATCCCCCTGCTTGCGCATGGGGGCTTCTATGCATGGGGGCTTCTATGTATGGGGGCTTCTATGGGCGTCGTCTTTACGGCGCTTCGGTTGGCGGTGGTGCCAGCCGCCGCAGCAGCCCGCCGCGCCGCGGCGGTGGCGGCGCTCCCGGGTTGGCGGCTTCGGCCGCCCTTCGCTCCGCGCGCCTCCGGGCCACTTCGTCGAGCACACCGCCGACGAGGTCGATCACCTGCTCGGCTGTCGGGGCACCATCGGCGGGAACCTGCTTGAGCGCTCCCGAGGGCGTCGGCACCGGCCGGGGAGTCTGCGGCGGCGTGGCCCGTGGCTGTACGGGCTGCAAAGAGGGCGCGGCCACGGGCGGCCGCAGCGAGGGGCGGCGGCCCTCCCGCAGGTTGTCGATGAAATCGGCGAGCACATCGCCCGCCGCCGCCTTGATCGAGCCATCGAATACCACCTTGGGATCGCCGAGCACGCCGGCGATGCCCACCGACACCTGCTTGCCCGCGAGCGCGGCGAGCAGCGGGCGATCCTGCGGGAGATCCGCCGGGATCGGGAGCCGCAGTGTGAGGTCGAGCGAGCCGTCGTCGAGGCCGACGGAGCCGCTCGACTCGACGTCGAGCCGCTGGCCCGGCTTCGCGAGTGGCAGACCGAATTCGAGTCCCTTGTGCCAGACGCGGCGCTCCGCCAGCCGGAAATCGACGTTGGCCTCGTCGGCGAACAGGATGGCCGGCGGCGGCGGCAGCTTGAGCGGCAGCGATTGGAGCGTGTTGATGGCGAGCGGCCCCGGGCCGAGCACCACCTCGTGCATCGTGAGCCGGCCGGCGAGCGTGCCCGCGGCTGGCTGGCCGACGGGCAGGCGGGCACCGTCGAGCCGCAGTGAGAACCGGCCGCCGGTGCGGGTCGCATCGGCCATCACCGGAGCGATGTAGGCGAGCACTCCCTGTGCCACGCCCGGCTCCAGCCGCGCGTCGGTGAGCAACTGGACCGGCTCGATCGTCCACTCGCTGTGGCCGGCATCGGCCGCCGGCGCGAGCGCCGCCCGCACGTCGATCGGATCGCTCACCCAGGGCTCCGGCGTCCACGGTCCCGTGATCCGCACGACCGCGTCGTCGACGTCGAGCCGCAGCCGCACGGGGCTCCGCCGCGGGCCGGCCGAGCCGACGCCACCGCCTGCGGGAGTGCCCGGCGGCGGGAAGAGCGTGGTGAGGTTCGACCGCCGCTGGGCGTCGAAGGCGACGTCGACCTCGAGCCCTTCGACGCGGATCGTGCCGAGGTCGCCACCGGAGAGGAGCAACGCCACGAGGCCATGGCTGCCGACGATTCGTTTGATGCGAACGGGAGCCTTGGATCTGTCGCGGGGTGCGAGCTGCACGTCGTCGAACGAGATCGGCCCGGCCCAGCCGAGTTGCACGCCGCCGAATGTCACATCGGCCTGAAGCTCCGGCACGAGGTCGGCCACCAGCCGCGACATCCTGGCCGGGCTCGAGAGCAGCCACGGCACGGCGGCGAGGCCGAGCAGCCCCACCACGACCGCGGTTCCGCTGAGCATGCCGAGCTGTGAGCGGAAGAATCCGCGCCCTGCCGGACGCTCTGCCTCGACCTGACCTGCTTTGTCAGCCATTGATGTCCTTCCTCGTCTCGGACTTGCCGGCGCCGCCTGTCGGAGCGGCCGCGACCGAGCCCCGATTCTACGCAGACTGGAGCCGGTTTTTTGATGGGCGGCGGCCGCCCCTCGCCAAGGCCGCGGCTGGGGCTCGCCGCGGGCGCCGATCGGTTGCGTGGGGACTTTCCGAGCTATAGAGTGCCGGTTGTCAGGGCTCCGAAGCCTTGACCGTGCGGGCGTAGCTCAGTTGGTAGAGCGCTAGCTTCCCAAGCTGGATGTCGAGGGTTCGAGTCCCTTCGCCCGCTTTTTTGCTCGAGCCGGAGAGCCGCGAGGAGATCAATACGCCTTCTCCGGAAGGTCGGTCGCGTGCTGCCGAATCCGCGTGACCAGCACCGTCGCGTCTTCGATGCCCTTTAGTGAGTGCAGTTCGTTCGGGCAGAGATAAATCAGGTCGCCGGGGGCGAGCAGGGCCGTGCGGCCGTCGTGCGCGAAAGCGACTCGTCCCTCGAGGCATTGGACCGTGATCTCCACCGGCACGCGGTGAGGCGGGATTTCCTTGTCTGCCGGCACCACGAGTCGCACCAATTCCAGCCCGGCAGCCTTCAAGAGCATGCCGGAGCGGGCGCCGCACCCGCCCGGGCCGAGCGGAAGATGAATCACGTGCTCCGGAGCCGGACAGGCTTGCATCGGCGGTTCCGTTTCCGCGTCCCGCTTCGGGGGGCGATGGTGGGTGGGGAGCCGGGGCGGCATGTCGCAGGGCTCCGGTGAAGGGGGGCCGCCCTCGTTCTCCTCGGCCTGGATCATTTTCGCGAGGACGTCGTTGGAGGCGGGGTACGATGCCGGGCGCGGGGTGGTCGGCTGCATGAGACGCTCGTCTGGCTCAATAAGCGAACTGCCGGCCATGGCCTGGGGTGGAAACGCAGCCAGATTTCTACGGCGCCCAGCAAACAGCGGCGTCATATCCAGTGGCTTTTCGCGCCGCCACCCGGACGAGACCGCAGGATTTCAACGGCGGAACCGCGGCTCGCTGGGACGGACAGTTGTGAGCCGCCGGGGGGCGAGTTGTCGTCTCCGCCCTGTTCATCATCGTGGTAGTCGTCGTCGCCGGCCTCGCCACTGCAATTGTCGTTGCCGCTGCCGCCCGCGATCGTGTCATCGCCACCACGGCCGCGGAACGAATCGGGGCATGCAACGGTTCGGAGCGAAAGTTTACGCCGATTTTTTGCCGCCGCTCTTGCGGAATTCGGAGGGCGGGATGGGGTTGGGCTGCGACCAGATGCCGAGCTTCTGGGCCTGTGCCTGTGCCTGGAGGGCGGCGAGCGACTGGTCCTTGGAGTAGGCCGAGTAGTGCCAGGCCATGCCCGAGGCCACCATCTGTCGATTTACGTCAACGCCGTCGGCATAAAGGTGACCGATCCAGCGGCCGTAGCGATCCTTGCCGTCGTCGACCACGGTGATCGTCTTCCCGAACACCATGCTCGCGAGCGCCTGCCGCGAGACCTGCCCGAAATCCTGCTTCGCCTCCGGCGCGTCGATCTCCGCCAGACGGATCTTTTGCTGCTGGTTGTTCTCGTCGATGCAGGTGACCGTGTCACCGTCGTAGACGGCCACCACCTTCCACTGGTGGGTGTTGGCCGCGGTGCCCTGCGGGGCCGCAGCCTGCACCGGGGGCGCGAGCCCGCCACTGCTCACCGGCTGGGCGGCGATCGGCTGTCCGCCAGCTGACGGAATCGGCGCCACCGGCGGCGGCATCGGGGCCATCTGGGGCTGGGTTGTCGGCGGCGACGACGCGACCGCCGCGCCCATCGCGGCGCCGGCGGCTCCGGCCACGGCCGGTGCGGCGACACCTGTCCACTGGCCTCCGGGGGGCGGTGCCGCAGGCTGCGGCGCGACGCCCGGCGGCGGTGGCACGTTCGAGGGCACCCACTGCTGCGGTGGCGGAGCGAGGGGCGCGGTCGCCTGTTGCGGCATCGGCGGCGGCGCGACGCCCCAGGTCTGCGGTGGCGGTGCCGGCGGGCCGGGGAGCGGTCCCGGAGGCGTCAGCGGCGTGCCCGTGAGTGCCCGCGAGTTGGCGGGAAACTGATAGGGCTGCGGCGCGTAGCGGGCGACGGTGGCGGGCGGTAGGGTCGCAGCCACAGGCGTGGCCCCGCTCGTCTGGTAGTTCCACGCCGGCGCGTAGGGCTGGCCGGCGACGCCCGGACGGTTCACTCCCGACCAGGATCGATTGACCTGCGGCATGGCGAGCACCGGCGGCCCGCTCTGATACGTGAACACATAGGTCGGAGCGAAGTACATCGTCATCGGCCGGCCGTCGGGCCCGATGCCCTGATAGGGCACGGCCTGCGGCTGCCAGCCGGCGGGGATCGCGCCCCCTTGGATCACGGCGGTCGGCAGCGCGGGCGCCTGCCAGTAGGGGACGGAGGTGGGGGCCGTGGTGCCGGCCGGTTTCCCATCGGGATCCGACGGTTTGGCAGTCGCCGAGGCGCCGCCGGTGGACCAGGCGCTCACCTTGGCGTCGGTGGCCGCGGCGGCCGTTTGAGCGGTGGCGGGCTGCATGAGCGCAGCGACGCATATCGCGGCCGCACAGACCGTGCCCGCGAACCTGCCGGCGAGTTGTCGGCGTCCCTGCCGCAAGCCCTGCGCCCTCCTGGCGACAGACGGCTTGTAGCACCGCCCCGCCTTCCCGTGCGATCGGACTTTTCGGCTCCGGCCATCGAATCAAAACCCTCCCGAACCGTACGCCTTGCCGCCGCCGGACGATCTGGGTGAACTGGGGTGAATGACGAACTTGCGAAGATGTCGTGGCGGGTGGTGGGCGGGCCTTCTCTGGCTCGTGGCCGCGGTGGTGTCGGCCGCTGACGAGACCGCAGCCGATGCGTTCGCGGCGGCCGCCCGGCGGGCCGGCCTGCGGTTGCTCGAGGGTGACCGGCTCGTGCTGGTCACCGATCGGCCGTCACGTGCCGGCGACGGCGTCGCCGAGCTGCCGGCCGTGTTCGATCAGGCGTTTGCCGTCTGGTGCGATCACTTCGGCATCGCCGCCGATTCGATTCCCGCGTGGCGGGCCTGCGGCTGCCTGATCGTGGATCGCGAACGCTTCCGCGCCGCCGGACTGCTCCCCGCCGACGTTTCCGAGTTCACGAACGGCTTCTGTCTCGACGATCGTTTCTGGCTGCTCGATCAGTCGAATCCCGCCTACCGCCGGCACCTGCTCCTGCACGAGGGAGTGCACGCCTTCACGCTCACGGTGCGGTCGCTCGCCACGCCGCCGTGGTACACCGAGGGCATCGCCGAGTATCTCGCCACACACCGGCTCGAGCCTGCGGCCGACGGGCCACCGCGGTTCGTGTCGACGCCGCTGCCCGATCGCGCCGCCGACGTGGAGCAGCTCGGGCGGATCGAGCGGCTGCAACGGCTGCATGCCTCCGGCGAAGCCCCCGCGCTCGCGGCGGTGCTCGCCGCGACGACGGCCGGCCACGGGGATGTGTCCGCCTACGCCGCGAACTGGGCCGCCGTGACGATGCTCGCGCGGCATCCGACGTATGCACCGCAGTTTTCCAGACTCGAGCGCGGCCCGCTCGATGCGGCCTTCACCGAGCGGCTCGCGGAGCTGGATGGCTGGGACGAGGCCCGCGTCTCGCGCGACTTCGACGCCTTCACCGCGGAGGTCGATTACGGCTTCGACTTCGCACGGTCGGCCATCGACTGGGCGTCGGGCAGGCCGCTCACCGCGCCGGCGAACGTGCGGGTCGCAGCTGACCGCGGCTGGCAGAACGCGGGACTCGCGCTGGCGGCAGGCGGCCGCTATGCGGTCGCGGCCAAGGGGCGGGTCGTGCTCGGAACGGTCGCTGGCGAAGGCGATGCCGGGCCCACGACGCTCGAGAGCGAGCCGCGGGGGATTTCGCTGCGCTGGTATCGCGGCCGGCCGATCGGGAGGCTGGTCGTGGCGCAGTGGGTCGATCGGCCGCACGTGGGGCGGCCGCGATTCGAGGTCGTGGCCGACGGAGGCGACGCCGCGTTCACCGCCCTGGCCGACGGCCCGCTGTATCTCAAGATCAACGAGCCGCCGGGCGAGCTGGGCGACAATCGGGGGGCGCTGACGGTCACGGTAAAGCCGGAGTGAGCCCGGGGGATTTGATGAAAGCCCCCATGCGCAAGCAGGGGGATAATGCGGCCTCGATCCTGTGAATCGCCGGCCCCGTCGTTGCAGCAACCCGGATTATCCCCCGGCTTGCGCCTGGGGGCTTTTATTGGGGAGAGGCATGGCCCATGCGCATAAAAGCCCCTGCCGCGGTCAGGCGTGCACCGCGAATTCGCCGGCCGCGAGGCTCGGGAGGTTCGTGGATCCCATGAGGTAGAGGTCCACCGCGCGGGCCGCCTCGCGGCCCTCGTGGATCGCCCACACCACGAGCGACTGTCCGCGCCGCATGTCGCCCGCGGCGAAGACGCCCTCCTTGCTCGTCATGTAGTTGGCACCGGTCTTCACGTTGCCCCGCGGGTCGAGTTCGAGGCCGAGCTCGGCGATCGGCCCCTGCTTCTCCGGGCCGACGAAGCCCATCGCGAGGAGCGCGAGCTGGCAGGGCCACTCCTGCTCGGTGCCGGCCACTTCCTTGAACTTCTGCTGGCCCGTGGCCGGATCCTGATACCACTCGATCCGCACGGTCTTGAGGCTCTTGAGGCGGCCCTTGTCGTCGCCGACGAACTCCTTCGTGAGGATGCCGAACTCGCGGCGGCAGCCCTCCTCGTGTGACGAGCTCGTTCGCAGCATCTGCGTCCAGAGTGGCCACGGGCTGTTGGCCGGCCGCTCCGCCCGCCGCGGATACTTGCCGAGATCCGGCGGCTGCGGGAGCAGCTCGAACTGCGTCAGGCTCTTGCAGCCGTGGCGGTTGCTCGTGCCGGTGCAGTCGGAGCCGGTGTCGCCGCCGCCGATCACGATCACGTCCTTGCCTTCGGCCGAGATCTGCCCCGGCACCTCGTCGCCGGCACACTTCTTGTTCTGCTGCGGCAGGAATTCCATCGCGTAGTGCACGCCCGCGAGCTCGCGGCCCGGGATCGGGAGATCGCGACCGAGCGTGGCGCCGCCGGTGAGCACGATCGCGTCATACTCATCGCGCAGTGTTTGCATGCTGACGTCGCTGCCGACGTTCACGCCGCAGCGAAACTCGACGCCCTCCGCCTCCAGCTGCTCGATCCGCCGCCAGACCCGCCACTTCTCGAGCTTGAAGTCGGGGATGCCATACATCAGGAGCCCGCCCGGGCGGTCGGCCCGCTCGAACACGGTCACGAGGTGCCCGGCCCGATTGAGCTGCTGCGCGGCGGCCAGGCCCGCAGGCCCGCTGCCCACCACGGCCACCCGCTTGCCCGTCCGCACGGCCGGCGGCTCCGCGGTCACCCAGCCCTCGTCGAAGGCCCGGTCGGCGATCGTCATCTCGATCTGCTTGATCGCGACGGGATCCT
>CAZXIG010000161.1:0-7007 GCA_964640405.1 uncultured Candidatus Kuenenia sp.
AACCGGCCCGCATTATCCCCCGGCGGACGGTTTCACCATCCAAGCCCCCATGCGCAAGCAGGGGGATGATGCGGCGTCGATCCCGAACCGGCCCGCATTATCCCCCGGCGGACGGGTTCAACATCCAAGCCCCCATGCGCGAGCAGGGGGATGATGCGGCGTCGATCCCGAACCGGCCCGCATTATCCCCCGGCTTGCGCCTGGGGGCTTGTATTGGAAGGCGGATGCGCCGGCTTACCGGTACGCCTGACTGCCGACGGCCGGGAAGCGATAGCCGCCGAAGCCGAGCGGGGCGTAGCTCGGCCAGTCGCCCGGCACGGTGCCCGGCGGCGTGCCGTACATCTTCCAGGTCGGCGTCCGTGGGTTCGTCGGCGGCACGAAATATTTCGGCCGCTGCCGCAGGCCCGTCACGTAGGGCGAGGCGCCCGGGGCATACGGCGCCTGGTTCTGCGGCGTGCCCGTCGAGGCTGCCGACCGCGGGCCCGACCAGCGGCGACCGCCGGCGGCCTCGGCGCGGAGGCCGACCGCAAGGCAGCCGAGGAAGCATGCCGCCACGACCGCCCGCCGAAGGAAAGCCCGTGCCATGACGAACTTATCGGCTGCGGGGCGCGGCGCCGTTGCCCGTTTTGGAACCGGGGCGACGAACGCGGGTTGCACCGGTCGTAGCGGGCTTGGCCCAGCGGACCGTCACCGGCATCCCGAACACCTTCTCGAAGAGGTCGGTCCGCCGTTCCGCCCCCCAGAGGTCGACCTGCGGCTCCTCGTCGGCCACGGCCTCGATCACGGCCCGGCCGTCGGCGATCGAGGCCAGCGCGTCGCGGACGAGCTGCGTGCGGCTGCGGTCGAGGCCGCCGGCGAGCCTGAGAATCGCGGCCATCCGCTGCACCCGCTGCTGGTCGTCGGAAGAGAGGCGGGCGAGGTTCTCGTGCTTGCGCTTGGGATGGGCCCCGCGGTGGTAGCGGGCCACGTTGGCGATGATCTCCAGGTCGTTGGCCCGGATGCCGGGGATTCGCGCGTTGCGGATCAGGTGGTAGCTGTGCTTGTGATGCTGGTCGTAGTTGATCACGTAGCCCACGTCCTGCAGCCGGGCGGCGCACTCGAGCAGCAGGCGATCGCCGGGGAGCAGGTCGAGCGGCGCCGCGAGCTGTTCGTAGATCCTGCCGGCGAGGGCGGCCACCTTGCGGCCGTGCTCCAGTTCTCCCGAGCAGGCGGCCGCGAGCCGCTCGATCGCCGCCTCCCGCTGTGCCGGTTCGTCGCCGGTGGTGCCGAGCGACTCCTCGATCATCTCGCGGACGAGCCCGTCCCGCACGCCGCGGGTGTGCACGAGCACCGTGTTCACGCGGAACCGCTTGAGCAGGGCGTCCACGATCGTGAGACCGGCGACGATGATGTCGGCGCGGTCGGGCGTCATGCCCGGCAGGTTGCGGCGGGCGCGGAGCGGCATCTTCGTGAGTCGGTCGAGCAGGTGGCGGATCTCCGCCTGCGACACGCGGTAGCCGGCCACCGGCACGTCGACCTCCCGCTTCGCGGCCATCATGAGCTCGGCGAGCGTGGTGAACGTGCCGCCGCAGCCCACGAGGAAGTGCGGGGCGAAGAGCGGCCGGGTCGTCCGCTTCTTGAGGCACGACGCGACCTCCTCCTCCAGTCGCTCCAGCCCCCGGGCGAAGTCGGCGTCCTCGACGCCCTCTCCGATCCCGAACTGCTCCGTGAGCCGCACGGCCCCCAGCGGCGTCGAGAAGATCGACTCGATGAGGTTGCCGGTGGCGAAGATGAGCTCGGTGCTGCCGCCGCCGATGTCGGCCACGATCACGTTCTTGCTGGAAAGATCGAAGGCGTGCTGCACGCTGGCGAAGGCGAGCTGGGCCTCGCGTTCGCCGGAGATCACCTCCACGTCGAGCCCCACCTGCTCGCGGACGCGGCGGCAGAACTCGGGCCCGTTGCGAGACTCGCGGACGGCGCAGGTGGCGATCGTGCGGAGCGTCGTCACCTGGTAGCCGGCGGCGATCTGCTTGAACGTGTTGAGGGCCGCGATCGTCCGCTCCATCGACTCGTCGTCGAGCTGCCCCTTGGAGGAGACGCTGCGGCCGAGCCGGGTGGGCTCCCGCTCCTCGTCGAGAATCCGGTAGTTGCTCCCGCGGAGCGCCTCGGCCACCAGCAGCCGCACGCTGTTGGAGCCGATGTCGATCGCCCCGAGCCGGCAGGCCAGCTCGGCGGAGAGGTAGATCTGCTTGTCGTCGATCAGGTCGGCCATGCGGTCTGCCTTCGGCGGCGGTGGAGCCAAATCATACCTTCCGCCGGTGCGGTACACTGTCGGGCCGCTCGCAGAATGCCAGCCACCCGAACCGTGCCACCGCTACCACCCCTTCTGCCGCCGCCGCTCATCCTCGCGACGTCGGGCCGCTGGCAACCCGACGGGTCGCCCTGCGGCATCGCGGTCGGGAATTTCGACGGCGTGCACGTGGGCCACGCGGCGATCGTGGCGGCCCTGCGGGGCACCGCCGAAACCCTCGGCGTGCCGGCCGTGGTGCTCACGTTCGATCCGCATCCGGCGAGCGTGCTCCGGCCGGAGGCGGCTCCGGTGCCGCTCACGACGCCCGCCCGGCGGGCCGAACTGCTCGCCGCGCTCGGCGTCGATGCCGTGCTCGTGCAGCCCGCCGATGCGCGGCTCATGAGCCTGTCTGCCGAGGCTTTCTACGGCGACGTGCTCCGCGGCCGGCTCGGGGCGAAGGCCCTCGTCGAGGGGCCGGACTTTCGATTCGGTGCGGGCCGCCGTGGCGACGTGGAGCTGCTGCGTCGCTGGTGCGCGGCCGACGGCCTCGCGCTCGACGTGGTGGCTCCCGTGATGGCCGGAGCCGAGCCCGTGTCGAGCTCGCGAATCCGCGGTCTGATCGCGGCCGGCGACGTGCGGGCGGCCAATCGGATGCTCACGGCGCCGTTTCGCCTCAGCGGCACGGTGGTGAAGGGGGCGCAGCGGGGAGCCGCACTCGGCTTTCCCACCGCGAACCTCGCCGCGATCGCCACGCTCGTGCCGGCGCAGGGCGTGTATGCCGCGCGGGCCGCGGTGGCCGGCGCGACCGGTGACCGCGCGGGACACGCGGCGGCCGTGCACATCGGCCCCAACGTGTCGTTCGGCGAGACGGCGGTGTCGGTGGAGGTGCATCTCGTCGGCTTCACGGGCGACCTCTATGGCCGCGCCCTCGACGTTGACTTCCTCGAGCGGCTCCGTGACACTCGTCGCTTTGAGTCGGTCGCCGAATTGAAGGCGCAGCTGACTGCGGACGTGGCGGCCGCGACGGCGATCGCGAGCCAGCCGCCACCCATTTTCGACAGGAATGCATGATGCGACTCGACTGGGCGAGCTTGCTGGAACTGCTGCGGAGCAGCCACCGCGTGGTGCTGACGAGCCACGTGCGGCCCGACTGCGACGCGCTCGGCAGCGAGCTCGGCATGGCCGGCATCCTCGAGGCCCTCGGCAAGGACGTGCGGATCGTCAACGCCCAGGCCACCCCGGCGAATCTCAAGTGGATCGATCCCCGCGGCAAGATCGAGTCGCTCGCCGAGAAGGTGCGGCCCGCCGACCTCGCCGACCGCGACCTGTTCATCGTGCTCGACACGAGCGCCTGGGCCCAGCTGGGGGCGATGGGCGACGTCGCCAAGTCGATGCGTGAGAAGGTGCTCGTGATCGACCACCACGTCAGCGAGGACGACCTCTCCGACCGCTGGTTCAAGGACACGTCGGCCGAGGCCACGGCCCGGATCGTCTACGAGATCGGCCTGCGGCTGAAGGTGCCGCTCACGGAAGCGATCGCCATGCCGCTCTACGCCGGGCTTTCCACCGACACCGGCGGATTCCGGTTCCCCTCGACCTCCGGCGAAAGCTTCCGCGTCGCGGCCCGGCTCGTCGATGCCGGCGCCAGCCCGACGATGATCTATCGCGAGCTCTTCGAGCAGGACTCGCTCGCCCGGCTCAACCTCGTGGGCCGCACGCTCGCCGGCGCCACCACGTTTCACGACGGCAAGGTGATCCTCTCGACGGTTCGGCAGAGCGACATCAAGCAGGTGAATGCCCTGCCGAGCGACACGGAAGACCTGGTCAATCTCACCCTGGCGGTGAAGGGCACCGAGGTGGCCGTGATCCTGATCGAGCAGCCCGACGGCCGGATCAAGGTGAGCTTCCGCAGCCGGGGGCCGGTCGACTGCAACCTGCTGGCGGCCCGGTTCGGCGGCGGCGGCCACAAGGCGGCGGCCGGCACGATCGTCGACGGCCCGTTCGACACCGCCCGCGAGCGGATCATGGCGGCGGTGGACGAGGCCTGGGCCGCCGCAGCCCGAGCCGCCGGCTGAGACGCGACACGTTTCTCGACACGATGACGGAGGATCGAAGCATGGCCCATCAGCATTCGCACGCCGGCGGCCCCCCCGACGATTCGCGGCGCGGATTTCTCGCCAAGGCGGTTTCGATCGTCGCCGGCGGCCTCGCCACGCTCGCGCCGGTGGGCGCGGGAGTGTGGGCGTTCCTCGACCCGCTGCGGCGTTCGAAGGCGGCGGCCTCTTTCCTGCCCGTCACGGAACTCGCGGCGATCCCCGACGACGGCGTGCCGCGGCAGTTCCCCGTGATTTCCGATCGCGTCGATGCCTGGACGGGCTTCGCGGCCGAGCCGATCGGCGCCGTCTATCTGCGGCGGGCGAAGGGCTCGGAAACCGTCGAGGCGCTCTCGGCCACCTGCCCGCATGCCGGCTGCTTCGTCGAGATGGAGTCCACCGGCAAATGCTTCCGCTGCCCCTGCCACAACAGCGAGTTCACGCTCGACGGCGGCATCGTGGCCCCGAGCCCGAGCCCCCGGCCGATGGATGCGCTGGAGTGTCGCGTGGCGAAGAACGGCGAGGTCGAGGTGAAGTGGCAGAAGTTCCGCGCCGGCGTCGCGGACAAGGTCGAGCAGTGAAGGATGGCAGGATGAAGAACGCGAATCAGGGCAGCGCGGTCAAGAAGGGCGTGTTCGGCCGACTGGCCGACTTCCTCGACGATCGCACGGGCTACCGCGCGGTGATGCACGAGGCGCTCTACGAGCGGGTGCCCGGCGGGGCCCGCTGGCGGTACGTCTGGGGCAGCACGCTCGTGTTCGCCTTCATGACGCAGGTGATCACCGGCCTGTTTCTCTGGGCCAGCTACTCGGCCAGCGCCCAGACGGCCTGGGAGAGCGTCTACTACATCCAGCACGAGATGGCCGGCGGCTGGCTGCTCCGCGGCATCCACCACTTCATGGCCCAGGCGATGGTGGTGCTGCTCGCGCTCCACCTGCTCCAGGTGGTGATCGACGGGGCCTACAAGGCACCCCGCGAGGTGAACTTCTGGCTCGGACTGATCCTCATGATGCTCGTGCTGGGCATGGCGCTCACGGGCTATCTCCTCCCGTGGGACCAGAAGGGCTACTGGGCCACGATCGTGGCCACGAACCTCGCCGGCATCGTGCCCGGCATCGGACCGTCGCTCCAGCAGCTCGTCATCGGCGGCAGCGAATACGGCCACCACACACTCACGCGCTTCTTCGCGCTCCACGCCGGCTTCCTGCCCGGCGCGCTGATCGTGATGCTCGTGATCCACCTCGCGCTCTTCCGCAAGCACGGCCTGCACGCGAAGCAGCCGATCACGAAGCCCGACGCGATGTTCTGGCCCGACCAGGTGCTCAAGGACGCCGTCGCGATGCTCGCCGTGATGGCCGTCGTACTCGGCGTGATCCTCGTGCCGGCCCTGAGGGCGATGCTCGCGGGCGAGCCCGTCCACGTCGGCCACCTCGGCGCCGAGCTCGGCGCCCCGGCCGACCCGTCGCTCCCCTACGCGGCCGCCCGGCCCGAATGGTACTTCCTGTTTCTGTTCCAGTTCCTGAAAGTCTTCGAGGGCTGGGGCGCGACGGGCGAGTTCCTGGGCGCGATCGTCGTGCCTGGCCTGATCATGGGCGTGATGTTCCTGATGCCGATCATCGGCAACTGGAAGCTCGGCCACCGGTTCAACGTCGCCTTCACGCTCGGCATCATCGCCGGCGCCGGCCTGCTCACGGCGCTGGCGCTCAACGAAGACTACTACGCCCTCTGGGTCGACAAGGCGTCGCTCGCCGAGGCCCAGAAACTCTACGACGAGACGGGCGGCGACGAGGAGAAGCTCGCCGCGGCCCTCGGTGGCGACAAGGCGAAGATCGCCGCCATGGAAAAGCAGTGGGAGAAGCTCGAGAAAATCCGCCACTCGCAGGCCTTCCTCGACGCCTCCAAGCAGGCCAAGCTCGACGCGGCCCGTGCGATCGAACTGGCCGGCCGGCCCGAGAAGATCCCGCCGGCCGGCATGCTGGAACTCGTGCGGACCGACCCCAAGAGCCAGGGCCCCCGGCTCTTCGCCCAGCACTGCGCGAGCTGCCATGCCCACGTCGATCCACAGGCACCGGAGGCTGCAAGTCTGCTGGCTCAGTCATCGGCCGCGAATCTCCACGGCTTCGGCTCGGCGGCCTGGGTCCGCGGCCTGCTCGATCCCGAGCAGGTGGCCGGCCCCGCCTACTTCGGCAACACGGCCCACAAGGACGGCGACATGGTGAACTTCGTGCAGAACGATCTCACCGACGCCGACACCTGGAAGAAGGACGACATCGAAGCCGTGATCGCGGCCCTCTCGTCCGAGGCCGGCCTGCGTGGCGAGAAGCCCGCGGAGGCACTCGTCGCCAAGGGCCGCGAGCTCATCGCCAGCGACGAGCGGTGCGGCAGCTGCCACCAGTTCCGTGACAACGGCACCGAACTCGGCACGGCCTGCGACCTCACCGGCTGGGGCAGCCGCGAGTGGCTCGTGGGCATCATCACCGATCCGACCCACGAGCGGTTCTACGGCGACACCAACGACCGCATGCCGAGCTTCGGCAAGGCCGACGAGGGCTCGCTGCCGCCACTCACCCGTGCCCAGATCGAGCTGATCGCCGACTGGCTCCGCGGCGAGTGGTACCGACCGGCCGTCGCGGCGCACTGACGCG
>CAZXIG010000162.1:0-5318 GCA_964640405.1 uncultured Candidatus Kuenenia sp.
ATGGGGGCTTGGATGCAGAAAGTCCAAGGAAGCCCCCGGGCGCAAGCCGGGGGATGCCGGACGGTACGTCCGGCCACGCAAGCCGGGGGATCGCGTCGCCTCGGGCTACCGGGCGAAGCCCACGAAGAAGCTGAACAGCTGCTTGCTGTCTTCGGGGGCGTAGACCACCGGGAAGGCGAAGTCGAG
The DNA here is from genome assembly GCA_964640405.1 of uncultured Candidatus Kuenenia sp. Classification (GTDB taxonomy): domain Bacteria; phylum Planctomycetota; class Planctomycetia; order Pirellulales; family UBA1268; genus QWPN01. Next base: position 187 of record CAZXIG010000162.1, read on the forward strand.
CGCGATCGGCGCCGGGCCCATCGCCGGCAGCGTGATTCGCATACCCACGCCCGGCGCCACGCGGAAGTTCTTGATCGACACGTTCGACTCGACGGTACCGAAGTCGGTGAACACCACGCCGCGGAGCGTGTCGTCGGCCGTGATCGGGAAGAGATACTCGATCGTGTTGAGCCACTGGAACGGACCACCGACGATCGCCAACTGGCCGTTCGGCCCCGCCTGCCGCGGGCTCGCCCCGCGGAACACGAAGCCGCGAAGGGTGTTGTAGCCGCCCGCGAAGAAGTTGTCGTACGCCGGAGTGTCGGGGCCGCTGATGCCGAGCACCGAGCCCACCGAGAGCACGTGGCGGCCGGAGCCGTCGGGCCGCTCGTTGAGCAGGAAGTACTGCCGCCCTTCCACGATCCCGCGCGGATAGACGAAGGTGCCGATCACCTGCTCGAACTCGAACGTCGCCAGATGCCCCTGCGTGGGCAGGAACGGGCTGTCGCGGGTGTCGTGGATGAGGCCGCCGGAGAAGCCATAGACGGCGTTCGTGCCGAGCATGTTCACGACGTCGGGCGCGAGCACCCGCGGATTGAACACGTCCACGCTTTCGCCGCGGAAGCCCGCGTTGACCGAGAGGTCGGGGGCGAACTGGAACTGGTAGCCGAGGCCGATCCGGCCGCCCGTGCGGGCCTCCGCCCAGTCGTAGAAGAACCGGGTGAAGTAGGAGGCCGAGAGCGACAGTCCGATCCGAGTGTCGAAGAGATACGGCTCCTGGAACGTCGCCACGTACCGCTGCAGCTGCGTGCCCGGCGAGGCCTCGAGGCGGAAGCGTTGCCCGGCTCCGCGGAAGGCGGTGCCGTTACGGATGTCGTCCCAGCTGCGCGGCAGCCGGAGGATGTCGAAGTTCTGCTCGTCGACGACGATGTTGCCGATGAGGCCGGCGTTGGAGTTGACGCCCGCACCGATCATGAGCCGGCCGGTCTGCGTCTCCTCGGCGTCGACGTCGACGATCACGTAGGGCTCGTTGCCCGGGTAGACCGGCATCGGCGGGCCGCCGAAGTCGGGCAGCATGCCGGGCTGCTGGAAGGCGCCAGGCTGATTGGGGGCCTGCCCGCTGAAGGGCACGGGAGACGGAAAGCCCGTGGCGGGGCCGGCGGGGAAGCCGGGTGCCGGCCCGCCCGGAAACCCTGGCTGCATCTGCTGCTGCACGGTGTAGACCGGCGGCTGGCCGGGCATGCCGACGGCCGGCACAGCCGGGGGCGGCGCCACCATCCGCGAATAGTCGAGCGCCTCGGGGCCCGTCGGCGCCAGCGGCCGCCCGCCCCAGGGCTGGGCCGGCGGCGCGGTCTGCGCGCCGGGCTGCATGACGGGCTGCACGAAGCCGGGCTGCGGCTGCATCGGCGGCTGCTGATACGCGGGCGCGGGATAGACCGGCTGCTGAAACCCGCCCTGTGGCTGCTGCGGCGCCGCCACCGGAAACGGCTGCGGACTCTGGCCGCGCCAGACCGGCAGCGTGGCAGCGGGCTTGGGCGGCGGCGGAGTTGCGGGCGCGGCGATGGCGGGCACCGGGGCGGCGGGTGCTGCGATCGCATCCGCATCATCGCTCCACTCACCCTCGATCACGAGGTCGAGCACCTCGTCCTCGCCGTCGTCGGGACTCTGGCCGCGGAAGCCGGGACGCTCACCGGGGGGCGGTGCGGAGCGAGCCGGTTCCTCGGCCACCCGCGTGCCCATGTCGTCGGCCTTCGAGAAGACGATCTTCGGCCCCTCCCCCTTGGAGGCGTCGGCCAGGAAGAGACTGCTCGCCTTGAGTCGCCGCTCGTCCTCGCGGAGCTTGCGGAGGTCGAGGATGTCTCCGGGCCGGAGCGAGAGGCGGTTGAGCACGGTGCTGTGGCGGGTGTGCGGGTGGTCGCCGCGGATCCGCACGTTGATCTTGCCGACGCGATACCGCTGCCCCTCCTCGACGTTGTAGACGAGGTCGAGCTGGCCCGGTGTCTCCAGGAACCGAGGATCGGCCCGCACGTCGGCGAACACGAACCCGCGGCCGCCGTAGATGTCGCGAATCAGGTTGAGATCGGAGTCCATCTTGGCCTGATTGAAGTGCTCGCCCCCCTTGAGCTTGATGTCCCGCTCGAGGAACTCCGACTTGAACTTGCTGTTGCCGATGAACGACACGTTGCGAACGGTGTATCGCGGCCCCTCGTTGATCACGAACGTGATGTGGGTCCAGTCGCGGTTCCCCTCGTAGACCACGTTCATCTCGCGGCTCACCTTCGCCTGGAAGAAGCCGAGGCTCCGGTAGTAGGCGGTGAGCGCCTCCACGTCCTGATCGACGACCTCGCGGTCGATGTCGCCACCGATGAACCAGAGGATGCCCGGCTTCGACTTGATCTGCGTGAGCAGCCGCGCGTCGCTGGCGATCGTGTTGCCCACGAAGGTCGTCATCAGCGACTTGCGGCGCTGCCCCTCGTCGATGAGGAACACGGCCCCCTTGTCGCCCGGCTTGCTTCCCTCCACGGTCGTCACGCGGGCCGAGTCGTAGCCCTTCTCGTGGTAGTACGATTCGATGCGGCGGCGGGCCTCCTCGACGACGTAGGGATCCATCGAGTCGCCCACGTCGATCTCGCTCTTCTTTTTGAGCGTGCGGTTCGTGACCGAGCGGTTGCCGACATACTTCACGTAGCGGAGCATCGGCCGCTCCACCACCTGGAAGATCACGACGATGCCCTCGGGCATCCGCACGTACTTCGGCAGCACGTCGACGAACTTCCGAGAGCGGTGCAGCGTGCGGACGTCATCCTCGACGGCCTGCGGATCGAAGATCTGGCCCGCCCGGGTGACGAGCTTCGGCAGCTTCGAGGCATCCGTGGCATGGTTGCCCTCGATCCGCACCTCGATGATCCGATCGGCCGGGTTTCCAACGGCAGGCTGCGACGCCGGCTCGACGGGGGGCAGGGCCGAGACCGGGGGGGCGGTGGCAGGGGCGGCCGTGACTGGCGGGGCCTGGCCGCGGGCCGACGCCGCCAGCAGGCAGCCGAAGACCAGCGCCGACGCGAGCGTCACTCGGGCGGCCGGACGGACGCGGGGCGAAACGCTGATGAGCATCAAGGGCGCCAGTGCGAAGGGGGGTTCGGCGAGCCGCGGAGAAATAGCGGAGCCGACCCGGGCGTCACAAGCCGAAAAGTGTCGCTTCGGAGCCGTCTTGCCCAGACCGTGATTCTTGACTGGCCTGCTCAGACCGCGGTACCGTTGCCGTTGCGGTCGGCAGTGTGCCTGTGGGGCACCCGCAGCGCCGGCTCACTCCCGGCTCAATCCTCGTACGGCTGCCCCCGCCGCCGGCCCGTTTCATGCCGCCGATGGTCATCGATCTGCGTCGCTCCGAAGATGCTCGCGACGTCGTCCACCGGGCGGTGCAGGCGCTCGCCGAGGGGCAGGCCGTGGCCTTCCCGACCGAGACCGACTACGTGATCGCGGCCGCCGCCCGGGCCCGCGGCGCCGCCGACCGGCTCCGCGGGCTGGCCGCCTCGTATCCCGACGAACCGCCACTCACGCTCGCGCTCAAGAGCGCCGACGAGGTGCTCGACTGGGCGCCGGCCATGCCCGCGATCGGGCGGCGGCTGTCGCGGCGGTGCTGGCCGGGACCGGTGGCGATGCTCGTGCCCGACAACCATGCGGAGAGCCTCGTGCGTCGGTTGCCGGAGGCGTCGCAGGGTGCGCTCGTGGCCGGGGGACGGCTGCGGCTGCGGATTCCCGGCCACCCGATGCTCGCCGAATGCATGAAGATGCTGGCCGGCCCCGTGCTGCTCGCCGAGCCCGGCGTCGAGCCGGCGGTGACTGCGGCCGACGTGATGACGCGGGCTGCCGGCGGGCTGACGCTCGTGCTCGACGACGGCCGTACGCGGTATGCCCAGCCGGTCTCGACGATCGCGGTGGAAGACAACTCGTTTCGGATGGTGCGGCCGGGCGTGGTGGCGGAGGAGACCGTGCGGCGGCTCGCGAGCCTGATGGTGCTCTTCGTGTGCACCGGCAACACCTGTCGCAGCCCGATGGCCGAGGCGATCTTCCGCAAGCTCGTGGCCGAGAGGCTCGGCTGCCGCCCCGACGAGGTCGATCAGCGGGGAGTCGTCGTGGCGAGCGCGGGCCTCGCGGCCTGGGGGGGCGGTCCGGCGAGCGAAAACGCCGTCGAGGCCGTGTCCGAGTTGGGGGGCGATCTCAGGGGCCACGAGAGCCAGCCGCTCACCGAGGCCCTCGTCCGCCAGGCCGACGTGATCCTCACGATGACGGCGGCCCACCGCGACGCGATCCTGGGAAACTTTCCGGAGGCCGGGGGCCGGGTGGCGATGCTGGCCCCCGACCGCCGCGACGTGATCGACCCGATCGGGGGCCCCTTGGAAACCTATCGGAAATGTGCCCGCCAGATTCACGGGCATCTGACCGCCAGAATGGATACACTCAGTCGTGAGTTGCCGCCGGCGTGAGCCGGCGGTTTCGTCCACGATCCAGGAGTGTTTCGTCCATCATGCGGATTGCAATCGGCAGCGATCATCGGGGTGTCGCCGCGCGGCAGCGGCTCATGGGCCTGCTTCAGAGGCACGGCCACGAGGTCATCGACTGTGGCTCGCACGGCGAGGAGGCCGTGGACTACCCCGACATCGCCGCCGACGTGGCACGCCGCGTGAGCGAAGGCTCGGTGGACCGCGGCATCCTGCTCTGCTGCACGGGCGTGGGCATGGCGATCGCGGCCAACAAGCTGCCGGGCGTGCGGGCGGCCACCTGCCACGACGAGGTGACGGCCGAGATGAGCCGGCGGCACAACGACCTCAACGTGCTCTGCCTCTCGGCCGAGATGATCGGTCCAGAGGTGCAGGACAAGCTCATCCAGACCTGGCTCACCACCCAGTTCGAGGGTGGCCGGCACGCCCGCCGCGTCGCCAAGATCGCGGCCCTCGAGCCGGGGGATCGCCTCCCATAAAAGCCCCCAGGCGCAAGCCGGGGGATCATCCGCGCCGCCTCGCGTTCAAACCCGAACGTTTTGCTTGCGGCCAAATCATCCCCCTGCTCGCGCATGGGGGCTTGTATGGAGAGAGCGCATGGGGGCTTTTATTGGAAAGGCAAAAGGAAGCCCCCAGGCGCAAGCCGGGGGATAT
>CAZXIG010000162.1:5418-6923 GCA_964640405.1 uncultured Candidatus Kuenenia sp.
AAGCCCCCAGGCGCAAGCCGGGGGATATTCCGCGCCGCCTCGCGGTCACACCCGAACGTCCTGCTTGCGGCCGCATCATCCCCCTGCTCGCGCATGGGGGCTTCTATGCGCAGGGGGCTTTTATGCGCACCGGGCTTGGATACCCACGCCTTCCCGGCGAATCACTCGCCGGGAAAGTCGAAAGATTCCCCGCCCGGGCCGCGGCCTCCGATTTCCGTTTCGCCCGTGCTCGCGCCTATCCTTTCGGGGTCTCACCCCTCCGCTGAAAGGTGCCGCATGACCGTCCCGCATCTGACCCGCGCGATCGCCTGCCTCGTCGCCGCCGCGATCATTTCGCCCGCCGCCCGCGCCGCCGATCCGGCCGCCATTCGGGCGGCGATCTCGAAGGCGTCGGCCTTTCTCACCGAGAAGGCCCAGGCCGACGACGGCAGCTTTTCGGCCGAGGTTGGGCCCGCCGTCACGGCCCTGGCCGTGACCGGACTCGTGCGGTCGGGCACGCCAGCCGACGCGCCAGCGGTGAAGAAGGGGCTCTCGTATCTGCTCTCGTTCCGCCAGCCCGACGGCGGCATTTATCAGCCCGGCTCGCCCGTGGCCAACTACGAGACGTCGATCGCGCTGCTGGCCCTCGCGGCCTGCAACGGCCAGGGATCGTACGCCGAAGAGATCAAGGGCGCCGAGGCGTTTGCCCGCAACCTGCAGTGGGACGGTGGCGAGGGCAAGGACAACGCCGACCCCGCCTACGGCGGCGCGGGCTACGGCAGGAAGTCACGCCCCGATCTCTCCAACACGCAGTTCCTCATCGAAGCCCTGCGGACGATCGGCGCCAGCGAAAACGATCCCGCGATCCAGAAGGCGCTGACATTCGTGTCGCGGACGCAGAACCTCGTGGGCCCCGACAACCCGACGCCGTTTCCCGAGAAGAATCCCGACGGCGGCTTCTACTACACGCCGGCGGCCGGCGGCGAGAGCCAGGCCGGCACGCTCCCCAACGGGGGCCTGCGGAGCTACGGCTCGATGACCTACGCCGGCCTGAAGAGCATGATCTTCGCGGGGCTGAAGCGGGACGACCCCCGCGTGAAGGCGGCCATCGAGTGGCTGCGGAAGCACTATACGTTCGCCGAGAATCCCGGCATGGGCCAGGCGGGGCTCTTCTATTACTTCCACACGGCGGCCAAGTCGCTCGACGTACTCGGCGACGACACCTTCACCGACGCCGCGGGCAAGCCGCACGACTGGCGTGCGGAACTCTCCGACGTGATCCTCGCCAAGCAGAAGCCCGACGGGTCGTGGATCAACGAGAACCCGCGGTGGATGGAGGACAACCCCACGCTCGTGACGAGCTACGCGCTGCTGGCGCTGGCGTATTGCCTTCCGTAGCCGATCGCGACCGTGATTGCGACCGTATTGATCCCCCTGCTTGCGCATGGGGGCTTTTATGTCGCGGCGGACTGCCTTTTCCCATACAAGCCCCCAGGCGCAAGCCGGGGGATATTCCGCGCCGCCTC
>CAZXIG010000163.1:0-6852 GCA_964640405.1 uncultured Candidatus Kuenenia sp.
GTCACATCTCGAAATACTTCTTCCAGTATTCGACGTCGGCGGGCCCCGGGGCGGCCGGCTTCTCGTCGGCGGCCCGTTGGGCGCGGCGGCGGCGGTCGGCGCGGGCGTCGGCCAGCCATTCCTCGCAGGAGACGGCGCGGGCCCGGCGGCGGCGGGCGGCGGCCTGCAGGCGGCGGTCGCTCGACACGACGACGAGGTGGCCGGGCGCCGTGTCGTCCTCCACGAGTTCCTCGATCAGCGTGTCGGCATCGGGATACTCCCGGGCGAACCAGACGCGGATGCCACGGTGCACGAGCCGGCCGGGCAGTCCGTCCGGGGCCCGCGCCGCATCGAACACCACGATCGTGTCGGCCACGCGATCGTCGAGAAGATCGCAGAGCAGATCGAGCAGTGCCAGCCGCGACTGCTCGAAGCCCCGCGGCCCGCGTTCGACCCCGAACACCCCCGACGCATGCAGCAGGTTGTAGCCGTCGATGATGAGGGTCATGGCCTCGGACTCTACCCGAGCCGATGCTTGATGCGACCGCCCACGATCGTGGCGACCGCCCTGCCCCGTAGCGTCCAGCCGTGGAACGGCGAGTTGATGCTCTTCGAGTGGAACGAGCCCACGTCCACCTGCCACGACCGCTCGGGATCGATGAGCGTGATGTCGGCGACGGCGCCGGGCCGCAGCGTGCCCCGGTTGATGCCGAGGATCCGGGAGGGCAGCGTGCTCATCGCCTCGATGAGCCGCGGCCAGCCGATCCGGCCGGTGGCCACCAGCCGGGTGACCGAGAGTCCGACCGCCGTCTCCAGGCCGAGGATTCCGAATGGCGCCCGGTCGAGCTCCAGCATCTTCTTCTCGCGGGCGTGCGGTGCATGGTCGGTCGCGATGCAGTCGATCGTGCCGTCCACGAGCCCCTCGATGATCGCCTCGACGTCGGCGGCCGTCCGCAGCGGCGGGCTCATCTTGTAGTTGGAGTCGAAGCCCCGCAGGCTCTCGTCGGTGAGCGTGAAGTGGTGCGGGCAGGCCTCGGCCGTGACGCGGGCGCCCCGCCGCTTCGCGTCGCGGATCAAGGCCACGCCGCCGGCGGTGGAGACGTGCATCACGTGGAGACGCCCCCCCGTGGCCTCGGTGAGGGCGATGTCACGGCCGATCATCACGTCTTCGGCGGCCGCCGGCATGCCGGGCAGGCCGAGCAGGAGCGACACGAGCCCCTCGTTCATCACGCCGCCCCGGGACAGTTCGAGCACCTCCTCGTGGGCGAGGATCGGCTTGTCGAACATCCGGCAGTATTCGAGGGCCCGACGCATGAGTTCGGCGTCGTAGACGGGCGCGCCGTCGTCGCTGAAGGCCACCGCCCCCGCCTCGACGAGCCGGCCGATCTCGGCGAGCTCCTTGCCTTCGCGGCCGCGGCTCACGCAGGCCACCACGAACACGTTGCAGGTGTCGGCCCGGGCGGCCTTCTGGTGGATGAACTCGACCGCGGCCTGGGTGTCGATCGGGGGCTCGGTGTTGGGAATGCAGGCCACGCTCGTGAACCCGCCGGCCACCGCCGCCCGCGTGCCGCTCTCGATCGTCTCGTCCTCCTCGCGGCCGGGCTCGCGGAGATGCACGTGCATGTCGACGAGGCCGGGCGCCACGATCAGCCCGCGGGCCTCGATCGTCTCGTCGGCCTTGCCGAGCGGCTGCCCCCCTTCGTGTCCGATCGACACGACGAGTCCGTCGCGGACGAGCACGTCGTCGGTCCGGTCGATGTTCTGGGCGGGGTCGATCACCCTGCCGCCGCGAATGAGAAGCGTGGCCATCAGACGATCCTTTCCTGGCGGGAGTCCGCGGCGCCGGAGGCCTGGCCGCCCCGCGGCCCGCACAGCAGCCAGAGCACGGCCATCCGCACCGCGAGACCATTGGTCACCTGATCGAGGATCAGCGACTGGCTGCAGTCGGCGACCTCGGCGGTCACTTCGACGCCGCGGTTGATCGGGCCGGGGGCGAGGATCAGCAGGTCGGGCTTGGCGCGTCGCAGCCGCTCGCCGGTCATCGCGTAGAGGTGGGCGTATTCCCGCACCGACGGAAACGGCCGGGTGTTCTGCCGCTCGAACTGGATCCGCAGCAGGTTGAGCACGTCGCAGCGGGGAATGATCGCGTCGAGGTCGTGCGACACCTCCACGCCGATCTCCCGCCAGCGGTCCGAGACGAGCGTCGGCGGCCCGCAGAGAATCACGTGGGCGCCGAGCTTCATCAGCCCCCAGAGATTGGAGCGGGCCGTGCGGCTGTGGGCGATGTCGCCGACGAGTCCGACGGTCACGCCCTTGAGATCGCCCCGCCGCTCGCGGATCGAGAAGATGTCGAGCAGGCCCTGCGTCGGATGCTCGTGCGGCCCGTCACCGGCGTTGATCACGCCCACGCCGAGATACTGCGAGAGCAGGTGTGGTGTGCCGGGCGTGCTGTGCCGCACGACGACGGCGTCGATCCCCATCGCCTCGAGGTTCTTCGCCGTGTCGATGAACGACTCCCCCTTCGACAGGCTGCTCGAGGCGGCCGTGAAGTCGATCACGTCGGCCCCGAGCCGCCGCGCGGCCAGCGAGAAGCTGGTGCGGGTGCGGGTCGAATTTTCGAAGAACAGGTTGACGATCGTCCTGCCGGCGAGGAGGCCGAGCTTCGAGCGACAGCCGTCGGTGGCCTCCTTGAAGAGGGCCGCCGTGTCGAGCAGCAGCCGCACCTCGTCGGGCGTCAGTCGCTCGAGGTCGAGCAGGTGACGATGCGTCCATTGGGGGGGTATCGACTGGAGTGGGATCGACTCCCGATTCAACGTCGCAGCTGGCATGGAGAGCAGTTTCCTCACGAAACCCGAACGCACGAGGGGTGCCGAAGTCTAGCAAAACTCCGCAGTTTGCCACGGCCACTGCGACAGATGGCCGCACGGCCTGTCGGCAGGCTCGTTGCCCTTGTGATGGCGATGCGACCACTCGTATCCTCCGCACCGTGTCGGTCCTTTCGGGGAAGCACGCGCGGCCGTTCGGCCGGCGGGCCAACCACCTTCAGTGACGCACCAGATGAACTCTTTCCCGTTTGCTTCCCTCTCCGGACGTTTCCCCGCACTGCTGCTCGTTCTGCCGGCGATCGCGTTGGCGGCCGCAGGCGGCTGCACCTCGGCCCTGACGACCGCCTCGCTCCGCGGCCTGCCGTGGGACACCGCCGACAAACAGGCCGAGAAGGCCGACGAGCCCGAGGCTGTCGTCGCCGCAGGGGCCGCAACCGAGACCGAGGCCGAGACAGAGGATGCGTCCGAGGATCACGACGCCCGCCGGGCCGCCGCCATCGAAGAGGCCATTACCCGCCTGTCGAAGGTCGGCAGCCTCGACGAGCAGACGCAACTGGCACTCGTCACGACCCTGCAGTCCACGCAGCCGGAAGACTGGCCTGTCGTCATCGCGGAGTTCGCCGCGGCGCTCACCAAGGCGGCCCCCGCCGCGGCCGCTCACGTGGTCGCGAAGGCCGAACTCTCCCCCGCCGCCCCGTCGCCGGCCGAGGCACCGACGACGGACGAGCCGGCTGAAACCACCGTCGCCCCAGCCCCCGCACCCGATGAACCGGCGAATGCCCCGGAACCGGCCGTCGCAATCGAGCCAGTGGCCGACGCCGCGCCTGCCGCGTCCCCCGAGCCCCCGCTGCCCGCTGCCGAGCCGCTCCGCAGCGTGTCGATCCGCACCGCCTGCTTCGCCTCCCGCGTGCAGGCCTGGGGCGTATTCGACCGGTTCCCGTCCGACCGCTTCGCCCCCGGCCAGGAAGTGATCGTCTACGTCGAACTCGACGACCTCGCCGCGAGCACGGCCGCCGACGGCCACACCACCTGCATCGATGCGGTGCTCCGACTGGTGGCCGCCGACGGCCGCACGATCGAGGAATGGAACTTCGAGCCGATCGCGGAAACCTGCGTCAACCGCCGCCGCGACTACTTCGCCCGCTTCGTGATCCGCATCCCCGAGTCGGCCGCCACGGGCCGCGGCCACGTCGCCGTCGCCGTCACCGACACGCTCGCCGGCCAGACCGTCGAGACGACGCTCCCGCTCGAAGTCGCTGCCGACTGAGCAGGGCGGCAAAAGCGAGGGCACAGGCGAGGGGTTGCCCGTGCCGTCGAGCCGGCGTTGCTGGCAAGCGAAGGCAGGATGCCCGTAGCGAACGTCCGGGCGAGACGGCACGGGCAACCCCGAGTTCGGCGAGTTCGGCAAACTGTCTTTCGCCGCGACGCTGCGGGTTTATCGGTTGCGAAGCGTGTCGGCTGTCCCGTGAGCACGTCGCCCCTACCTTCTCTCGAGCGTTTCAGCCCGACGGAGGTTCTCGGCGATGCAGACCCAGCCGCAGGTGTCGTTCGACGATCTTCCGGTGGACGAGCGGGTGCGTGACGCGGCACTCGACCACATCGCGCAGCTCGAGCGGCTCTCCGACCGGATCACCGGCTGCCACGTGGTGGTCGCCCAGCCCCATCGGCATCATCGCGAAGGGCGAATCTATTCCGTGCGAGTCGATCTCGTCGTGCCCGGCGGCGAGATCGTGATCAATCGCGACCACCACCTCGATCACGCCCACGAGGACGTCTACGTGGCGCTCCGCGACTCGTTCCTCGCCGCCCGCCGGCGGCTCGAAGACCACGTCCGCCGCATGCGCGGGGCCGAGAAGACGCATGCGGCCCGCGCCCAGGGGCGGATCGCGCAGCTTTTTCCGCTCCAGGGCTACGGGTTCATCGAGACGCCCGACGGCCGCGAGATCTACTTCCACCGCAACGCGATCTCCGACCACGACTTCCACATCGCCGACGTCGGCAGCCCCGTGTATTTCAGCGAGGAGGAGGGGAACGACGGGCCGCAGGCGTCGGCCGTGCAGCTCGTGCATCCCCACAGTCACGTGCTCCATGAAGGAGCGTCACCCGAGGGAGAAGCTCCATGACGCTCGTCAATGCGCTTGAATCGTTCGACGTGTCGATTCCCACCACGAACGCGGAAGGGGTGTCGATCGCGCTGCCCGGCACGCTCTGCCTGCCGGCGCCGCCGACGGGCCTCGTGCTCTTCGCCCACGGCAGCGGATCGAGCCGCCACAGTCCTCGCAACGCGTTCGTGGCCTCCGTGCTCCACGAATCCTGGATCGGCACGCTGCTGTTCGACCTGCTGACCGAGCAGGAGGCGACCGATCGCGTGAACGTGTTCGACATCGGCCTCTTGGCAGAGCGGCTGCTGGCCGCGATCCGTTACGTGTCGGAGCTCGAGCAGACGCGGCACCTGCCGCTGGGCGTGTTCGGCGCGAGCACCGGCGCCGCGGCGGCGCTCGTGGCAGCGGCCCGTGAGCCGCGGGTGGAGGCGGTGGTCTCGCGGGGCGGCCGGCCCGACCTGGCCGGCCGCAAGCTGCGGGCGGTGCGGGTGCCCACGCTGCTCATCGTGGGCGAGCTCGACACCGAAGTGATCGCCCTCAACGAGCAGGCCTCGGCCCTGCTCGACTGCGAGAAGCGGCTGGCGATCGTGCCGGGCGCCACGCATCTCTTCGAGGAGCCGGGCACCCTCGACGAGGCCGCGCGGCTGGCCGCCGAGTGGTTCGCGAAACATCTCCACGTCTGACTTTCTGTGGAAAAAGCCATCCTGCGGAGCCTCCCATGAATCAACGTACCTTCAACGACCGCGAAGAGGCCGGCTGGATGCTCGTGGAGCGGCTCCGCGGCCAGTCGCTCGAGAAGCCCGTCGTGCTCGCGATCCCGCGCGGCGGCGTCGAGATCGGTGCCGCCATCGCCCGGGGACTCGGCTGCGAACTCGACGTCGTGCTGTCGCGCAAGCTCCGCGCGCCCCACCAGCCGGAGCTCGCGCTCGGCGCCGTCTCCGAGGATGGCAACGTCTACCTCAACCACTTCGCCTCGGCGATGACCGACGCCGGCGACGCCTACATCGAGGCGGAGCGGCAGCGGCAGTTGGCCGAGATCGGGAGGCGGCGGACGATGTTCCGGGCCGTCCGCCCGCAGGCCGACGTGGAAGGCCGCACGGTGATCCTCACCGACGACGGCATCGCGACGGGCGCCACCATGATCGCCGCGCTGCACACGGTGCGGGCGGCGGGGGCGAAGGAGATCATCGTGGCCGTGCCGGTCGGAGCCCCGGACCGGATCGACGCGATCAGGCCGCTGTGCGACCGCGTCGTCTGCCTGCAGGAGCCGGAGGCCTTCTGGGCGATCGGCCAGTTCTATCGCACCTTCGAGCAGGTGGAGGACGAGCGGGTCGTGGAGCTGCTGCGCGACTACGGCCTCCCGCAGACGAAGTGGGAGAAGGCGGCGGCTATCCCTTGATCACGCCCAGCGGTCGCAGTCGCGCGACCTTGAGCGAGAGCCCCGCGCGGTGCACCACGTCGACCACGATGTCGACGTCCTTGTAGGCCGCCGGCTGCTCCTCGGCGAGCCCCTCGCGGCTGCGGCAGCGGGCCACGACGCCGCCCCGTTCGAGTTCGTGCTGGATGTTGCGGCCCCGCGCGGCCTTCGTGGCGGCCGTGCGGCTCAGGCAGCGGCCGGCACCGTGGCAGGTCGTGCCGAAGGATCGCTCGAGCGACCGCGGCCCGCCGACGAGCACCCAGCTCGCCCGCCCCATGTCGCCGGGAATGATCACGGGCTGCCCCCACTCGCGATACCGTTCCGGAATGTCGGGGTGCCCGGCGGGAAACGCCCGCGTGGCTCCCTTGCGGTGCACGCACACGTCTTTCGCCGTGCCGGCGACGTCGTGCCGCTCGATCTTCGCCATGTTGTGGGCCACGTCGTAGAGCAGCGTCATGCCGAGCGACTCCCACGACCGCCCGAACATGCGGGCGAACACCTCCCGCACCTGCCACATGAGCAGCTGGCG
>CAZXIG010000164.1:0-6843 GCA_964640405.1 uncultured Candidatus Kuenenia sp.
GGGCGAGTCAGGGCGAGTCAGGGCGAGTCAGGCCGAGCGACTCACCCGCACTGGTTCATCTTGTCGCGGGGCGTGCCGGCGGCGACGAGTTCCGGCCGCGGTGTCGTGATCCGCACCGTGCCGTCGTCGGGGGCGAGCGTCACCGCGATGCTCTTGTAGGCCGGCGTCCGCGAGAGCGGGTCGGCCGCCTTGGGCACGAGCACGTTGCTCTCGGGGTAATACATCGCCACGCAGCCCGGCCTGATCTGGTCGAAGGCCGACACGATCTGACCCCGCATCTCCCCCGCGCTGCTCGTGATCCGGCACTTGCCGCCGGCCTGCAGGCCGAACCTCGCGATGTCGTCGGGGTGCATCATCACGATGTCGCGCCGCGTCTGGTTGCGGTAGAGGTCTTCCTCCTCGTAGACGACGGTGTTGAACTGCCCCTCGCTGCGGATCGTCATCAGCTGCACGCCATCCGGGGGCTCCGGCAGATCGTGCACGAAGAGGTGGGCGAGGCCGTCCGGCGTGGGGAACGACGGCTTGTCGATCGCCCGCCCCGGGATCGAAAACTCCTTCTTCGTCTTGTCGATCTCCGCGATCTGCTCCATGCCCGGCACGATGCTCGCGATCGCCTGGCGGATCGTGCTCGTGTGGGCCATGTCCCGCCAGTTCACGGGGCCGCCCTCGCCGAGCACGCGGCGGGCGATGTCGGCGATGATCTCCACCTCGGCCCGGGGGCCCACATGCCGCGGCTGTCCGCCGTCGGAGAGCCGGATGTAGCTGAACATGCTCTCCTGCGTGGAGGGCTCCGGCTCCTCGTCGCGGGCGAGCACGGGGAGGATGATCGTCTCATCGGCACCGGTGCCCCAGGCGTGGCCGGTGTTGAGCGAGGTGTTCATGTAGACGACCGTGTCGATCTTCTCCATCGCCCGCTTCGCATAGGTCGCGTCGGGGCTCGCGCCATACAGATTGCCGCCGAGGCAGAAGGCAAACCGCATCTTGCCCTCGTCGGCGGCGTCGAGGCATTCGAGGGTGTCGTAGCCCTTCGTCGTGGGCAGTTTGACGTCGTAGTGGCTCTCGAGCCGCTCGAAGATCGCCTTCTTGAGCGTGGGGGTGACGCCGACCGTGCCCATGCCCTGGATGTTGGAGTGGCCGCGGATCGGCTGGAGGCCGGCGCCGGGCCGCCCCACCATCCGGCGCATCAGCGCCAGCTGCGCGATCGCCTGCACGGTGGCCGCGCCGTGGAGGTGGTGCGTCACGCCCATCGTCCAGGCGAAGACGGCCCGCTTGCTCTCGGCGTATTGGGCCGCCATGTCGTCGATCTCCCGCTTCGACACGCCCGACTTGCGGACGATGTCGTCCCAGGAGAGGGCGTCGAGCCGCGCGGCGAGGTCGGGCCAGCCGACGCAGTGCCGGCTGAGAAACTCCTCGTCGACGATCAGCTCGCCGGCGGCATTCCGCGGCTTCGCGGCGTGCAGCTCCCGCAGCCGCTTCATGATCCCGTAGATCATCGCGAGGTCGCCCCCGACGTAGGGCTGGATGTAGCTGCTTGCGATCTCGGCACCGAACAGGAGCGCCCACGCATCGCTCGGCACGGAGAAGTTCACCATCCCTGTCTCCACGATCGGATTGACCACGATCACCTTGCCGCCGCTGCGGCGGACCATCATCAACGTCCGCATCATGCGGGGATGGTTGCTCGCGGGATTGCCGCCGATCAGGAACACGCAGTCGGCGTGCTCCATGTCGTCGAGCTTCACGGTGCCGGCGCCCGTGCCGATCACGCTGGCGAGGCCGACGCCGCTCGCCTGATGGCAGTAGTAGGAGCAGTTGTTGACGTGATTCGTGCCGTAGAGCCGGGCGAAGAGCTGGAGCAGGAAGCCCGCCTCGTTGCTCGACCGGCCGCTGAAGTAGAAGAAGCTCTCTTCCGGCGCGGTCTTCTTCAGCTTGGCGGCGATCCGCTCCATCGCCTCGCCCCATTCGATCGGCCGGTAATGCTGCGAGCCCTTCTCCAGGATCACCGGCTGCACGAGCCGGCCGGAGTGCTCCATCTGGTAGGGCGTGAAGGCCCGCAGCTGCGGGATCGAGTAGGTCTCGAAGAACGTCGGCTTCACGGCCCCCTGCATGTCGGCGACCATCGCCTGGAACGACTTCTTGCAGACCTCGGGGAAGTGGCCGGCCTCGTTCACCATGCCGCCGGCCTGGCCGCCCATGCCGAGGGCGCAGGTCTTGCAGGCGTTCTTCGACCGCATGGCCTTCCAGAACTTCCAGAGGCCGCCCGCCTCGCGGGATTTCTTGAACGTGTACATGACCGCGCGAAACCCGCCGCCGGTCGTCACCCTGCCGAAAAATCGTCCCATGATTACTCCAGACTCACCGTTACCGTCTTGGTTTCGAGATAGGGGTCGAGCCCGCGCTCGCCGAGTTCGCGGCCGAAGCCCGACTGTTTGAACCCGCCGAACGGGGCGGCCGCATCGAACACGTCGTAGCAATTCACCCACACCGTGCCGGCCCGCAGCCGCCGCGCCACGTCGTGGGCCCGCGCCACGTCGCGGGTCCAGACCGCCGCCGCCAGCCCGAAGTTCGTCGCGTTGGCCCGCCGGATCAGCTCATCCACGTCGGAGAACTTCAAGACGGAGAGCACCGGCCCGAAGATCTCCTCGCGGGCGATCGCCATCTCGTCCTTGACGTTCGTGAACACGGTCGGCTCGATGAAGAAGCCCTTGTCGCCCACCCGCCTGCCGCCGGTGGCGCAGGTCGCCCCCTCGCGTTTGCCGCTTTCGATGTAGCCCATGATCTTGTCGAACTGGGCCTTGTCGACCTGCGGCCCCTGCTGCGTGGCCGGATCGAACGGGTCGCCCACCTTCCGCTTCCGGCTCATCTCGACCACCCGCTCCACGAACTCGCCGTGGATCGTGTCTTCCACGAAAAGCCGCGAGCCGGCGCAGCAGCACTGCCCCTGATTGAGGTAGATGCCCACGTGCGCGCCCACGGCCGCCGCATCGAGATCGGCGTCGGCGAACACGATGTTGGGGCTCTTGCCGCCGAGCTCGAACGTGAGCCGCTTCAGCTGGTCGGCCGCCTGCCGCATGATGATCTGGGCGGTCTCGCCCGAGCCGGTGAAGGCCACCTTGTCGATGCCGGGGTGCTTGACGATCGCGGCCCCCGCGGTCGGCCCGAAGCCGGGCACGACGTTGATCACCCCGTCGGGCACGCCCGCCTTCTGGGCGAGCCGCGCAAGCCTGAGGCAGGTGAGCGGCGTCTGCTCGGCCGGCTTCATCACGATCGTGCAGCCGGCCGCGAGGGCCGGCCCCCACTTCCAGGCCACCATCAGGATGGGGAAGTTCCACGGGATCACCTGCCCCGCCACGCCCACGGGCTCCCGCCGCGTGTAGCAGAAGTAGTTGCCGTTGATGGGGATCGTCTGGCCGTGGATCTTGTCGGCCCAGCCGGCGTAGTAGCGGAGGCAGTCGAGGGCCAGCGGGATGTCGCCGGTCCGGGCGTCGCGGACCGGCTTGCCGTTGTCGAGCGACTCGAGCGCGGCGAGTTCGTCGATCTCGGCCTCGATCAGGTCGGCGAGCCGCAGCATGATCCGGCCCCGCTCGCGGGCATCCATGCGCGGCCACGGCCCCTCGTCGAACGCGCGGCGGGCGGCCCGCACGGCCGCATCGACGTCGGCGGCATCCCCTTCGGCGACCTGGGCGATCACCTCTTCCGTGGCCGGGTTGAGCGTGGCGAACGTCTTGCCGCTCTTCGCGGCCGTCCACTGGCCGTCGATGAAGAGCTGCGTCTGCCGCACCGTGGGCGGCGCGGGGCGGCGCGGGGCGGAGGCAGTGGACATGAAATGTCTCCGAACAGTGGGCCAAATTCCCGCATTCGCCGAAAAATTTGCTCTCTCAATCCTACCTGCGATAGGCTGCACTTCTCAAGTTGATCCCTCCGGCGCGACCTTCGGCGCCGACAGTCCCTCCCAGAATCTTTCCTTCCAGGAGCGTCAAGATGCGTGCAGCATGTGTGATGGCGGTGGCCTTGGTGTTCGGCGTGGCGGTCGTCGCGTCGGCCGAGGTGACGAGTGGGCCCGCGGTGGGCGAGATGGTCGGTGCGTTCACGGTCACCAAGGTGACGGGCAATCCCGACGACGGCGTGCAAGACGGCCGCACCCTCTGCTACCGCTGCAAGATGGGCGCCCGCCCCGTCGTGATGATCTTCGCCCGCTCGGCCGACGACAAGCTGGCCAAGCTGCTCAAGGAACTCGACGAGGAACTCGAGGAGCATGCCGACGACAAGCTCACCGGCTTCGTCAACATGATCGGCTCCGATGCCGAGACCCTGAAGAAGGCCTCGGCCGACTTCGTGGCCAAGCACGGTATCAAGCGGCTCGCCTTCGTCGTGCCCGAAGACGCGAAGGACGGTCCGCCGGATCTCAAGATCGCTCCCGACGCCGACCTGACGGTGATCTGCTACAAGGGGGGCACCGTGAAGGCGAACCACGCGTTCGCCAAGGGCGGGCTCTCCGACGACAAGATCGACGCTGTCGTCGAGGCGTCGTGCTCGCTGGTCGACTGAGGCTTTTTGGATGGCGACGGGCATGGGGTGGGCCGGTTCGCAGCTGCCCATGCCCGGTCGCCGGACGCTCGCTACGGGCATCCTGCCCTTCGCTCGCTCGATGCTGACTGCGCTACGGGCATCCAGGCCTCCGCTTGTCAGCAACGCCGGCGACCGGGCATGGGCAGCCGCGAACCTCGCGTTTTCGAGGGGCGATTGAACGACACTCGACCGTTTGGACACGAGTCGCGGCCGATGGTGAGGTATCTCTGGCGGCTGATCACGACGCCTTACGAGCCGGACGAGGCGTTCACCGGTTTTCTCGACCGTGCGGTTACGCAGGAGAGCGAGCGGGCGGCGGTGACCGTGGCCGTGCTGTCGGCGGCGGAGTCGCGGCGGGTATTTGGCGTCGACCTGGCGCGGCGCGGCATTCAGCCGGTGTTTCTGCGAATCACGAACCGCTCGCCGCAGAGCTTGCGGCTCCAGTTCGTGACGATCGACCCGCGTTATTTCACGCCGCTCGAGGCGGCCGGCGCGATGCACTTCTCGATCATGCGGCGGCTCTCGGCGTTCGGGGCGATGGCCTGGCTGTTCGTGCCGTTGTTCGCGCTGGTGCCGCTCAAACTGTTCACGGCCTGGCTGGGCAACGGTCGGATGGACGATGTGTTTCGCGGCCGCGGCTTCCGGCTGGGCCCCATTCCGCCGGGCGAGACGGCCGAAGGATTCGTGTTCACGACGCTCGACCTCGGCACGAAGGTGGTGCGGGTGCGGCTCACGAGCGTCGGCGGCATCGCCGAATCGCTCGCCGGAGCCGACGTACGGTCGCCGGAACAGCACGCGGCACACACGCAACCGGCCTCCGATTTCATGTTCACGGTGCCCGTGCCGGGCATCGCCGTCGACTATCACGAGCGGGATTTCTCCCGGCTCCGACCGGCCACCGCCGTCGAAGAATGCTCGCTCGACGCCCTCGTGACGAAGCTCGAGGCGTTGCCGGCGGCAACGAGCAATGCGGCCGGCACGCGGCATGGCGATCCGGTCAACCTCGTCGTGATCGGCGACTTCGAGACGCTGCTGGCCGCCTTCGCCGCCCGCTGGGACGAGAGCGAGGCGATCTCGCTCGCCACCTGCTGGAAGACGGTCCGCGCCTTTCTGCTCGGCTCCAGCTACCGCTATTCGCCCGTGAGTTCGCTCTATCTCTTCGGCCGTCAGCAGGACTTCGCACTCCAGCGGACGCGGCATTCGATCAACGAGCGGCTTCACCTCCGCCTCTGGCTGACCCCGCTCGCGTTTCAGGGCAGGCCCACGTGGGTGGGTCAGGTGAGCCGCGACATCGGCGTGCGGTTCACCACGCGGGCCTGGAACCTGACGACCCACCGGATCGACCCCGACGTCGACGAGTCTCGCGACTACGTGATCGAGGACCTGATGACGAGCGGCCGCGCGGCGGCGGCCGGCTACGTCGCGGGCGTCGGCGCCTGCCCCCGCGCGGCCCCGCATCGCAACCTCACCGGCGATCCCTACCACACCGATGGCAAGCGGGCGGTGATCCTGCTGTCGGCCAGCCGCACGGAATGAGTTGTAGGCGAAAGCTCGTGAGCATCGACCTAGTGACTTCGAGGATCTCTGCCGTGAACTTTCGGCGACGTCCTGGCGTACGGGTCCAGATCCTTCTGGCAGCATCACGTCCGCCTGCATCGTCCTTCGAGAACCCCTGCCGATGAACCTCGACCCTGTCACGCTCGATGTCCTGCGGTCGCTGCTCGTTGGCAGGAGCACGGCGGCACTGGCCACGCTGCACGACGGCCGGCCGTTCGCATCGATGATTCCGTTTGCGACCACGATGGCCGGCGGCCGGCTGCGACTGATCACGCATGTGAGCGGTTTGTCGGCTCACACCCGCGACATGCAGGCACACCCGGACGTCTGCCTGCTCCTCACGGCAGCCGAATCGGCCGGCACGATGCCGCAAGCCCTGCCGCGGGTGTCGATCTCTGCCGTGGCGACGTTCATTCCCGACGATCACCCGGAACACGCCGCCGTGAAGGCCGCCTATCTCGGGAAGTTCCCCGAGGCCACCGCCCTGTTTCAGTTGGGTGACTTTTCGCTGGTCGCGTTCGAGCCCACGTCGGCCCGGCTGGTGGCGGGCTTCGCCCGCGCGGTCACGCTTTCGCCCGACACCCTGGCAGCCGCAGGATCGTCGTGAGGGCCGAAAAAGCAGGGCCTGCTGACGTGCCGAACTGCTACAGGTATATTTTCTCCATCAGGGCAGCGTAGCTCAGTTGGTTAGAGCACCGGCTTCATAAGCCGGGTGTC
>CAZXIG010000165.1:0-6808 GCA_964640405.1 uncultured Candidatus Kuenenia sp.
GGGCTTCTTGGGGCGGCGCGGAAAGCCCGGAATGCTCAGCGGTTCTCGAAGAACTTCTTCAGGGCCTCGGCCGCGGCGTCGCGGGAGGAATCCGACTTCTTCTTGGCCGCGGACGGCAGCGTGCCGGGGCCGGATTTCGCCGCCTGGAGCGAGGTCGTGGCTGGGGTGGGAACCCGAGCCGTGACCGAGGCGTCGGCGGCGACCGGGACGGGGGTGGGGTCGGGCTTCGCGGTCTCCGCCCCCGTCTGGATAGGCAGCGTCTGGGTCGTGTCGAACATCCCGGCGGGCTTCTCGTCGGCCACGAGCCACCGCGAGACGTCGTCGTCGGTGCCAGCCTTGGCGGCCGGGTCGGAGCAGGCAACCTTCAATTCCAGCACGCCGACGCGAATGATGTCGCCGTCGGCGACCTTCGTCTTCTCGGCGATCCGCTGGCCGTTCACGAACGTGCCGTTGCGGCTGCCGAGATCGGCCACCCAGACCTCCGCCGGGCCGACGATCACTTCGCAATGACGACGGCTCACGTCCTCGCTGAGCGGACGCACGTCGCACTCCTCGGCGCGGCCGATGAGCAGGCGATTTCGCTTGATCGAGATGGAACGGCCGGCACTCTTGCCAGAGGCGACGATCAGCTTGGCGATCATGGTGGGCGGGGGGTGGGGAGATCGGAAGGCAGACTTGATTCTATACATGAGGAGGGCCGACAAGGCCAGCCTGCGCGGCCCATACACTCACCGTCGGGCGAGCCACCGAGGGTCCGAGTAGGCCGCGATTCGCGGCCGTAGCTCGTCGTGGGGGGGCGGCGAAAACGTCCCCGGCTCCCAGTCGAAGCTGGTCGCCATGGCCGCGGCGAGTCTCGCCAGCCAGGCGTCGGCGAGCTGCCGCAGGGCCTGCGTTTCAAACCGCGGGCAGAGGTTCTCCACGCCCGGGTGCCGCGCCGCAGGGCCGACGCCGCCGTTCTCCCGCAGCAGCAGGCTGCCATGCTGAATGACCGCTCCGGCCAGCCGCCGCTGGGCGCTGCCCATGATCTTGGGATCGGCGGGGGAGGGCTCACGGCCCGGCGGCGTCGCAATCAGGTCGCCCCCCGCCCGGCGGGAGAAGCAGAAGAAGTCGTCGTCGGTCGGCCGATCGCCGTAGAGCCGGGCATCGATGCCACGCTCCTGCAGCACCGTGGCGAGCGCGGTATGCGCGGCCGTGTAGAGCAGCTGCGCGGTGGCCCCCAGCGGATGCGACTTCGGCACGGCGAGGGCATAGGTGAGGTCGCTGCCGTGGACGATGGCCCCGCCGCCGCTGGGCCGCCTCACGAGGTCGGCCGCAGCGATGTCGGCGATCCCGCGGGCGTCGGCGAGTTTCTGGAAGGCCCCGAGCGACACCGTCGGCCGCGACCAACCGTAGAACCGGATCAGCGGCCGGCCACATCGCTCGGCCGCCGCGCCCAGGGCCTCGTCCAAGGCCATGTTGGCGACCCCTTCGGCGTCGCCATCCCACCATGCCGCGAGCGTGGCCACGGGATCAGTGCGACGCGTTCTTGATCACGGCGTCGTAGGCCGCCTGGTCGAGCAGGGCCGACATCTCGGCGGGATCGTCGGGGCGGATCTTCATCACCCAGCCGGCGCCGTAGGGATCCTTGCCGAGCAGATCGAGCTGGCCGGGGAGGGCCGTGTTGACCGCGACGATCTCGCCCGACACCGGAGCGTAGAGATCGCTCACCGCCTTCACGCTCTCGATCTCGCCGAACGACTCCCCCGCCTTCACCTTCTTGCCGACGGCGGGCAGCTGCATGAACACGAGGTCGGTGAGCGCCTCCACCGCGTAGGCCGAGATGCCGACCGTGGCGACCCCATCGGCCTCGGGGCGGATCCACTCGTGCGTCTTTGCAAACTTCATCTCGGCGGCCATGGTTGTCTCCACAGGGCGGTGGCGATCGTCTCCGTCGCAGCAGAATACTCGATTCCGTCCGCCTGTCAGCCGCGGGCCGCGGGGCGGCGGTAGAAGGGGAGCGGCACCACGCGGGCTGGCTGGGCCGCATCGCGGATCATGACGTCGACCATGGTGCCGGCCGCGGCTGCCGAACGATCGACGAGGGCCATCGCCACGGCGTGGCCGAGCGACGGGGCGAAGCTGCCGCTGGTGACGATGCCGAGCGGCGTATCCGCCGTGCCCCCTGCGGCGACGACGAGACTGCCTTCGCGGGCCGAGCGCTTGGAGTCGAAGGCCAGTCCCACCCGCACCCGATCCGCGGCGTGCGATTTCATCCGCCGCAAAGAGGCCGCACCGGGAAACTCCCGGGAGCTCCCGGAAGGCGTCTCCAGATTCACGGCGAGGCCGAGCCCCAAGGCGAAGGGATCGCTCGTGGCCTGCAGCTCGTGGCCGTAGAGCGGCATGCCCGCCTCGAGCCGCAGCGTGTCGCGGGCGCCGAGGCCGCAGGCCCGTGCTCCGCGGTCGGCACCGGCCGTCAGGATCGCCTCCCACACGGACGTGGCCTCGGCCGCCGGCACGACGACTTCGACGCCGTCTTCGCCCGTGTAGCCCGTGCGGCTGACGGCCGCGGGCACGCCGGCCACCACGGCCTGCGTGGCCCGATAGACGCCGAGGCCGCGGATCCTCTCGGCGTCGGCCGGCGGGCAGAGCCCGCACACGAGCGCGACGGCCAGCGGACCCTGCACGGCGATCATGGCCGTGTCGGACGTGCGATCGACGAGCGTGACGCCAGCCTTCGGCAGGCGGCTCCGGAGCCACGCCACCACCGCGGCGCGGTTGCTGGCATTGACGACCATCGACATCCGCGGCGAGCCGTCGGCCGCATCGGCCTCGCGGGCGACGAGCGCGTCGTCGAGCACCGCGAGCCCGTCGGCCGAGCCGGCGTCGCTCGTGACGAGCGTGTAGCGGCACTGCCCCGGCAGCATGTCGGACACGCGGCGGGTGAGCAGCGACTCGAGCCACGCCTGCGAGTCGGGCCCGTCGATCGCGAGCCGCCCCATGTGCGACACGTCGAACAGGCCGGCGGCGTTCCGCGCGGCGAGGTGCTCGTCGACGATCGAGGCATACTGCACCGGCATCCGCCAGCCGGCGAAATCGACCATCCGGCCGCCGTGGGATTCATGCCACGTGCAGAGCGGCGTACGAAGCAGCGAGTCGGTCACGATGCGTTCCTTGCTGAGGGGATAAGGGATTACCGCCGCTTGCCAGGCCGGCGTTTCTTGTGCGGCTTTTTTGGGGATCGCTTCTCGGAGCGGGCAGGCCGGCTGGGGCCGCGTGTGCGGGGCGGGGCAACGCGGCCGCGGCGGCCGAAGCCGAGGAGACGGAAGTCGAGCTCGCGGCGCTCAAGATCGACGCGGGCCACCGCCACGCGGACGCGATCGCCGAGCCGGAACGACTGCCCGGGCCGGCGGCCAGAGAGCGTGTGGCTGGCCCGGTCGTAGCGGTAGGAATCGTCTGGAAGGCTGTCGAGCGGCACGAGCCCTTCCGCCGGGATGGCGAGCCCCTGCACGAACAGGCCGAAGGGCTCGACCCCCGTGACGACCGCATCCATCTCCTCGCCGATCCGCTTCGAGAGGAAGAGCAGCAGCTTGAGCTTCACGAGCTCCCGCTCGGCGGCCTCGGCCCGCCGCTCGAGCTCCGAGCACTCGGCGCCGAGGTGCACGAGCCCCTCGGCCGGCGGCCGCCGGCCCTTGGCGATCGCCTCGAGGGCCCGGTGCACCGTGAGGTCGGGGTAGCGGCGGATCGGCGACGTGTAGTGGCAGTAGCAGTCGCTCGCGAGCGCGTAGTGTCCGTCCTCCTGCGGCCCGTAGGCGGCCCGCGTGAGGCTGCGGAGCACGGCGTAGTGCACGGCGTGTTCCTCGGGGCGGCCGCGGGCCATGTCGAGGAGCCGCTGCAGCTCGAACCGGCTCTCGAGCGTGTCGACCTCGAAGCCGAGTTCAGAGACGAATTCCGTGAGCTGCCGGAGCTTTCGCGGATCGGGCTGGGGATGAATCCGGCGAAGGAATCCAGCCCCGGCCGCGGCGAGGGCGTTGGCCACCGCCTCGTTGGCGGCGAGCATGAACTCCTCGATGATCTGATGGCTCTCGGTGTTCTCCACGACGTGGGCGCCCGACACGCGGCCCTCGCGGTCGAGGTCGATCTTCACCTCGGGCATCTCGAGCTGGAGCGCGCCGCGGGCCATGCGGCGGCTGCGCAGGATGCGGGCGAGGTCGCGCATCCGGCCGAGCAGAGCCCGCACCTCGGGCGGCATCGCCACGGCGACCGTCTCGGGATCGGCGAGGAAGACGTCCACCTCCTCGTAGGTGAAGCGGCGGCGGCTCTTGATCGCCGACCGCTCCTCCGCCGCGTGAACGGGCACGCCCTCGGGCGTGAACTCGATCCAGCAGGTGCGGGCATACCGCACCTTGTTCGGCTGGAGGCTGGCGAGGTTGTTGGAGACGATCTCGGGGATCATCGGGATCACGCGATCGGGCAGGTAGACGCTCGTGCCGCGATTGCGGGCCTCCTGGTCGAGCGGCGAGCCCTCGCGGACGAAGTGCGAAACGTCGGCGATGTGCACGCCGAGCAGCCAGTGGCCGCGATCGACCCGCTCGAGCGAGATCGCGTCGTCGAAGTCGCGGGCATCGACCGGGTCGATCGTCACGATCGTGCGGTCGGTGAGGTCGCGGCGGCCGGGTGGGACCGATTCGTCGAAGCGTTCCGCCTGGGCCCGGGCATCGTCGAGGGCCGCCTCGGGGAAATCGCCCGGCAGTCCGAACTCGTGGATGATCGTGAGCGTGTCGACGCCGGCGGCGCCGGCCTTGCCGAGCACCTCGACGATCACGCCCTCGCCGTCCCGCAGGTGCGTGGGGAACCGCACCATCTCCACGACCACCTTGTCGTGCGGCCGCACGCCCTTGGCGCCGGGGTCGCCGACGGCCACGGGCCGGGCGAAGCCGGTGCCGTCGATCTGCACCCAGCCGAGGTTCGCGGCCTCGAAGTAGGAGCCGACGAACCGGGTCGTCCGCCGCTTCACGATCTCCACGATCTCGCCGGCCGGGCCGGGCCGGCGGACGTCGCGGGTCTTGGAGAGCCGCACGCGGACGGTGTCGCCCGAGGCCGCGTCGAGCGTCGCGTTCGCCGCGACGTGGATGTCCTGCGACTTGTCGCCGGCTGGCGCCTCGAGCGGTCGCACGAAGCCGTGGCCGCGGGCCGAGCGGCGGAACACGCCGACGACTCCCCCACGGCTCGAGGCGGGCCGCGAAGGCTCGCGGCCGTGGCGATCACGATTCCGGGGCATGCGTGTGGGCCTCCCGAGCGCCGGCCGGCCGGTCATCCCCGGCCGCGAAAGAACTTCCGGCCGTGGTTCTGGTGAAACTGCGTCCAGCCGTCGTCGATCGACGCCTCGGCCTTCAGGAGCTGGCTCACGGCCGCCATCTTCGCGTCGAGGTGGTCGATGTGGTGCAGGGCGAGGGCCTCGAGCGTCATCGGCATCTTGGCGGCGCCGAACTCGAGCTGGCCGTGATGGCTGGCGATCATGTGCTTGAGCCGCACGGCCGTCTCGGCGTCGAAGGGGCTGCCCGTTCGCTGCTCGACCGCGCGGATCTTGGCGTCGACGATCTCCAGGCCCAGGAGCACGTGGCCGAGGAGCTGGCCCGAGTCGGTGTAGGAGAATCCCTTCTCGCTTTCGAGTTCCACGATCTTGCCGATGTCGTGCACGAGCACGCCGGCGAGCAGCAGGTCGCGATCGAGATCGGGGTAGAGGGGCGCGATCCGGTCGGCGAGCCGCAGCAGGTTGACGACGTGGTCGAGCAGGCCGCCGGCGTAGGCGTGATGGTGCTTCACGCCCGCGGGACTGCGGCAGAAGGCCGCGACCAGGTCCCCGTCGGCGAGCAGTTCCGCCACGAGTTCCCGCAGCGGCGCGGAACGGATCGTGTCGGCGAACGACCGCAATTCGACGAGCAGCCGGTCGACGTCGGCCGCGGAGAGCACGCGAAACTCCGACTCGTCCACCGTCCGCGGGTCGGCCCGCTCGATCGCCGTCACGATCAGCTGCAGGCTGCCCGAGTAGAGCTGGGTGTGCCCCTCCACGCGGACGTAGTCGCCATCGTCGAAGGCGTTGAAGTCGTCGTCGGAGGCGTTCCACAGCCGGCCGGTGATCGTGCCGCTCTTGTCGGCCAGATCGACCTGCAGATAGAGCTGGCCGTTGCGGTTGGGCCGCAGCTGCTTGTGCGTGGCGAGGAACAGCTGGTCGATCTGGATCTGTGGCTGGAGTTCGGTGATCAGGCGGCGGGGCATGCAGGGAAGTGTAGGGGTGGTGTCTCGCGATTGACAGCCACTGGCTACAATCCGCGGCTCCCACGATTCCGGAGCCCACCATGCCCGAGCATGCCATTTCCCCGACCCGTGCCCAGGATTATCCCGAGTGGTACCAACAGGTGGTCCGCGCGGCCGACCTCGCCGAGCAGTCGCCCGTTCGCGGCTGCATGGTGATCAAGCCCCACGGCTACGCGGTGTGGGAGCGGATGCAGGGCATCCTCGACCGTGAGTTCAAGGCGACGGGGCACCAGAACGCCTACTTCCCGCTCTTCATCCCGCTCTCCTATCTCGAGCAGGAGGCGAAGCACGTCGAGGGTTTCGCCAAGGAGTGCGCGGTCGTCACGCACCACCGCCTCGAGCTGGGCGCCGACGGCAAGCTGATTCCCACCGGCAAGCTCGAGGAGCCGCTCGTCGTGCGGCCCACGAGCGAGACGATCATCGGCGCGATGTACGCCAAGTGGATCCAGTCGTGGCGCGACCTGCCGGTGCTCATCAACCAGTGGGCCAACGTGGTCCGCTGGGAGATGCGGCC
>CAZXIG010000166.1:0-4280 GCA_964640405.1 uncultured Candidatus Kuenenia sp.
TCGGCCACGCGATCCACGAGAAGACGCTCACCGACTTCGTGCTCGAGGCCTCGCGGCAGAAGCTGTTCAGCGCCATCACCGACTGCGGCGCCGGCGGTCTCTCGAGCGCCGTCGGCGAGATGGGCGCGACGCTCGGCGCCGAAGTGCGGCTGGAGACGGTGCCGCTGAAGTATGCGGGCCTCTCGGCGACGGAGGTCTGGATCTCCGAGGCCCAGGAGCGGATGGTGCTCGCCGTCCCGCCGGCCAACTGGGAGCGGCTGGCGGCGATCGCGGCCGCGGAAGGGGTGGAGGCCACGGCGATCGGCACGTTCACCGGCACCGGCCGGCTCGTGCTCTCCTGGGAAGGGAAGGTCGCCGGCGAACTCGACTGCCACTTCCTGCACGAGGGCCGCCCGAAGCAGCGGCTGCCGTCGCACTTCACGCGTCCCGCCCCGACGCCCGCCACCTGGCAGCCGGCCGCGGCCCGCGGCGTCGCGAACTGTCTCGAGACCGTGCTCGCCTTGCCCGACGTGGCGAGCAAGGAATGGATCGTGCGGCAGTACGACCACGAGGTGCAGGGGGCGAGCGTGCTCAAGCCGCTGCTCGGCCCCGGCGAAGGCCCGGCCGACGGCACGGTCGTTCGCGGCGTGCTCGGCCGGCCGCGCGGGATCGTGCTCGGCGTGGGGCTGCGGCATCGGCTCGGCCGGATCGATCCCTATCAGATGGCCGCGGGCGGCATCGTGGAGGCGATCGCCAACGTGGTGGCCGCGGGCGCCGACCCCGACCGGATCGCGCTGCTCGACAACTTCTGCTGGGGCGACACGCGGCGGCCCGAATCGCTCGGCACGCTCGTGGAGGCCTGCCGCGCCTGCCACGACATGGCGCTCGCGTTCACCGCCCCGTTCGTGAGCGGCAAGGACAGCCTCAACAACGTCTTCGCCTGGACCGACGCCGCGGGCCGGCAGCGGGAGATCTCGATCCCGCCCACGCTGCTCGCCACGGCTGTGGGCCAGGTGGCCGACGTGGGGCAGGTCCGCTCGCCCGATCTCAAGGCCGCCGGCAATCGGCTGGCCGTGGTTGGCCTCACCCGCGACGACGTCGCCGGCAGCCAATTGGAGCTCGCGGGCATCGTGTCGGGGGGCCGGCTCCCGGAGGTCGACGTGGCCGCCTGCCGCGGCGTGTTCGCCGCGGTGGCAGCCGCGCAGCGGGCCGGGCTCGTGCAGTCGTGCCACGACGTCTCGGATGGCGGCCTGGCCGCGGCCGTCGCGGAGATGGCGATCGGCGGCGGGCTCGGGGCCACGCTCGATCTCGCCGCGGCGCCGCTCGAACTGTCGGCACCGGCGGAGCCCGGGCAGCGCGATCTCGTCGCCGCGTTCGCCGAGACGCCGGGGCGGTTCATCTGCGAAGTGCAGGCGGCCGACGCCGCAGCCTTCGAGAAGCTCATGGATGGCACGCGGTGGGCCTGGCTCGGCGCCGTCACCGCGGAGCCCGCGCTCGCGATCGCAACGGCCCGCGGGCCCGAGCGGATCGGCGTCGCCGAACTCTCGGCGGCCTGGCGGCGGATGTCACACACCGAACACTCAGGAGGCCACGGCTGACATGCTGGCACCCCGCGCACTCATTCTTCGGGCCCCGGGCACCAATTGCGACCACGAGACGGCGCACGCCTTCGAGCGGGCCGGCGGCCTGGCCCGCCGCGTGCATGTTCGCGCGCTCGTCGAGAAGCCCTCGGTGATGGACGATTGCCAGATCCTCTGCGTGCCGGGGGGCTTCTCCTACGGCGACGACATCGCCAGCGGCCGCATCTTCGCGCTCGAGCTGCGGCTGCGGCTGGGCGACGCGCTGCGGGCGTTCCGCGATCGCGGCGGCCTCGTGCTCGGCATCTGCAACGGCTTCCAGGTGCTGCTGCAGACGGGCCTTCTGCTCGCCGATCCGGCGACGGGAGCCCAGCGGGCCTCGCTCGCTCACAACACGTCGGGCCGGTTCGTCGATCGCTGGGTGCACCTGCGGGCGCCGGCAGGGCCGTGCGTGTTCCTCAAGGGCATCGATCGGCTCGAACTGCCTGTCGCCCACGGCGAGGGGCGGTTCGTCGCGCGATCGGCGGCCGATCTGGCCGCGCTCGAGGCGGCCGGCCAGCTCGCGCTGCGGTACGACGTCGACTCGAGCGGCGCATCGACCAACCCCAACGGCGCCCAGGCCGACGTCGCCGGCGCCTGCGACGAGACGGGCCGGGTGTTCGGGCTCATGCCCCATCCGGAGCGGTTCGTCGAGGCCACGCAGCACCCCGCCTGGGTCGGCCGCCTCGACCCTTCCACCTCCGGCGCCGGCCTCGCGATCTTCGCCAACGCCCTCCGCGCCTGCTGAAAAGTCGGGCGATCGGCGTTGACGCCGCGGCGGGGCGGCTCTATCTCTCCACCCCCTCGCGAGCCAGCCATGGGCGCCCTCCCACAGCCACCGTGCGCGCCGATCCTCCTCCTCGCGGCGGCCGGCTGCCTGTTCGCCACCGGCTGTCGCGGCCTGCTCGTACCGACGGGCGGCATCCTCGGCCAGTCCGCGGAGCCCGCCGCGATCGACTCGCAGCGTGAACGCAACCCGGCCGCGACCGTGAAGACGCTGCCGGTCGAGCTGCTCTTCATCCGCCACGATCCGCACGACCCGGTCGTGCAGGACGAACTCTGGACGCTGGTCGACGAGCAGGCGCTGGGCCGCGACCTCTCCGCGCGGCTCGCCGCGAACGGCCTGCGGGCGGGTGTGCTCTCCGGCTCGCTGCCGGCGGCGCTGGCGGAACGGGTGGCGGCCGCCCGGCCGGTCGTGGCCGACGGGGCCGACGACGCGGCCACGGCGCGGCGGGTGCTGCGGCTCCTGCCTGGAAAACGAGCCGAGATCGTCGCCGCCGCGGGCATTCCGGAGCTGGTGCTCCTCGAACACGCCGCCGACGGCGTGCGCGGCGGCACCTATCGCGATTGCACGGCGGTCGTGGCCGTGCGGGCTTGGCCTGATGCCGACGGCCGCGCGCGGATCGAACTCGTGCCGGAACTCAAGCACGGTCCCATGCAACGCACGTGGATCGGCGAGGAAGGGATGTTTCGGCTGGAAACGGGCCAGGCACGGAGGCGCTTCGAACCTCTTGCCATCGAGACCCTGTTGCCGCATCGCGGCATGCTCGTGATCGGCGCCGCGGGGGAACCGGCGGCCACCGTGGGCGACGCGCTCCTGCGGGATCGCGCCGGCGAGGCCGCAGGGATGCAGCTGCTCGTGATCCGTCCGCTGGGCACCGGCGTCGATCCGGTCTTCGACGTCGGCGACGAGGAGCTCTCGGCGACGGAGTAGGCGGCGGTGGCAGCACGCGGGTCCCCGGGCTTCCGCCCGGGGCTTGTATGAGCGGGTGCGCAGCTACCGGCCGGGGCGTGGATGAGAGAGGTTGGGGGAGCGCGGGGCCTGCCGGCCGACCTCCGGGTTGGGAACTTCGTGGGACTGGGGGGTTTTGCGGGACGCTGGCAAACCTCGACTGCCGGCGGATGCGGCGGTGTTTCCGCGGCGCGAGTCGTGCCGATTGCAGACGACGATCGGATCTTCGTGACAGCCACCCGGGATCGTTCCATGCACACCGCGTCAGCCGCCCGCGAGGAAAACCCACGCCGCAATCGGCCGTCGAGGCTGACCGTGTTCGCGACGGCGTTCGTGGCAGGAGCCGCCGTAGCCTTCGGCGTGAACCGCGCGCTCGACGTGCATCTCGCGCAGACGCGGCCGCAGGTCGAGTGTGAGCCGATCTTCGTCGCGCTCCACTCGCTCCCGCAGGGCTCCCCGATCACGGTCTGGGACGTGGCCCTCAAGGACTGGCCCCGGGCCATGCTGCCGACATCGGCCCTGCGGGCCCGCGACACCTTCGAGGGCATGGTGCTCAGGCATCCGTTGCGTGAGGGCCAGCCGCTCTTGTCGGTGCAACTCGTGCCCGCGACCACGGCCAAGGCGCCGGCAGCCGCTCCCGCCGAGCAATCGTTCACCGCACCGGCGCCCGCCGCGCCAAACACACAGGCTGCAAGCGTGCCGGAGGCCGATCTCTGGGCGCCCTCGGAGCCCGCAGAGCCCGCGAAGCCCACGGAGCCGAAGGTGGCGCCGAAGGTGGCGGCCGTGCCACGAGCGCAGGTGAGTTCGCAGGTGAGTCGCACGGATGTGGATTTCGTGGCGCCGGAGCCACAGGCTGCCGCGCCCGCCTCCGAGCCGAAACTCGCCGACATTCCCGAAGCGGCGACGGCCTCCGCTCATGCGTCGGAAGACACCGCACCCGACGTCGCGGTGTC
>CAZXIG010000166.1:4380-6738 GCA_964640405.1 uncultured Candidatus Kuenenia sp.
CCGACACCGCTTCCGTAGAACCGCGGCCGGAGGCAGCGGCGAGCCCCGGCCTGCTGCCACCGAGCGAGCCACTTTACGCCCCGGTGCCCGCGTCACCGCCGGCAGACCTCGACGGCGCGCTCTCGGGCATCGGTGACCTGCCGGCAGCGAGCGGCACTGATGCAAGCGAACAGAGCACGAGCGTCCTCAAGCCCACGCCCGCCGATGCCGCGAGCCCCGCGGCCCCACAACCGTCCCAGCAAGCGGCCGGACGCTACCTCGTGGTGCCCGAGCGAATCGCTCTCCAGGCCGACGCCTCGTTCGCGCCGCCAGCCGCTCCCCCGGTGACGCCGCCGGTCGCGTCACCTGCCACTTCGCCGGCGCGTTCCGAATCCGCACGGACGCCGGGTCAGACGAACACCAGCCAGACGAACACCAGGACGGCCAAGAAAACGCCGAACCGGCCCGCCGCATCTGCGGCGCCGGCCACCAAGCGGCAGCCGGCGTCGGGCACGAACGGCGGTCGGCAGACGCCGCCGAATGCCACGCGGTCGTTCGGGGGTATGTTCCCCAACCTCTCCGCCGGCATCGAAGCCTGGACCGGCCCTCGCAAGCCCGTCGCGGCTCAGCCTCCGTCGACGACCCGCTGAGCCTCGCGACTCTTCGCGGAACGGCTCAAGGCGAAGCCGGTGGCGGCGAGTGCAGCTCCGCCTGCCGCGACCGTCCAGAGCAGCCCACTGAACGCGGCCGCCGACCGGTAGATCCGCTGACTCCGGGCCTCTTCGGGCAGGGCTGGCCGCTCCACGCCGGAGCGGGCCATCGATTGCCAGGCCCGGTGCACGGAGCCGATGTCGGTAGCCGCGACGGCTGCGCGGATCTGCTCGTCGGCCACCACGGGCCCGCCGGCCGACCACGACCGCAGGCCGATGGCTCCGGCCGTCGCCACGGCCGCGATCAGCAGCCCAGCCAGTCCGAAGGAGTGACCAATTGTCCACTGCCGAGCACGCTGCCGCTCGGCGGGAGCTGCTTCGAGGGCCGCCAAATCACCCAGCCGAGGGACACGCAGTTCGGCTCCGCAGGCGGGACATGAGACGCGATCCCCGGCCTGGCCGGCCGTGACCACGACCCGCGCCGAACAGCCGCATGGCAGCAGAAAACGCTTCATGTGTCGCGGCGGGCCCCGACCATTCGCCAGGCCGGCGTCGCCACGTGCCGCGGAAGCGGCGGGCGGGCGCCGGCAGAAACTCTCTCAACGAACTCTTTTACCATCCGAGGCAAGAAACCTGGGAAAAAATTCGATTTTTCTCCAAAAAAAACTGGCCTTCGGGAGGTCACAGCGGCATAATGTTGCGTCCCTTCGGAAGCACCCTGGTGATGTCGAGAATCGCCCCGATTTTCCTCCCAGTTTCCGCAGACTACCGGCAATGCCGCATGCGGCTGGACTTGCCTGCCCCTTGAATCACACTGTCGGCTCTCCGAATGATTGGCCGAACGTCGCCGCGGCCAGGAAGTCGGCGATGCTGCCGGTTCGCCCGCCTGTTTCCCCGTTGTCGTTCGCACCACTGATCGTCGTGTCGCAGGATCACTGAAGGAGCACCCCCTTGTACGACTCGCTGCTGGATGAACTCGAAGACGATGTCGTCTCCAATCCCCAGGAGGTCGAAGAGCTGACCGAGAAGGTCGTCGACGCCGAGGAGGCCGATGCCGAGCTGCTCGTCGATGAGACCGACGCGCCGGTGCTGGCCGAAGGTGACATCGACGCCGAGGCCGAGATCGAGGCCAACGGCGATGCCGACGACGTGCTCGTCGAGCAGGTCGAGAACTGGTCGGACGATCCCGTGCGGATGTACCTGACGCAGATGGGCGAGATCCCGCTGCTCACCCGCGCCCAGGAGATCTACCTCGCCCGGCAGATCGAGACGACCCGCGCCCAGTTCCGCGCCAAGCTGCTGGAGTGCCATTACGTCTGCGAGCAGGCATTCCGCATCCTGTCGCGAGTGCACCGCGGCGAGCTGCCGTTCGACCGCACCGTGCAGGTGTCGGTGACCGACAAGCTGGAGAAGGATCAGATCCTCGGCCGTCTGCCCCACAACCTGCGGACGCTCGAGGTGCTCATCAAGCAGAACAAGGCCGACTACCGCATCGCCCTCTCGAAGAAGCGGAAGATGGCGGAGCGGCGCGAGGCCTGGGCACGGCTGGGCCGCCGCCGGCGGCGGTGCGTGCGGCTCATCGAGGAGCTCGGTCTCCGCACCCAGCGGATCGAGGCGATGATCCCCACCCTCAAGGGTTTCGTGTCGCGGATCAAGGAGCTCAAGGGCAAGATCGACGCGCACAAAAAGTCGAAGCAGCCGCCGTCCAGCCGGCAGCAGCTCGTCGATG
>CAZXIG010000167.1:0-6724 GCA_964640405.1 uncultured Candidatus Kuenenia sp.
GACGATTCGCCCCCGGCCCGGGCCTGCACATGCCCTCTCGCGGACGTTCGCTACGTCGACCAATCCGCTAAAGCGGATCGGTGCCCGCTGTCCTTCGCTCACTGCATGTCCGCTTCGCTTCGGCATCCTGCCTGCGCTCGCTTCCATAGCCCGCGAGAGGGCATGTGCAGGCCCGAGCCTACCTCCGGCTTGAAGACGGCGAGGATCCGGGAACGGGTAGCTCCTCAACATCCAACCCGGATGAGAGCAAAGCCGTATTATGGCTCGCCGAATACCCTCGGCGGAGCGCAGAAACAGGGAATGCCTGGATGCAAGAAGTCCTGATCGGTGGAGAGTGGCGGCCTGCCACGGTGGGCGATGCGTTTCGGGCGGTCGAGCCGGCGATGGGCCGGGAGCGGGACGAGATCTGGCCGGTGAGCGACTGGGCCGACGTCGATCGGGCACTCGACGCGGCGGTCGAGGCGGCGGAGGACCTGCGGCGGCTGCCCGATGCGGCGCGGGGTGAATTTCTGGAGCGGTATGCCGCGCGTCTCGAGAACGTTCGGGATGAGCTCGTGGCCGTCGCCCACGCGGAAACGGGCCTCGCGGTCGCGCCGCGGCTGCGGGACGTGGAGGTTCCGCGGATGCTCGATCAGCTGCGGCAGGCGGCGGCCGCGGCCCGTGAGGGCACCTGGCGGATGCCGATGCTCGACACGACTCGCAACATCCGCTCGGCCGCCTTCGGCCTCGGCCCCGTCGTCGTGTTTCCGCCGGCGAATTTCCCCCTGGCCTATGGTGCCGTCACCGGCGGCGACTTCGCCGCTGCGATCGCCGGTGGCAATCCCGTGATCGCCAAGGCGCATCCGGGCTGCCCCGGTGTGTCGGCGATCGCAGCCCGCGCAGCGCTGGCTGCGGTTGAGGAGACAGGGCTGCCTGCAGCGACCGTCCAGCTGCTGCACGGCCTGTCGATGGCCGATGGGCTGCGGCTCGTCGCCGATAAGCGTGTCGGCGCGACCGGTTTCACCGGCAGCGAACAGGCTGGGCGCGCCCTCTACGCCGCCGCGAGCGCTGCCGGCAGGGTGATCTGGGTGGAGATGGGGAGCATCAACCCCGTCGTGCTCCTGCCCGGCGCGCTCGCCGAGCACGGCGCGGCGATCGCCGGTGAGCTGGTCGAGAGCGTGACGGGCTCGGCCGGCCAGTTCTGCACGAAGCCGGGGCTCGTGTTGTTCGTCGCCGATTCGGCGGGCCAGGCATTCGCCGCGGCGGTGGCGACGCGGATGGCGGCGATCGGGCCGCAGGTGCTGCTCGGCCCCGGCGGCAGGGCGCGGCTAGATGTGGCAGTCGAGGCACTCGTGGCCGCCGGCGCGCGGCTGGTCGTCGCGGGCGGCGGCGACGACGTGGCAGCACCATGCAGCCGCGCACCGACGCTGCTCGAGATCGATGCGGCCTCGTTCCTCGCCCGGCCCGAGTCGTTTCTCGTCGAGGCCTTCGGGAATGCGACGCTGCTCGTGGCATGTGCCGACGTCGGGGAACTCACCCGCGCGGTCGCAGAGGCCCGGGGCTCGCTGGGAGCGAGCCTCTATGCGGCCGCCGACGGCCGCGACGATGCCCTGTGGGCCGACGTCGCGCCGCTCGTGGTTGCGCGGGCCGGACGGATCATCGAAAACCGGATGCCGACGGGCCTCGCCGTGACGCCGCCGATGCAGCACGGCGGCCCCTGGCCCTCCGCTGCACCGCCGTTCTTCTCGGCCGTCGGCATGCCGTTCTCGATTCTCCGGTTCGCGCGGCGGATCTGCTTCGATGGCTGGAGCGAGCGACGGCTGCCCGAGTGCCTCCGCGACGCGCCGCCGTCGGGCCGGCCGTGGCGGTTCATCGACCGCGAATGGGTCAGGCGGTGAACGCGGCCGCGAGCCGCCGCAGGGCTTCCTCGAGCCGGTCGGTGGGGCAGGCGTTGTTGAGCCGAACGAAGCCCGGGGTGCCGAACTCGCGGCCGTCGGAGGGACCGAGTCCCGCCGCCTCGCAGGCCGCCTGAGGGTCGGCGATGCCCGTCTGCCGGCAGTCGATCCACGACAGATACGTGGCCCGGGCCGGCACGCACGAGAGCCCCGGAATCTTCGCGACCGCGGCCGACACGAGGTCGCGATGCCGCCGCAGCACATCGACGAGCTGCCGTCGCCACGGATCACCGTGCCGCCACGCCGCCTCCGCCGCCGCGTAGCCGAGCGGATTGACCATCGGCACGAGGCCGCCCCCCGCCGGCCGCCAGCGGGCCTTCATGCCGGCGTCGGGCAGGATCGCGGCGGCGCAGGCGAGCCCGGCGAGGTTCCAGGTCTTCGACGGTGCCGTGAGCGTGATCGCCTTGCGGGCTGCCGGATGGTCGAGGCTCGCGAAGGGCACGTGGCCGAGCGCTTCGTCGAGCACGAGATCCGACCAGATCTCGTCGCTCACCACCGTGAGGCCGTGCCGCTCGGCGAGATCGGCGATCCGCAGCAGCTCACTGCGCGAGAAAACCGTGCCGGTGGGGTTGTGCGGATGACAGAGCCAGAAGAGCTTCGCCTGGGCAGCGGCTCGTTCGAGCGCATCCCAGTCGATCGACCAGCGGTCGGGTTCCTGGAGCAGGGGGACCGGCAGACAGCGGCGGCCGGCCCGCGCCGGCAGCGTGAGGAACGGCGGGTAGACCGGCGTGAACGTGATGATGCCGTCCCCGTCGCCGGCGAGCAGCCGGGCCGAGAGGGCCAAACCCGTAACGACGCCCGGCGTCCCCACGACGCGGGCCGGGTCGATCGTCCAGCCGTGCAGGGCTTCGAGGTGGGCCGCCAGCGCCGGGGCGAAGCCCGGCGTGTCGTGCGTGTAGCCGAAGACGCCGTGGTTCACCCGGGCCCGGATCGCATCGAGCACGACCTCGGGGGCCGCGAAGTCCATGTCGGCCACCCAGAGCGGCAGGACGTCGCGGCCCTGCCAGCGGTCCCACTTCTCGGAGCCGGTGCCACGCCGGTCAGGGCAGGTCGCGAAGGGATCGGTGAATGAGACGTTCATCTGCGGCCCATAGCGACGAGCCAATCCGCTGTCTGAACAACGAACGACCGAAGAGAATTACCGGAACCTCGACGTAGTTTACGTACTCGCCGGCTCAAATGATGAAGTGGTTGACCGTGAGGGGCTGCCCATGCCCCGGGAGCCGGCGTAGCTGACCAGCGCAGGCACGGATGCCGAAGCGCAGGCAGCTCCGAGTGAGCGGAGGCCCGGAGGGCCGTAGCGAACGTCCGGCGAGCGGGGTGTGGGCAGCCCCGAACTGAGCGACCGTGGAACCCCCGAGCTGTTCCACGGACAATATCAGAGTCCGCGATCCTCGAGGAAGTTGAGCAGGTCGGCGACGCGGTTGGAGTAGCCCCACTCGTTGTCGTACCAGCTCACCACCTTCACGAAGTTGCCCAGGCCGATCGTGTCGACGGCCGAGAAGATCGAGCTGTGCGGATCGCCCTTGAGGTCGGTCGACACGAGCTCCTTCTCCGTGTACCGCAGAATGCCCTTGAGCGGGCCTTCGGCGGCCTTCTTCATGGCGGCGTTGATGTCGGCCGGCGCGGCCTCCTTATTGAGGATCGCCGTGAAGTCGACGACGCTCACCGTCGGCGTCGGCACGCGGAAGGCCATGCCCGTGAACTTGCCCTGCAGGGCCGGGATCACGAGGCCCACGGCCTTGGCGGCACCGGTGCTCGAGGGAACGATGTTGAGCGCCGCGGCGCGGGCGTCGCGGAGATCCTTGGCCGCGGTGTCGACCGTCTTCTGGGAGTTCGTGTAGGCGTGCACCGTGGTGAGCAGGCCGCGGTCGATGCCCCAGGTCTCGTGCAGCACCTTGGCTACCGGCGCCAGCCCGTTGGTGGTGCAGGAGGCATTCGAGATCACGTGGTGCTTCTTGGGGTCGTACATCTCGTTGTTGACGCCCAGCACGATCGTGAGGTCCTCGTTCTTGGCCGGGGCCGAGATCACGACCTTCTTGACGCTGTCGCGCTTGTGGGCGACGGCCTTGGTGGCGTCGGTGAAGAAGCCGGTGCTCTCCACCACGATCTGCACGTCCTCCTTGCCCCACGGGATCGACCCCGGATCCTTCTCGGCGAACACCTTGATCTTGCGGCCGTCGACCACGATGTCGTTGCCGTCGTAGCTCACCTGCCCCTTGAAGGGTCCGTAATTCGAGTCGAACTCGAGGAGATGGGCGTTGGTCTTGGCGTCGGTGAGGTCGTTGAGGGCCACCACCTGCACGTCGCCGTTGAGGCCGTACTTCTCGTAGATGGCGCGGAAGGTGAGGCGGCCGATGCGACCGAAACCGTTGATGCCGACGCGAATGGGCACGGCGAATCTCCTGAGGCGGGACGACGTGGGATGGGAGCCCGCAGCCGCGGTCGAGCGAGCCGCCGCCGTGCGGGCGGGCGGAATATACACGGGCCGTCGGCGCCCCTCAATCGGCCCGTGGAAACGCCCGTCCCCGGTCGGGTGCGGTAGGATACCGGCACCGCCATGCCCCCCGCCGTCATCGAACTCGAAAACGTCCGCAAGTCCTTCGCCATGCCCGGCGGCGAGCGGACGGACGTGCTCGACATCCCCGGCTTCGTCCTCGCCGAGGGGGAGGAGTGCGCTCTCGAGGGGCAGAGCGGCTCCGGCAAATCGACGCTGCTGCACGTGATCTCGGGCATCCTCCGCCCCGACTCGGGCCGCGTGGTGATCGCCGGCCACGACATCACCCGCCTCGACGAGGCCCGCCGCGACCGCGTCCGCGCCGACACGCTCGGCCTCGTGTTCCAGCAGTTCAATCTCCTGCCGGGGTTCACCGCCCTGGAAAACGTCCTCGTCGCCATGTCGTTCGGCTCGGTCAAGCCCGATCGCTGGCGGGCGGCCGACCTGCTCGCCGCCGTCGGGCTTTCGCACCGGCTTCACCACAAGCCGGCCGAGCTCTCGATCGGCCAGCAGCAGCGAGTGGCCGTGGCGCGGGCCCTCGCCAATCGTCCCCGGGCGATCCTCGCCGACGAGCCCACGGCCAGCGTCGACTCGGCCCATCAGCAGCAGGTGATCGACCTCCTGCGGAACACCTGCGCCGAGCAGGGCGTCGCCCTCCTCGTGGTGACGCACGCGCCGGAGGTGGCCCGCCAATTCCCGCGGCGGCTGCGACTCGAAGACTTCAACCGCGCGGCCAAACCATCATGACGCTCTTCGGCATCGCGTGGCGGAACATCAGGCAACGGCTGCTCACGAGCGGCCTCACGGCGCTGTCGCTCGCGCTCGGCGTCGCGCTCGTGGTGGCCACGCTCGTGACGGCGGGGATCGTCAAGCAGGCGTTCAACTCGGGCGCCGGGCTCGGCTACAACATGATCGTGGGGGCGAAGGGGAGCCCGCTGCAGCTGGTCTTGAACAGCGTGTATCTCATCAGCCGGCCGATCGAGAACATCTCGTGGGCCTTCTACGAGCAGTTCCTCCCGGCCGACCGCCGCCGCGA
This sequence comes from uncultured Candidatus Kuenenia sp., assembly GCA_964640405.1. GTDB lineage: Bacteria > Planctomycetota > Planctomycetia > Pirellulales > UBA1268 > QWPN01. Next base: position 5,468 of record CAZXIG010000167.1, read on the forward strand.
CGGGCAGGCCGGCACCTTCGCCGGCAGCGTGAAGACAGCCGTGCCGATCTGCATGGGGGATTATTTCCGGGGGCACCGCGTCGTGGGCACGAATGCCGCCTACTTCGACACGCTCACCTTCGGCAACGGCCAGCCGTTTGCATTCGCCGCGGGGAAAAACTTCCGCGACGACGACTTCTTCGGCGGCGTGCTCGGGGCCGAGGTGGCCCGCACGCTCGGCTTGAAGGCGGGCGACTCGTTTTCGCCGACGCACGGCGCCGACGACGGCCTCGTGCACGATCCGTTCATCGTCCGCGGCGTGCTCGCCCGCACCGACACGCCCGTCGATCGCGGCGTGTACGTCAACATGGAGGGGTTTTTTCTGCAGGAGGGGCATGCGAAGCCCGTCGAGGGGGCCGAGCCGCCGCCGCAACGCAAGGCGGGCGACGCGGCGGGCGGCACGCCGGCGCCGCTGCCGCCGGAGCAGCGGGAGGTGACGGCGATCCTCGTGGAGACCGCGTCGCTGCCCGGCCTCCCGCCGGAGCTCATGGCGATGGGGCTCAAGCAGGCGATCAACGAGGGGCGTGAAGGCCAGGCCGCCGAGCCGATCCGCGAGATCAGGCAACTGCTCGATCTCTTCGTGCGGCCGCTCGAGCTTCTGCTCCTGCTCGTCACGGCGCTGGTCGTCGTCGTGTCGGCGATCGGCATTCTCGTGAGCATGGTGGGCTCGGCGCTCGAGCGGAGCCGCGACGTGGCGGTGATGCGGGCGCTGGGCGCCCGTCGCGGCCACGTGCTCGCCACGGTGCTCATCGAGGCGATCCTGCTGGCCGTCGGCGGCGGGCTCGCCGGCTGGGCGCTCGGCCACGCCGTCGTGGCCGCGGTCGGCCCCTTGATCACCACGGGCGCCGGCGTGACGGCGGGCTTCTTCTCGTTCTCGCCGGCCGAGCTGTTGCTCGTGCCCTTCCTGATCGCGCTGGCGATCCTCGCCGCCCTCCTGCCGGCCGTCTCCGCCTACCGCACCGACGTCTCACGCTGGCTCTGACCCAGGGCGAACCGACAAAGGGAGGCGAGCGGGTCGGCGTGAGGATGCCGAGCGTGGCGTGCGGCCGCCAGCGAGGCAACTCATGCCGCCTGCGAGCCGGCTTGGGCCCATCGAGATCGAACGCCGATCCCCGCGTTTCCACGCGGGGCTTCTATGAAGACCGGGCCACGAACCTCGGATGCAGCCTAGAACATGAACCCGCCGAAGATTCCGAACGGGATCACAGGCGGCCGCCG
>CAZXIG010000168.1:0-6681 GCA_964640405.1 uncultured Candidatus Kuenenia sp.
CCGAACCCACGCCACAGCGGGATGCCACCATGTGCAGACTACCAGTCTGCACCTACAGGTTGGGAGCACCTACACGTCGGCGGGCGTGCGGCCGGCGACGAGGTCGAGGATGGCGGGACCGAAGTCGGCGAGGCGTTTTTCGCCGATGCCGCGGCAGCGGAGCAGGGCGGCCGGCGACGTGGGCTTGTCGCGGGCGATCGACCGCAGGGCCTTGTCGTCGAAGATCGTCCAGGCGGGCTTGCCGCGGGCCTCGGCCACCCGGCGGCGCCAGACCCGCAGCCGTTCGAAGAGTTCGCGATCCACGCCCTGCCAGTCGTCGGCGTCGGCCTTCGTCGTCTTCGCCTTGCCTCCGCGGGGCTCGAGCAGCACGACGGAGCGTTGCCCCCGCATCACTTCCCACGAGCGGTCGTTGAGCGTGACGACGGGGCGGTCGCCGCCGGAGCGGGCGAGCAACTCTTGGTCGAGCAGCTGGTGAACGAGGTTCTCGACCGTCCGCTGGTCGAACTGGGCGAGCAGGCCGAACGTGGAGAGCCGGTCGTGGCCGTAGCGGGAGATCCCCTCCGTCTTCGCGCCCCGCAGCACCTCGCTGACGTGCCGCACGCCGAACCGCTCCTGCACCCGGGCCACGCAGGAGATGATCTTTTGGGCGATCACCGTCGCCTCCGGCAGGCTCTCCGTCTCGCCGAGGCAGACGTCGCAGGCACCGCACGACTCGGCCGTGTAGGCCTGCCCGAAATACTCGGAGAGTGCCGCATGGCGGCACCGCGCCGCCTGCGCGTACCGCCGCATCGCGTGGAGGTGGGCCACCTGGCTGGCGATCAGCTGCTCCTGCTCGTCGGGGTCGAGGTCCGACTCGGCGGCGCTCTTCCGCACGAGCGACTCCCAGCTGAACATGTCGGCCGAGGAGTAGAGCAGCACGCACTCGGCCGCGAGACCGTCGCGGCCGGCCCGGCCCGTCTCCTGCTGGTAGGCCTCGAGGCTCTTGGGCAGCGACGTGTGCAGCACGAGGCGGACGTCGGAGCGGTCGATACCCATGCCGAAGGCGACGGTGGCCACCACCACGTCGATCGTCTCGCGGGCGAAGGCTTCCTGGGTCTTGTGTCGTTCCTTCGCGTCGAGGCCGGCATGATAGGGGCGGGCGAGCAGGCCCTCCGCGGCGAGCCGGGCGGCGAGGCTTTCCGTCTCCTTTCGTGAGATGCAGTAGACGATCGAGGCTTCTCCCTTGTGACGGCCCAGAATCTGCAGCGTCTGGGCGATCCGGTCGGTGCGGGGCACGACGCGGTAGACGAGGTTGGGCCGGTCGAACGTGCCCACGAGCACGGCGGGATCGCGGAGATTCAGCTGCCGGGCGATGTCGTCCCGCACCTGCGGCGTGGCCGTGGCGGTGAAGGCGTGGATGCTCGCCGCCGGGAACCGCTCGCGGAGCAGGGCTAGCTGCCGGTACTCGGGCCGGAAGTCGTGCCCCCACTGGCTGATGCAGTGGGCCTCGTCGATCGCGAACCGCTTGACGCCGATCTGGGCGAGCTGGTCGAGCAGGCCCGTGTTGACGAGCCGCTCCGGGGCCACGAACAAGAGCCGCAGCTCGCCGGCGGCCAGCTGGTCGCGAATCTGCGACCGCTCGCCCTGCGACAAGGCGCCGTGGAGGGCCGCGGCCGGGTAGCCGATCGCCTCCAGCGAATCGACCTGATCCTTCATCAGTGCCACCAGCGGCGAGATCACGACGTCGGTCGTCTCGCTCACCAGCGGTGGCAGTTGGTAGCAGAGGCTCTTGCCGCCCCCGGTGGGCATCACGACCAACGAGTCGCGGCCGTCCACTGCCGCCCGGATGGCGTCGGCTTGGAGCGGCCGCAGGGCGTCGAAGCCCCACCATTTCGCGAGCACCTCCGCGATCGCGGGATCGTCGATGGGACGCGTGGCGGTGTGGGCCGGCCCTGGCACGGTGTCACCCGAAAGGAAGGGGAAGGGTGGCAGGAGAATAGCAGACGCGGTCGCCGCGAGCAGTACAATCCCGGCATGCTCTGGATCGCGTGGAAAATGCTGATCGGCAACCGGGTGAAATACCTCGGGATCGTGTTCGGCGTGGTGTTCGCGGCGCTGCTCATCGCGCAGCAGTCGAGCATCTTCTGCGGCCTGATGTCGCTCACGATCAGCCAGATCCGCGACACCGAGGGGCCCGACATCTGGGTCATGGATCGCAACGTCCAATACGTGGACGACATCAAGCCGCTCTCCGACACCGAGCTCTTCCGGGTGAAGAGCGTGCCCGGGGTCGAGTGGGCCGTGCGGTTCTACAAGGGGCTGGGCCGGGCCCGAATCCAGGAGGGCAATTATCAGCAGATGATCCTGCTCGGCCTCGACGACGCCACGCTCGTGGGGGCGCCTGCGGGCGTGTTCATGGGCTCGATCGCCGACCTGCGGAAGCCCGACGCCGTGATCATGGACGATGCCGGCTACAAGCGAACCTGGCCCGGCGAGCCCTACCGGCTCGGCCGCACGTTCGAGATGAACGACCGCCGGGCCGTGCTCGTGGGGCTGACGAAGGCGAGCCGCACGTTCCAGAGCTTCCCGATCTGCTACACGCGATACAGCCAGGCCGTCCTCTTCGCACCGGCGGAGCGGAAGGTGCTCTCGTTCGTGCTCGCCGATCCCGCGCCGGGCGCCGACCCGGAGGAGGTCTGCCGCCGGATCGAGGAGCGGACGGGTCTCCAGGCGGTCACCCGCGAGCAGTTCGTCTGGAAGACGATCCGCTACTACCTGGAGAAGACGGGCATCCCGGTCAACTTCGGGATCACCGTGTTCCTCGGTTTCCTCGTCGGCACGGCGATCGCAGGCCAGACGTTCTACCTCTTCACGGTGGAGAACATCCGCCAGTTCGGTGCGCTCAAGGCGATGGGCACGAGCAACTGGACGATCCTCTGGATGGTGCTCGCACAGGCGGTGCAGGTGGGCGTGGTCGGCTACGGCATCGGCGTCGGCCTCGCGGCCCTGTTCGGCCAGGCGGTGCGGGGGGGACTGCGGCTCTCCTTCTTCATGCCCTGGCAGGTGCTCGCCATCACGGCGGCGGCGGTGCTCGTCATCGTGCTGCTCGCGAGCCTGCTCTCGATCCGCAAGGTGCTCGTCGTCGACCCGGCGATCGTGTTTCGCTCCTGACGCCCTGGCGCCATTCCATGTCAGCTTCGCACGTCTTCGACGAGTCCCATCGTGACGATCTCGCCGTGCGTGTCCGCGGCGTGACCAAGGAGTTCGGCACGGGAGACTCCGTCACGCGGGCACTCCGCGGCGTCGATCTCGACGTGCCCTACGGCGAGCTGCTCATGCTCGTCGGGCCGTCGGGCTGCGGCAAAACGACGCTCGTCTCGATCGTCGCCGGCACGCTCGAGCCCACCGCCGGCGAGGTGGAGGTGCTGGGGCTCGACCTCGTCGCCATGAGCAACGGCCGCAAGGTGCGGTTTCGCCGCGACAACGTGGGCTTCGTGTTCCAGGCCTATAACCTGCTGCCGGCGCTCACGGCCGCCGAGAACGCGGCCGTGCCCCTGCTGATCGCCGGCTGGCGGCGGCGGGACGCCGTCGAGGCGGCTGCCGACGTCCTCGACAGGCTCGGGCTCGGCGACAAGCTGACGAGCCTGCCGAGCGAGCTTTCCGGGGGGCAGCAGCAGCGGGTGGCGATCGCCAGGGCGCTCGTACACGAGCCGCGGCTGCTCGTCTGCGACGAGCCGACCAGCGCCCTCGATGCCGAGAACGGCCGGATCACCATGGAATTGATCCAGCGGGTCGCGGTGCAGCCCGACCGGGCCGTGATCGTGGTCACCCACGACTCGCGGGTCTACGCGTTCGCCGATCGGATCGCCTCGATGGAGGATGGCCGGATCGACTCGATCGAGATCGGCCCCCACCGGACGGGATCGTGTCCTGATTCCAGGCCATCGGATAGCCTGTGACCATGTCCACCACGCTCCCCGACGACCCGTCGCTCGCCGTCGACGTCGTACCCCGACGGCCGCGGCGGCTCGCGCGGCGCCGCACCGTCGCCGACACGATCTCGCAGCTGATCCTGCCGATCGTCGCGCTCGCCCTGCTCGGCTTCGCGGGCTGGTATGTCTGGACGACCCGGCCGGTGGTCGGCAATCCAGCTCCTCCGATCGCCCCGGCCACCAGTCCCTTCGCCGACGCGGTCGCGGCGGCCGGCATCGTCGAGGCCCGCACCGAGAACATCGCCGTCGGCTCCGCGACGCCCGGCGTCGTGGTCGAGGTGTTCGTGAAGGTGGGGGATGACGTGCAGCCGGGCACGCCGCTGTTTCGCCTCGACGACCGCGACCTCAAGGCCGCACTGGCGGTGCAGAAGGCGGCGGTCTCGCAGTCAAAGAGCGAACTCATCCGCCTCGAGGCCGAGCCGCGCAAGGAAAAAATCCCGGTGCAGGTTGCGCAGGTGAACGAGGCGAAGGCGGCGGTGGCTCGCGAGACCGATGCCCTCAAGCGGGCCGAGGAGACGTTCGCCCGCAAGGTGACCACGGAGCAGGAACTCATCGCCCGCCGTGAAGCGCTGGCCGGAGCCCAGGCCGCGCTCGAGCGGCGCCAGGCGGACCTCGAACTCCTCGAGGCCGGCTCGTGGGAGTATGACCGCGACGTGGCGGCTGCAGCGATCGACCGTGCGGAGGCGGAGGTCGCCCGGATCGAGACCGATCTCGACCGGCTCATCGTGCGGTCGCTCGTGGCGGGCCGGGTGCTTCAGGTGAACGTGCGCCCCGGCGAGTTCGTGGGCACGCCGCCGAACCAGCCGCTCGTGATCCTCGGCAACATCGACCGGCTCCACGTGCGGGTCGACATCGACGAATACGACATCCCCCGGTTTCGCGAGGGGCTGCCGGCCGTCGCCGTGCCGCGGGGCAGCCTGCAGCAGCGGTATCCGCTGGAGTTCGTCCGCGTGGAGCCATTCGTGGTGCCGAAGAAGTCGCTCACCGGCGACAACACCGAGCGGGTCGACACCCGTGTGCTTCAGGTGATCTACGAGTTCGATCCGACCGGCCTGCCGCCGCTCTTCGTGGGGCAGCAGGTGGAGGTGTTCATCGACACGCCCGCGGCCGCGGGCACCGCACCGGGCGAGTAAGTGGCCCGGTCAGCCATCGGGATGCGAAGTGGCGCAGGTTGGGGGCTTGGCGTACAGGACCGGGCCCGCCCCGCAAACCCGGCTTGCGGTGGGGCGAAGCGGTTGGGAGAGTCCCTCCCGCTCATGACTCCGAGAGTGCGCACCAACATCGTGGCGGCGGGCCGGAGAACGTGCGTCTGGCAGGTCGCCTGCATCGCGGCCGCGGCGCTCGTTCTCGGCGGGGTCGCGCGCGCCGACGAGGATGCAGCAACGGCCGCCATCCCCGTCGAGCAGGCATCTCCGGCGGACGACGCCGGGGGCATGTTCCTCCCGGTGGCCGATGGCCGGACGCTCTGGCGGCAGACGCTCGCCACCGTCGCGGCCGAGTGGCCGATCGTGCGGGCGGTCGAGCCCGATTTCACGACGCCTGCGGGCCGCCCGGGCGTGATCGAGTCGGCCTGGGTCGAGCCTCCGGGCGGGATGCTCGCCACGCCGTCGCCGCAGCGGCAGCGGGTCGTGGTGCGGGTCGTGCCCGCGCCGGGCGGCGCCTGGATCGATGCCGCCCTGCAGACGCAGTCGCTCGCCACCGCGCCGGCCGGCAACGGCGAGATCGGGCTGGTGGGCGCCTGGGAAACCGAGTCCTCCAGGGGTGACATGACCGTGCGGCTGGCCTCCCAACTCTCGCCCGGCGCCGATGTCGTGACGACGCTGCCGCCGATCGACGGCCGCGAGTTCCTCGCGCCGCCGCGGCCCGAACTCCCGTGGGCGGGCAGTCGGTTCCCGCGGGTGTCGCGGGCGGGATACAAGGTGCTCGACGACTACCGCAACTTCTATTCTTGCGAGCCGCTCGTCTGCCTGACGGCCGCCTTCGGCGCCGGCGCCACCATGGCGAATACCGGCTTCGACGTGACCATGCAGGATGCCTGGATGCGGGGCGTCGCCCCCACGAGCCTCGGCACGTTCTTCTCCGACTGCAAGGTGCTCGGTGAGGGCATGTATCTGCTGCCGATCTCAGGGGCTGCGGCGCTCACGGGGGCCGTGTTCGAAGGGGCGCCCGCCGGCGACGTGATCGGCGAGTGGGGGTCGCGGTCACTGCGGATGTTCGTCGTGGGCGCACCGCCGCTCTACGCCCTGCAGTGGGCCACGGGGGCTTCGCGGCCCGACGAGAGCTCGGCGGGGAGCGATTGGAAGCCTTTCCAGGATGCCAACGGCGTGAGCGGCCACGCCTTCGTCGGCGCGATTCCATTTCTCGCCGCCGCCGACATGGTGGAGAGCCCGCTGCTCAAGGGCACGCTCTACGTCTGCTCGACGTTCACGGCGTTCTCCCGCATGACCGACAACGCCCACTTCCCGTCGCAGGTGTTCCTCGGCTGGTATCTCGCCTGGGCGAGCGCCCGGGCCGTCAACGCCACGGAGATGCACTTCGCCGACATGGAGGTGCGGGTGGTGCCGCTGCCGATGGCGGATCTGGGGGGCATGGCGATCGAGGCTCGGTGGTGAGTCACGCCGGAGGGGTCAAGCCGGCTCCGGGGGCGGTACAAGTCTCGTCGCGGTGGACCTCGCGGACTCGGTCCAATGCTCCTCGAGCTTGCACCGAC
>CAZXIG010000169.1:0-6578 GCA_964640405.1 uncultured Candidatus Kuenenia sp.
GGCGGAGCGGCCTTACTGAAGACGACGCGAACGATCCCCCGGCTCGCGCCTGGGGGCTTGTATGGGAAACGGGGTTCCTGCGGCCATAAAGCCACCGTACGCGATCGTTTTCATACAAGCCCCGAGCCCGTTTTCATACAAGCCCCCATGCGCAAGCAGGGGGACAAAAACGGCGTTGAGCGGCCATTCGTCCGCCGCTACCACTTGAGGCCGAACTTTGCGCCCTGCGAATCGCTGCCGAGGCCGCCCTTGAGCGGCGCGGTCCGCTTCTTCACCACCGGCGGTGGGGCCGGCTCCTCGGCCGCGGGCTCTTCCGCCTCCACGGCGTCCGGCTTCGCCGATGCCGGCTTCGGGGCGAGCGCCTTGATGGAGAGCGAGAGCCGCTGCTCGTCGGGGTCGATCGCCAGCACGCGGCACTCGACCTCCTGCCCCTCGCGGACGACGTCGGCCACGCTGCGGATGTGACGCGTGGCGAGTTCGGAGATGTGCACGAGCCCTTCGACGCCCGGCTCCAGCTTCACGAAGGCGCCGAACTGGGCGAGCTTGCTCACGGTGCCCTTCACCGTGGCTCCGACGTGATACTTCACCGCCGCACGTTTCCAGGGGCTCTCGATCAGGTCGCGGGCGGAGAGGCCGATCTTCCCGGTCTGCGGATCGATCTTCTTCACGATCACGCGAACTTTCTGTCCGGGCTGCAGCACCTCGGCCGGATTGGCCACCCGTTCCCACGACAGCTCGCTGACGTGCACGAGCCCTTCCACGCCGCTGCCGATATCGACGAAGGCGCCGAAGTCGCGGACGCTCCGGACCGTGCCCTCGAGCTCCGTGCCGGGCTCGAGTGTTTCGAGCATCTTCGAGCGAGCATCGGCGGCCTGCTTCTCGATCACGGCCCGCCGCGAGAGCACGAGCCGCCGGGCGGCCGGCACGATGTCGGTGACGAGGCATTCGAGCGTCTGCCCCACCATCTCCTCGAGGTTTTCGACCCGCCACGTGCTCACGAGGCTCGCGGGCATGAAGCCCCGCAGCCCCGCCACGTCGCATTCCAGGCCCCCCTTGTTGGAGCCGGTCACGCGGGCTTCGACGATCATCCCGGCCTGCAGTTGCGACCAGTCTTCAACGGCCACGGCGTGGTTGGCGGGAGCGACGTCGTAGAGGTTGTCTTCCTCGTTGCGGCCGCCGATCGACACCTCGATCGCCGCGCCCACCTCCGGCAGATCCTGACCCTTGTCGAGCAGCGGCGCGAGCTTCATCGCCCCCTGGCGGTTGCCGCCGAGATCGATGAACGCCGTGTCGGCGCCGATCGAGAGCACGGTGCCGTTGACGCGGGTGCCCGCCTCGAGCGGCGCGTCGATCCGCACCGTCGGTCCGGAGGCCAGCAGGGCATCGACCTCGAGGCCGCCCAGAGCCGCCTCGTAGTCGGCCTCGAGATCCTCGTCGAGGCTGCCGCGGAGGCTGGGCACGGCCACCCGCTTCGCGGGCGGCAGAACGTCGGTGAACGAAGGCTTCGCATCCCGATCACGCCGTCGTCCCTTGCCGCCGCGGTCGCGCTGGCCGCTCTGCTTGGGCGCTCCTTCGACGGCCGGTGAGGCGGCAGCCGTAGCGGGTGCAGCCTCGGCTGATTCCGCAACGCCGCTTTCCGCCGTCTCACCGGCAGGCTTCGGCGCCGGCGGCGTGATGTACTGATACTTGGGTGCGAGCGACGGAGCCTTTGCCCCGGCCCGCTGCGTGCCGATCGCAATCCGCCGGCCAGGAGTCGACTCCGCCGAGTCACCAGCGTCGGACGGAACACTGTCAGCCGAATGCATCAATTCCTCCTGCACGAGTGCGGCTCCAGTATGAGAGCCACGCATGGATAACGGTGAGGGGAGGCGAGGGGGTCGGTGCAAGCTCGAGGAGCCTTGGGCCGCCTCGGCCCACCGCGACGAGACTTGTACCGCCCCTGAGCCGGCGATTCAAAGAACGGGCATGAATGCCTGGATTGCCAAGCGACCAATCAAGCAAAAAAGGCATGGATGCCTTTGTTGCGTATGTACTGCGGGAAACAGGACTTGAACCTGCACGGTATTACTACCACCAGGCCCTCAACCTGGCGCGTCTGCCAATTCCGCCATTCCCGCGGCGTGAGTGGGGTCTTGCGACCACCCCCTCATTCTTGAGGCGTTCGAAGTCCAGTCAAGCCACGTCGCTGGCACGCTTGACCGGCGTCGATTCCGCGGTCGCGGCCACCGGCTGGAGCCGTCGTGCCGCGCCGAAATCGATCATCCGGGCGACGGCGGCGAGCCCGCCGAACGTGGCCAGACTCCAGGCCAGATCCCCGACGGGCATCCAGCGGTAGAAGGGCAACGCGGCGGTGAAGCAGGCGGCGAGGCCCTCGGCCGTGTGCGGATACTCGGCGGTGAACCACCAGAAGGCGAGGTTCGTGGCCAGGAAAAACACGAGCGAGCTGGCGAGCGCACCGCCCAGGATCGAGAGCACTCCAGCCGCGCGACTGCCGGCATGGGCACGGCGGAGCAGGCCGCCGAGCAGCACCGGCCAGGCCGTGGCCGCAAACACGACGGCCGCCATCGGCAGGCTGTCGTAGGCATCGAGGCCGAGGTTGCTCACCACGAGGGCGGCCAGCGGCACCGAGGCCGCCACGAGCGGATTCTGGAAGACGGCGCCGGCGGCGAGGGCCACCGCGGCCATCGGCGTGACGTGAAAGGCTGGCTGGCAGAGGCGGCCGGCCACACCGAGGGCGACGAGCGCGACCCACGCGGCGGCGAGCAGGGTGGGCGAGCCCCGCAGCGAGCCGAGAAACACGGAATCGGCCGAAGCGAGGCTGGCGGCACGGGGGGGCGTGGTGGTGGGATGAGCCATGAGCGGAAACGACCTCCATGCGCGAGGGGCGACCACGGCGACGGGCGCGAGGCCGCGCGGGCCCCTCTGGGGCTCTCCGCGACAGCCGATACACTAGCTGTTTTCACGTTCAGGGCAAGCGAAACCGTCGAAAGTAGTCCGCCATGCCGGCATCCGTCCGCGATCCCGCCACCCTCGCGGTCGAACGGCATTCCGACGGCCTCGTCGTGTTCACGGTCACCGTGGCCGACCACCGTCACAACGTGATCACCCGGGGTTTTTTGGCCGATCTGGCCGCCGCCCTCGACGAACTCGACCGCAGCCGGGGGCGATTCACGCCCCGGGGGCTCGTGCTGCGGTCGGGCCGCGAGGGTTCGTTTTTCGCCGGGGCCGACGTCGGGCGGCTCGACGGGCTCCGCGATCTGCCGCAGGCCGAGATCGTGCGGCTGTGCGACGCCGGCCGCAGCCTGTTCGCCAGGCTCTCGGGCGCCGCGTGGCCGAGCGTCGCCCTGATCGACGGCGTCTGCCTGGGGGGCGGACTGGAGCTGGCGCTCGCCTGTGATCTGCGGGTGGCCACCACCGCACCGCACACGAGCCTCGGGTTCCCCGAGGTGAAGCTCGGCCTGCTGCCCGGCTGGGGCGGAACCGTGCGGCTGCCGCGGCTCATCGGGCCGGGGCCCGCCGTGGAGCTGGCGGCGGCGGGCGAGAGCATCGACGGCCAGGCGGCGGCGCGGCTGGGCCTCGTCGATGCCTGCGTGCCGGCCGACGAGGCGCTCGAGACGGCGCGGCGGCTGATCGAGATCGAGACCACGACCGGCGGGATCGCCGCGCGGCGCAGGCGGCAGGCGGAGCCGGTCGAACTCGATCCGCGCGAACGCGATTTTCTGGAGGCGACGACCGCCGCCGTGATCCTCGGCCGCACCGGCGGCCACTATCCCGCACCGCCGGCGATCTTGAAGACGATCCTCGCGGGCAGCGCCGTCGATGCGGGCGCCGCGGGTGCGCTCGAATCACAGGCCTTCGCGAAGCTCGCCGCCACGCCCGTCTCGGCCCAACTCGTGCGGGTGTTTCGCATCGGCGAGCGCAACCGCCACGATCCGGGCGTCGCCGGCGCGGTGACGGCCGCCGAGGTGGAGACGACCGCGGTCGTGGGGGCGGGCATCATGGGGGCGGGCATCGCGGCGAGCCAGCTCCGCGCGGGCCTTGCCGTCGCGCTCGTCGACGTGAACGCCGAGACGCTTGCGGCGAGCGTGCCCGGCATCCTCGACGAGGCCGCCTGGGATCGGGCCACGAAGCGGACCGACCCGGCCCGGGCGCTGGCCCTCTCCGGCAGTCTCCGCACCGCCACACAGCTCGCGGCCATCGCCAACGCCGACCTCGTGATCGAGAGCGTGACGGAACGACCCGACGTGAAGTCGGCGGTGCTCGCCGACATCGAGCGGGTGGTCGGCCCCGAGGCGGTGATCGCCACCAACACGTCCACCAATCCGATCGCCCGGCTGGCCGAGGCCCTCGCCGATCCGGCCCGCTTCTGTGGCCTCCACTTCTTCAATCCCGTCCGCCGCATGACGCTCGTCGAGGTGGTTCGCGGGCCCGCGACGAGCGACGCCACCGTGGCCACCGCCGTCGCCCTGGCGAAGCGGCTCGGCAAGTGCCCGATCGTGGTCCGCGACAGTCCTGGCTTCCTCGTCAACCGCGTGCTGATGCCCTATCTCCACGAGGCGACGGAACTCGTGCGGGAGGGGGTCGATCCCGCGCGGATCGACCGCGTGGCCCGCGGCTTCGGGATGCCGATGGGGCCGATCGAGCTGTACGACATGATCGGTCTCGATACGGCCTTCTATGCCGGGCTCGTGCTCTCCGCCGCCTATGGCGATCGGATCGAGGCCTCGCCGCTCATCCCCGCGCTCGTGAAATCGGGGCGGCTCGGCCGCAAGACGGGCTCGGGCTTCTATCGCTACTCGGGGGCCGATCAGAAGGCGCGGATCGTCGGCGTCGATGCCGAAGGCCGGAAGGTGCTCGAACGCTACGCCGTCTCCCCCCGCGAGACGAACGACCGCACGCTCGCCGACCGGCTCCTCCTGCCGATGCTGCTCGAGGCGGTGCGGGCGCTCGACGAAGGCATCGTGCGGGATCCCGCCGACATCGACCTCGCCGTGATCCACGCGCTCGGGTTCCCGCCGTTCCGCGGCGGCCTGCTCGCCTGGGCCGATTCGCTCGGTCCCGCGGAGGTGCTGCGGCGGCTCGAACCCTTGGCCGACCTCGGGCCGCGCATGATCCCGATCGAGCGGGTGGCGGCGCTGGCCCGCGCCGGCGGACGGTTCACGGGCTGACGATCCATGCGCGACGACTCGCCCCATCATCACCATCCATGACACGCATGTCCCACCGCGATCCAACCACCACGCCCGTCATCGTCGCCTGCTGCCGCACGGCGATCGGCCGGTCGCACCCCGACCGCGGGCTGTTCCGGAACGTGCGCGGCGACGAGCTGGCGGCAGCCGTCGTGAAGGGGGTCGTGGAGCGGAGCGGCGTCGATCCGGCCACGGTGGAAGATGTGATCCTCGGCGCCACGCAGCAGCGTGGAGAGCTCGGCGGCAACGTGGCCAAGTGTGCGGCCCTGATGGCGGGGCTGCCATTGACGACGGCGGGGGCCACGGTGAACCGGCTCTGCGGCTCGTCGCTCGAGGCGATCGCCCGCGCGGCCCATGCGATCGTCGCCGGCGCGGAGAACGTGCAGGTGGCCGGCGGCGTGGAGCACATGCACCATCTGCCGATGGAATCGGCCGTCGACATCCACCCCCGCGTACTGGCCCGCACCAGCCGCGGCATGCTCTCGATGGGGCTCACGGCGGAGCACCTCGCCGCGGCCCACGGCATCTCGCGGCGGCGGCAGGAGGAGTTTGCCCTCGCGAGCCATGCGAAGGCGGCGCGGGCGGCCGACGCCGGCCTCTTCGACGACGAGATCGTGCGGGTGCTCGGCCACGACGAGGCGGGGGCCGTCGTGGAGGCGACCGAGGATCAGTCGATCCGCCGCGACACGAGCCTCGAGGCGATGGCGGCGCTCGAGCCGGTGTTCCTGCCGAAGCTGGGCTCGGTGACCGCGGCCACCAGCGCGCCGGTGAGCGACGGCGCCGCGGCGGTGCTCTTGATGTCGGAGGCCGAGGCGGTGCGGCAGGGGCTCGAGCCGTTGGCCCGGGTCGTGGCGACGGCGGTGGTGGGCGTGCCGCCGGCCGTGATGGGCACGGGGCCGATCGCGGCCACGCGGAAGCTGCTGGCGCGAACGGCGGCGGCGGGGATCACGCTCGCCGACATCGACTTCGTGGAGTTGAGCGAGGCCTTCGCCGCCCAGGCGATCCACTGCATCGACGAGCTGGGCCTCGATCCGGCGCGGGTCAACGTCCGCGGTGGGGCGCTTGCCATCGGTCATCCGCTCGGCGCGAGCGGCGCCCGGCTCGTCACGACGCTGCTCCACACGCTCCGCGATTCAGGCGGCCGCTACGGCCTGGCCACGATGTGCATCGGCCTCGGCCAGGGCATCGCGGTGCTCTTCGAGAGGCCGTGTCGATAAACGCCCCGCAATATCTCCCCATAAAAGCCCGCGATATCTCCCCATAAAAGCCCCCATGCGCAAGCAGGGGGATAATGCGGCCTCCATCCCGAAGCGACCCGCACCATCCCCCGGCTCGCGCCTGGGGGCTTGTATAAAACCGGCCCGCAACATCCCCCGGCTTGCGCCTGGG
>CAZXIG010000170.1:0-6538 GCA_964640405.1 uncultured Candidatus Kuenenia sp.
TTATGAACATGCTCGATCCACTCCGCAAATCGCGGGAACGTGTGGCTGCGGTCGAACGCGGCGAGGGCGAGGCGCCTCGAGCCTTGCCGCATCGTCGCGACGAGCGAGCGATCGGCCGCGAGGCGCCGGATGGCAGACGCGAGTGACGCCGGATCGCCGGCGGTCGAGGCGACACCCGCGTCGTGCTCGTCGATGAGGCGTTGCAGTTCACCCGGCAGCGAATTCACGAGTGCCAGCCCGGCAGCCGCGTAGTCGCAGGCCTTGTAGGGCACGGCCACGCACGACTCTGGCTTCACGAGCACGAGCCCGACGTCGCACCGGGTGAGCAGCCGCTCGTATTCGGGCTTCGCCAGCAGCCCGTGCACCTTCAGCTCGCAGCTGCCCGTGATCGTCGCAGCCGCCTCACGCAGCATCGGTTCGAGCGACCCGGTGCCCGCTACGTGCAGCGTGACGGGCACGGAGTCACGCGCGAGCATCCGCGCGGCATCGACGAGCGTCTGCAGGTCCTGGCCCCGCTCGAGGGTGCCCGCGTACACGCACTCGAGCGGGCGGTCCGCGCTCACGTCCGCGGAGCTGCCCTCGTGCTGCGGCATGTCGGCGCCGAGGTAGCACACGTGCCGGGGCACGTCGCGGTGGCTGCCTGCGAGCGTCGTGTCGAGGTAGGTGTGCGTCGCCGCCGAGATGCCGTCGGCGGCTGCCACGATCGCTCGTCGGCGGGCCCGCATGCGGCCGAGCAGCAGGGGGCTGGCGAGGTGGCGGAGCCAGGGCGGCCCGGGGAGCAGCCGCTCGAAGGTCTCGGGCCAGAGGTCCATGATGTCCACGATCAGCCGGGCGCCGTATCGCCGTGCGATCCGCACGGCCGCCTCGGGGCTGTCGAGCGGCGGCAGGCTGGCGAGGATCACGTCGGGTCTCGCGAGCGTTCCGGCCTCCACAAGCTCGGTGGCCCGCCGGTCGAAGTTGCTCCCGAAATCGCGGTGGCTGGCGATGCGGGCCAGCGATACATTCCGCGCGTAGGCCCGCACGGGGATGAGTTGCAGGCCAAATCCCTCCGACTCGCGCACGCCCGTGGGGGGAGTCCGCCGTGCCTTGCGGCGGTGGCTCCAGTCGGCCGTCCACCAGGTGACGTCGTGACCGCGGGCGGCCAGCGTGCGGCAGAGCGACCAGAAGCGAATCGGTGGCAGGCCCTCGCCGGGGATGTCGTCGAACGGATTGACGACCCAGATCGTGAGGGGTGAGGTCATGGTCATCGGATCACATGCGGGCGAGGTGACGGAGGTTGTTTTGGAAGGTTTCGAACGAGAGTGATTCGGCCGCCCAGGCACGGCCGGTAGCCCCCATGGCCGTGAGCCGCGGCGCGTTCGCTGGGCTGTCCGCGGCGAGTGTGGCCCACTCGGCGATTGCCTGCTCGGCGGAAGCCCCGGAATCGTCGGGCAGGAGCCACCCGCAGGCGAGCTGGCCGGTCGCGTCGCGCGGCATTTCGTGAGCGAGGTCGTGGCCCGGGGAGAGGATCACCGGCAGGCCGTGGGCCACGGCCTCCGCAGCGGCGTAGCCGAAGTTCTCCTGAAAAGAGAGCGAGATGAAGCCGTCGCTCGCGAGATAGGCGGAAGCGAGGTCGTCTGCGTCGAGCGGCCCGACGACATGAATCCGCCCCGCATGGGTCGGGGGAATCGCTCGCTCGAGATCGGCCTTCGTGAGCTGCCCGTCGAGGCACACCATCACGAGGTGCCCGCCACCGGTGTCGGCCGTGCAAAACCGCTCGATGGTTTCCAGCGGCCGCTTGACCGCATGCAGCCGGCCCACGAAGAGCAGCAGCGGAATGTCAGTTGGGATGCCGAGTCGCTGCCGAAACCGCAGCCGCTGTTGCTCGCGATCGTCCAGGCAGGGCAGGTCCACGGGCCAGCGCACCACCACGGCGTTGCCGCCTGGCACCCACGGGCGGGCCTTGTCGAGCGCCCGCTGCGTCGAAAACACCACTCGCTCCGCGCCCGCGAGAAACGGCCTTCCATGGATCGTGAGCCAGGCATGCTTGGCCATTCGTCGCTGGCTCAGACCCCAGGGGTCGAGGCAGCCGTGTGGCACGGCCCAGTAGCGACGGCGATATTCGTTCGCCCAGCAGGCCGCCCAGGGCGCATGGGCCCGAAAGAGCGAGTGCACGATCAGCAGTTCCGCTGCGTCCAGGATGTTCGCCGCCTCGCGGGCGGCGTGTCGCGGCATGACGTGGCAGTCGCGAGTGATCCTGCTGCCGCCGCAGAGAATTCGTACGGCGCCATCCTTGGCCGAGAGGGCCGTCCGTGGGATGCGGCCGTCGTCGAACGAGAGGATCGGTGCGGCGAGCGCCCGTGAGAAATCGTTGATGCCGCGATAGAGGCCCGCGAGTGAGGGGTCGTGCGTGAGGCAGACGTTCCAGATGGGAGCGTTGGCCACGGTGTGCGAGGCCGGCGCGGCGGCAAGAAGGGAGGTCATTGCGGCTTCCCCGCGGCGCGCATCGACGCAGGCAGGCCTTTGCACACGGCGCAGGCCCGGCGGGCCCGCTCGAACCAGGCCTCCGACGCTGGTGCGATGATCGACGGATCGTCGGGGCCGGTGCTGTGGGCCGCGAGATGAAGGTGGGCCTGTCCGACGAGGATCGCGAGCTTGGCGTCGGACGGATCCCAGCGGGCGGCTCGTTCGCCGGCGGTAATGGCGGCGGCGAGCGCGGGTACGGCGGCCGGCGATTGGGTGTCGTGTGATGTGCGAGCCTCGACGATCGCGATCGCGAGTTCTTGGCGAGCGGCGGTTGACGAGGCGTCGCGAGCGAGCAAAACGACCGCCAGGATGCACCCGCTCGCAAAGAGCGCGCTCGCGAGGCGTTCACCTCCCAAAAGCCCCGGGCGGAAGCCCGGGGATAGATCCCGCGCGGAGATCGCGAGGCCTGCGGCCACGACCGCCAACAACGCGTTGGCGGGAATGTGCAGGTTCCAATCAAACGCGGAATGGAGCGAGAGCGCCGCAAGGGCCGCCCACGGGCCAGCGTCGAGGCAGCGGAGCGGCGGTTGGGCCGCGCGGCGAAACCGCCGGCTGCGGGCGATCAGGAGGCCGAAGAACGTTGCAGCCAAGGCACCACCTACAGCCCCCGTCTCGGCGAGTAGTTGCACGTAATCGTTGTGGGCGTAGTGCAGCAGAAACACGTTGCCGAGAAAGCTCGGCTGAAGCTCGCCAAACGTGTCGAGGCCCGTGCCGAGGAGCGGGGATTCGGCGAGCATCTGTCCGGCCACGCGGGTGGCGACCACGCGGCCGTCGCTCCGCAAACTCCGGATCTGCTGCCGCATCCCCTCCGGCAAGACCTGTTGCACGCCGGTCCACGGCCCGAAAAACGCGAGGCAAAACGTGACCAGCACGACCGCATAGCCCACGACGGCGACGCCCGTGATCCGCCGCCAGAGTGTGTGCTCCGCGGCGAGGTTCAGGAGCATGAGCCCCGCCAGCAGCATCGACGCCCCGCCGGCCCGCGAATCGGCGAGCCGTCCCACCGTCCAGACGGCTGCCGCGATGGCTGCCGCCGCGACGCCCACCCGGACTGCGTCCGGAATTCGGCGGCGGGTGGCGAAGAGCCAGAGAGCGAGCGCGACCGGCACCGTGAGATACATGCCGGCCGCGAAGTGGTTGCTGATCACATAGCTGCCGAAGCCGTCGCCGATCGACCAGGCCGGCATCACGTGTTGCGTCTGGCCGACGCGCACGACCTCATACGTTCCGGTGCCCCCGGTCTGCACGGGCTCGGCAATCTCCGTCTTCCAGAAGGCGATCGGCCCCTTGAGATCAACGGATCCGAGCAGAATCCGCTGCTTCGGATCCACCGGAAACGCGATGCCGAGCGCCCAGATGCCAACGGCCGCGGCGGCCATCGCTCCCATGAGCCAGCGGCGCAGCATGGTGTTCCGGCCGAGATCGGCTGCCACGGCGATCGTGGCCAGGCCGAGCAGGAGCCGCCGGATTCCCACGGCAGTAGCGCCCGGGTCGACCGACACGGTGCCCCAGCCGCTCGCTGCGGTTGCCTTCCACGCCGCAGCGGGGAGCGGCGCGACGAGCCTCAAGAGGCCGTAAGGCAGCGGCGCGATCTGCAGGCAGGCGATCGCGGCCACGGCCAGTGGCGGGAGCGTGAGCCAGAGCGACCGTCGGCCCGACAATGCCCAGAGCACACAGGCCGACGCCATCGCAGCCTCCAGTGCCAGCCGGATCCAGACGGGCGTGCCACCAAGCGCGATCGGCCCGGCGATGATGGCCGCGCAGAGGCAGGCGACGGCCAATCGCTCGGCGAGCAGCGGCGAGGCGGCTTCAGCGGGAGGCGTGTCGTCCCGGGGCGCTGTTGAAAAAACCATTCAAGGAAGCCCGAAGCGTAAGCTGAAGGGAAAGAGGCTTCGATCATCCGGAAGTCTTTGTTAACGAGGATAGTCTACTTGGCCGCCGTGTCGCAGCATGCATCCGTCGTCGTCCGCCTCGAGGGCGGCCTCGGCAATCAAATGTTTCAGTATGCGGCGGGCCGGGCCGTGGCCCTGCTCACGGGCCGGCAGCTGCTGCTCGATCCGGCGCCCATTCCCCTCGGGCCGAGTGCACGGCGGTTTGAACTTCCCGCCTTCAGGATCGACGGCGAGCCCGTGAAGCCGCTCACGCGAACGCAGATCCGTCTTCAGGTCGGCTCGCGGCTCCCGGCTGTCGTGCGTGCAGCGGTGCGGACGGTCTCGCCACGCCGCTGGACACTGCTGCGCGACGAGGGCCACGCCTGCGACGAGCGGCTCTTCACGACTCCTGGCGACCTGGTGCTCGAAGGGGCATGGCAGTCTGCCGCCTATGCGGATCGCGACCCAGCCGTCGCCGCGCAACTGCGGCGCGACTTCGCGTTGCGGCAGCCGTTTCCCGATCGGCTTGGGGCCATCGCAGCGGAGATCGCGGCGTGCGAGGCCGTCTGCGTGCACGTGCGCCGCGGCGACTATGTGCACGACCAGAAGATCGCGGCCTTTCACGGCGTGCTGCCGCTCGAATACTACTCCGCGGCGGCCGCCCGGATCGGCGCGTCGTCGTCGCCGACGTTCTTCGTGTTTTCCGACGATCTGGAGTGGGCTCGCGGTGCGCTGCGTCTCCCGGGCCCGATGCGGTTCGTAAACGAGGCAGCCGGGCTGACGCCGGTGATGGATCAGCGGCTGATGGCGGGATGCCGCCACTTCATCATCGCCAACAGCACGTTCAGTTGGTGGGCGGCGTGGCTCGGGGAGTGGCCCGACAAGATGGTGATCGCGCCCCGCCGGTGGTTCGCGGCGGCGGAACCGCCCGCAGGGATCTTTCCCGCGACGTGGATGACCTCAGGAAGCCCCGGGCGGTAGCCCGGGGATCACACTCGCAAACGTCGTCGCAACGCGCGGGCGAGCGGAATGCACACGCCGGCGATCGCCGCGGCCGCCACCGTGCTCGGCTCGGGTACTGCCGACGTGATCTCGTTGATCCACGAGAGCCGAGCGGTCGTCGAGGTCGAGTAGGCGAGGGCCGGCGAGTCGGTGGCCGTGGGGGTTTCGTAGACCCAGGTGTTATTCGAACGGTAGTAGAGCCCGCCGACGTCGAAGATCGCGGCGTTGAAACCGCCGCCGGTATTCGTGGTGTTAAACGGCGACTCGGCTGCGTAGTTGATTCCGGCGAGAGACCACACGCCGTTCTGCTGGATGAACACCGGGCCGCCTGAATCGCCGTAGCCGAGCGTGCCTTCGTTGTCGCTCACGCCGAAGGAAAACGAATACACGAGTTGGAGGCCGAGCGACCCCAAGTTGGCGACCCCCGCCACGTTGTTCGTGCCCCAGCTTTGTACCGGAGTGGTGGAGTTGTAGTCACCCCACCTCCAGCCTTTGAGTTCGGTGCCGCCGCCGAAGGCCGTGCCGGTCACTTCCACACCGCGGGCGCTGCCGACGCCAAACACATACATCGGCGCATTGAACGCGATTGATCCCGCCGTGTAGAGCGGCACGATATTGTCCTCTGGAAACGTGCCGGCCACCTGCCAGATCGCGAGGTCGCTGGAGGGGTCGTTGAACTTGGCAACGGTCGTGTAGGTGGTGGTGCCGAGCGTGAACGTGTCGCCGACGTTGCCGGCGATGTGCTTGGCGGTGATGAACGTGTTGGCCGAGATCGGCGTGCCGAGAAAGCCGTCCGGGCCCCAGCTCGGTCGAAACAGTCCCACCTGGCCCCACCGCACGGCGAGGGCCGGATCGGATGGCGCCGAGATGTTGTTGCCCTGCGTGCCGGTGACGATCACGGCGTGGGCAGGATCGGGCGCGAGTGCGAGGCAAGCGCAGATCACCCACACCGCGAGCATGCCCGGCCGGCAGCCGAGTGAAAACGCATCGATTCGCTCGAAGGGCGTGGCGTTCATGGCCTCTGCGGTTCCTGCGGACGTCCGTGACCGCTGAATTATCGCCATCGGCTCAATTGGGTCAAAGCCCCGTCTCGCCCTGCTCGCTTCCAAACCGCCCCAGGAAAATATCCGGCAATCCCGGCCGATTGGGCCGGTCCAGCT
>CAZXIG010000171.1:0-6495 GCA_964640405.1 uncultured Candidatus Kuenenia sp.
CGTGGCCAGAAAAGCCGATCCGCCGGGCGGGCGGCTGAAAGCCCTGCCCGACACGCTCGAATCGCATCGCGGGTTCGCCGACGTGATCGCCAGCCTCCGCGCGGGGCATGGCGGCACGGTGGGCGGAACCTGGGGATCGGCGTCTGCGCTCACCGTGGCGGCGATCGCCCGGGCGCTCGCCGCTGAAGGCCCCGCGGCCGGGCCGCTCGTCGTCGTGCTCCCCCACGCCGCTGAGGCCGACGCCTTCGTCGACGACCTCGCCCTCTTTACGGCCACGCCGGCTGTGCTCCTCCCGGCGATCGAGAGCTTCGGTGAGGAGGATGCCGCCACCGACCCCGCGGAGCCGTTGCGGCTGGCGGTCGTGAAGCAGCTCGCGGCGATGGGGTCGACAACGGCCGAGGGCAGGTCCCCCGGCTCGTTGTCCGAGGACAGATCCCCCGGCTTGCGCCTGGGGGCTTCCATAAAGAAGAAGCGGGGCGACGAGCGAAAGCAGGATGCCGAGCCGTCGCTTGTAGTTATCACGAGCATCCAGGCGCTGCTCGCTCCGCTCCCCGATCCCCGCGACATCGAGGCCGGCACGCGGCGGCTGGCCGTCGGCGGCCGGATCGACCCGGAGGAACTCGCCGACTGGCTCACGGCCCGCGGCTGGCAGGCGGCCGACGCGATCGACACGCCCGGCACGTTCGCCCGCCGTGGCGGGATCATCGACCTCTTCGCCGCCGACTGGGAGCGGCCGGTGCGGATGGAGCTCTACGGCGACGAGATCGAGTCGCTCCGCACGTTCGACACCGTCTCGCAGCGGAGCGTGAGCACGCTGGAGGCGATCGACCTCACGGCCCTGGCCTCGACGGCCGGCACATCGGGCCGCCGCGCCCAACTCGGTGAGCTTCTCCCCGCGGGCTCGCTCGTGGCCCTCGTCGAGCCGGGCGAACTCGCGGAGGAAGCGAAGCGGATGCACGACCGGCTCGGCGACGCCGGGCTCTTCGAGCCGCAGGAGGTGTTCGCGCGGCTGCACCGGTTTCCGTCGGTCACGCTCTCCGCCATCGCCCCGTCGAGCCTCGAGGCCACGGCCACGCTCGCCGTCGAAAGCGTGGAGCGGTTCACCGGCGCGCTCGACCGCGTCAAGGAGGAACTCGAGACCGTCGGCAAGGATCAGGAGGTGTGGATCGTCGCGCCGTCGGACGCCGAGGAGAAGCGGCTGCGCGAGCTGCTCGCCGACTCGGCCCCGGCCCGCACGAAACGGCTCCACTTCGCCCGCGGCCATCTCTCGGGCGGCTTCCGGCTCGTGCCCGAGAAGCTCGTGCTCGTGAGCAGCGGCGAGCTCTTCCGCCGCGAAGACGCCCCCGCGGCCCGCCCGGCGAAGCAGCGGCTCTCCCGCGCGATCGACACGTTCCTCGACCTCCACGAAGGCGACTACGTCGTGCACGTGGCCCACGGAATCGGCCGCTACAAGGGGCTCAAGCTCCTGGAGAAGCACGGCCGCACCGAGGAGTTCCTGGAGGTCGAGTTCGCGGAGAGCACGCGGATCTACGTGCCGGCCAGTTGCATCGAGCTGGTGCAGAAATACGTCGGCGGCACGAAGCTCGCCCCCAAGCTCGCGAAGATCGGCGGCACGCTCTGGGAGCGGCAGAAGCAGGCGGTGCAGAAGGCGGTGGCCGACATGGCCGCCGACATGATCCGCCTGCAGGCCACGCGGGCGAGCCGGCCGGGCATCGCCTTCCCCCCCGACACGCCCTGGCAGCGGGAGTTCGAGGAGTCGTTTCCGTTCGACGAGACGCCCGACCAGCTCACGGCGATCGAGGCCATCCGCGGCGACATGGAGCAGCCCCGGCCGATGGATCGGCTGCTCTGCGGCGACGTGGGCTTCGGCAAGACGGAACTGGCGATGCGGGCGGCCTTCAAGGCCGTCGAGGCGGGGGCCCAGGTGGCCGTGCTCGTGCCCACCACCGTGCTCTGCGAGCAGCACCGCCGCACGTTCTCGGCGCGGTTCAAGGAGTTTCCGTTCGTGATCCGCTCGCTCTCGCGGCTGGCGAGCACCGCCGAGGAGCGGGAGACGCTCGAGGGCCTCGCCCGAAAAAAAGTGGACATCGTGATCGGCACCCACCGGCTCGCCCAGGCCGACATCCACTTCGCCAATCTCGGGCTCGTGGTCGTCGACGAGGAGCAACGGTTCGGCGTGGACGTGAAGGAGCGGCTCAAGGCCCTGCGGGCGAGCGTGGACGTGCTCACGATGACGGCCACCCCGATCCCGCGGACGCTCCACATGTCGATGCTCGGCATCCGCGACATCTCGAACCTGACAACGCCGCCGGTCAACCGCATCCCCGTGGAGACGAAGGTGGCCCGCTGGGACCAATCGCTCATCAAGAACGCGATCGAGCGGGAGCTGGCCCGCGATGGCCAGGTGTTCTTCGTGCACAACCGGATCCACGACATCCACAAGGTGGCCCAGAAGCTGCAGTCGATCGTGCCCGAGGCCACGATCGGCATCGCCCACGGCCGGCTCTCGGAGACGGAACTCGAGGAGGTGATGCTCTCGTTCGTGGCCGGCACCACCGACATCCTCCTGGCCACGACGATCATCGAGAGCGGCCTCGACATCCCGCGGGCCAACACGATCTTCATCGACGAGGCCGACACCTACGGCCTCGCCGACCTCCATCAGTTGCGGGGCCGCGTGGGCCGCTCGCATCACCGGGCCTGGTGTTACCTGCTCGTGGACGAGACGGCCCGGCTCACGAGCACGGCCGCCAAGCGGCTCCGCGCGATCCAAGAGTTTTCGAGCATGGGAGCCGGCTTCTCGCTGGCGATGCGGGACCTCGAGATCCGCGGCGCGGGCAATCTCTTGGGCACGCAGCAGAGCGGCCACATCGCGACCGTAGGCTACGAGCTCTACTGCCGGCTTTTGGAGCAGGCCGTGCGGGGCATGAAGAAGATGCCGCCGGCCGAGCCGCCGCCGGTGAACGTCGATCTGCCCGGCGAGGCCTGGCTGCCCCGCGACTACGTGCCCGACTTCCGCGCGAAGATCGACGTCTACCGGCGGCTCTCGCGGGCCACGGCGGAGAGCCAGGTGGACGACCTGGGCCGCGAGCTGGTGGACCGCTTCGGCCCGCTGCCCGACGAGGCCCGCCGGCTGCTCGACTTCACGAAGCTCAAGGCGCTGGCCACGGCCCACGGCATCGACTCGATCACGCGGCACCCGGGCATGATCATGTTCGGCCACCACGACCGCGCGGCGATCGAGAAGCTGCGGCAGGCCGCGGCCAAGAAGGGCCGCGTCGTCCGCGTGGTCGATCAGAAGACCGCCGTCCTGCCGCTCCACGACGACACGCTCGCCGACCCGAACAAGCTCCTCGCGAGCATCCGTTCCCTGCTGCACCTCGGCTGAAAAAAGTTGCCAGCCACCAAATTTGGGCAAGCTGCGGGACTTTAGAACGCATCCAGTCGCGTGCCGGAAAAGCGCTGCGTCCTTTTCTGTGCTTGCGGCCGCCGCGGAGTGGCCCCTATAAGCCCCGCCCCGTCGCGGCCGCCCAGATGCACGCCATCGCTCCACGCCTGCGCCCGCTCTCGCTCCGGCTCACCGCCGGCGCCACGCTGCTCTGCGCCGTCGCGATGGCCACGGCTGCCGCGCAGGACGTCGATCCGCGGCGGGCCGTCCGCCCCGGGATGACGCCGAACGTGCCGCAGGCCGTGTCGCGTCCGGCCGGCTGGCCCACGGCCACGAAGGCGACGGCCGACGCTGCCGGCACGGCACCCGCGGCCAACGCGACGCAAACTCCCGACCTCTTCCGGGAGGCGGTGGACAAGGAAAAGCACGTCCTCTCGAGCATCCGCTCGCAGCCGGGCGCGCCGCTCGAACTGCCGCCGTCGGCCACCGTCCCGGCTGCGCCCGCCGCCGATGCCGGCGTGATCCAGGCCGCCTTCGAACAGGCGGCCACCACCGGTCCCACGCCCGGCCTGCCGCAGGCGGTGTCGCTCGAGACGGCGATGGTGGTGGCCCGCGTCGGCCCGGAAGTCGTGCTCGAAAGCGACCTGCTCACGCCCAAGGCCCTCGACTGGCTCGATACCGTCTCGCCCAATCTCAAGCCGGAGCAGATTCGCGAGCTCAAGCTGCAGATCTGCCGGCAGGTAATCGATCAGCACATCGAGACGCTGCTCGTCTACGTCGATGCCTGCCGGGAGATCCCCGAGGACAAGCTTCCCGAGATTCGCAAGAACGTCGACAAGGCCTTCGACGAGCAGTACCTGCCCAAGCTCATGCAGGAGGCCAAGGCGGCCAACACGCTCGAATACGAGCAGTCGCTGCGGGCGAAGGGGCAGTCACTCGACCGCCTGCGGAAGATGTTCTTCGAGCGGGGCATCGCCCAGGAGTGGATGCGGAAGAACGCGGGGGGCGACGAAGAGATCCCGCACGCCGAGATGATCGCCTGGTATCAGAATCACCTCTCCGAATACGACTATCCGGCCAAGGCCCGGTTCGAGGCGCTCACGGTGAAGGACGGGCTCAAGCGATCGCGACAGCAGGCCTGGCAGATCCTCGCCGAGATGGGCAACGAGGTGCTCGCGGGACGATCGCTCGCCGACGTGGCCAAATCCCGCTCGGAAGGACCGACCGCTTCCACCGGCGGCCAGTTCGACTGGACCACGAAGGGGAGCCTCGCCTCGAAAGTGCTCGACGAGGCGATCTTCTCGCTACCGGTCGGCCAGCTGAGCACGATCCTCGAGGACGAGAACGCCCTCCACATCATCCGCGTGACCGAGCGGAAAGAAGCGGGCCGGATCCCGTTCGTCGAAGCCCAGGTGGACATCCGCAACACGTTGCACGACGAGCGGAAACAGCGGCAGATGGACGAATACCTCGCGCGGCTCCGGGAGCGGACGCCCGTGTGGACGATCTTCGACGGCCAGTCGGGCCAGCCCACCGCGACGGCCACCCGCCCTGCAGCCGACCCCACGACCCGCCGCTAGCACGCTCGCCGGCGTGGCTCGTTGCCCGACCTTCATGCGCGGGCTAAACTGCCGATCGACGGGCATTTCTGGCGCCTGTCGGCTTCGCGTCGGAGATGCACCATGAGCGCCACGCCCGCTTCCGCCCCCACCAAGAGCCCCGCCTCGCCCCCCTGGCCCGGCAGCAAGTCGGCCGGCGTGGCACGGCTCGAGATCAACGGTACGACGGCCGAACTGCCCGTGATCGAGGGCACCGAGGGGGAGAAGGGCATCGACATCTCGAAGCTCCGGGCCGCCACCGGCGCCGTGACGCTCGACGAGGGCTTCGTCAACACGGGCTCCACGACCAGCGCGATCACGTTCCTCGACGGCGAGCAGGGCATCCTCCGCTACCGGGGCTACCCGATCGAGGTGCTGGCGGAGAAGTGCGACTTCGTCGAAGTGGCCTACCTGCTCATCTTCGGCGAGCTGCCGACGGTGGCGCAGCTCGACGCCTTCCGCACGTCGCTCTCGCACCACACGATGATCCACGAGGACATGCGGAGCTTCTACAACGGCTTCCCGCGCGACGCCCACCCGATGGCGATCGTGGGGAGCGTCGTCGGAGCCCTTTCCACTTTCTACCAGGACTCGCTCGACGTGCGAGATCCGCGGCAGGTGGAGGTGAGCATGCACCGCCTGCTCGCGAAGCTCCCCACGATCGCGGCCTACAGTCACAAAAAGTCGTGCGGCCAGCCGCTGATGTATCCGCGGAACGACCTGTCGTACTGCGAGAACTTTCTCCACATGATGTTCGCGGTGCCATGCGAGCCCTACCACGTCGATCCCGACTTCGCCGAGGCGCTCGACATGCTGCTGATCGTGCATGCCGACCACGAGCAGAACTGCTCGACCTCGACGGTGCGGATGGTGGGCTCGAGTGACGCCAACCTCTTCGCGAGCATCTCGGCCGGCATCTCGGCCCTCTGGGGGCCCCTCCACGGCGGCGCCAACCAGGCCTGCGTGGAGATGCTGGAAAAGATCGCGGCCGACGGGGGCGACGTGAAGAAGTACGTCGACATGGCCAAGAAGAAGGATTCGGGCTTCCGCCTCATGGGCTTCGGCCACCGCGTCTACAAGAACTACGACCCGCGTGCCAAGCTCATCAAGGCGACCTGCGACAAGCTCCTGGCCAAGATCGCCCGGCACGACCCGATCTTCGACATCGCCCAGCGGCTCGAGGAAGTGGCCCTGGCCGACGAATACTTCATCCAGCGGAAGCTCTACCCGAACGTCGATTTCTACTCGGGCGTGATCTACCGGGCGATGGGCATTCCCGTGCAGATGTTCACGGTGCTCTTCGCGATGGGCCGGCTCCCCGGCTGGATCGCCCACTGGATCGAGATGCACCACTCGCCGACGAAGAAGATTTGCCGTCCGCGGCAGATTTACACGGGCGAGACGCTCCGCGAGTTCAAGCCGATCACGGCGCGGTAGGTGGGCACGGCGGAGCGCCATCCCCCATCCAAGCCCCCAGGCGCAAGCCGGGGGATGATGCGGGCCGCTTCG
>CAZXIG010000172.1:0-6464 GCA_964640405.1 uncultured Candidatus Kuenenia sp.
GCATGGGGGCTTTTATGGGAACGGGGCTACCACGGCTCTTCCATGAGCCCGACGATCTGCTGGGCCATCTTCACGATGGCCTCCTGCTGCGTGCTCACGACCGACCGGCCGTATTCCGGCACGAGGGCCGCGGCCTGCCCCACGTCCACGGTGGCCGCGGGCAGCGGCACCTCGCCCGAGGCGATCACGGTGCCGCCGCGGTCGGCCCAGGTGACGAGCGCCTGGTAGTTTATCTCCACCATCCGCGACTGGTCGGTGGGGCTCTCCACCACCATCCGCTTGGTGTCGGCGACGATCCGGCCGGTCAGCACGCTGTCGGCGCCCCCTTCCGAGCCCACCACCTTGAACGGCGTTCGCTTCTCGATCTCCTTGCAGACGGCTTCGGTGAGCCGCTCGCCGATGTCGATCGCGGGCGTCGTGCGAAAGCTGTCGCACTGGATGATCGGCACGTAGACCGTCCGCACGTTTGGCGCGTAGAGCGTGTTGTTGCCGAACCGGTAGTTCGCACAGCCCGCCGCGGCACAGGCAGCCACGGCCAGCATGGCCCCGAAGGCCGCCCGACGCGAGATGGCAGGTGCGGTCATCGCCGAGATGCTCCCGGGCTCAGTAGACGGGGGCCGTGCCGCCGGAGTTGTCGCCACGGGCGATCGCGGTTTCGGCCTCGGCCATCGCGTCGAGCTCCGCCTCCTTGAGCGAGTCGGGGTTCAGCACGCGGGTGAGCATCGGGAACGGATCGTCCGACACGTCGGCCTTGTCCTTGATGGCCACGTATTTCTCGCGGGCCTGGGAGGCGAGCATCGTCTTGGGATAGTCGCGGGCGACGAGGGCGTAGTAGATGCGAGCCGAGTTGTAGTGCTTGCCCTTCGCATAGAACTCCGCGCGGTTGTAGTGCCGCTGCGCCTGCTGGGCCGCGATCTGCGCCCGCGTCTCCTCCAGGCGGGCTTCGTCCTCGCGGGAGAGCTGGTCGGGGAACTGCACGAGCGTCTGGTCGGCGAGGACCTCGGCCTCGTCGAGGATGCCCCCTTCGTAGCCCGGCCCCTGATACGCCCGGATCTTCGACTGCAGGCCGAGCATGTGGGCCTGGAGCAGGAAGTCGCTGTCGGGATACTCGCTCCGCAGCAGGCCGTAGAAGTAGTCGGCGTCGAGCCACTGCCGGTCGAGGAAGTGGGCGTTGGCCTGGGCCATGATGCTGTCGTCGGCCAGCGGGCCGCGGGGATCGTTGATCCGCACGTGGTCGTAGGCCTTGAGGGCCCGCCCCTGCGTGTCGAAGAGCGGACGGCTGCGGTCGAAGAGATTGGGCACGATCACCGGCAGCGGGCTCTTCTGGTCGAGCGCGATCCAGTATTGGGCGATCACGAACTGCCGCTGGGCGATCCGGTCGAGGTACTTGGTGTTGGCATATTTCTTGACGAGTTCGTCGTAGCAGTCCTCGGCCTTGGGGTATTGGTCGGTGAAGAACAGGCACTCCGCCAGCTGCCACATGGCGTCTTCCTCGATCACCGAATCGGGCCAGCGGTCGATCACCACCTTGTATTTCGGGATTGCATCCTTGTAGTTGCCCTCGCGAAACAGGGCGTCGGCCTCGGCGAGCGCGGCGCGGGCGACCTGCTCGTTGGGTCCGCGTCCCACCGCCTTCTTCCACCGCTTCTTGATGTTCTCGCCCTTGAAGTAGTCCCAGCCCAGCTCCTCCTCCGGCGCCGCATACTCCGAGGAGATCACGGTCGAATCGTCGTCGGCGTCGGCCACGGGCGTCTCCTTCGCCCACGGCCAGGTCGGCGTCTTGAACGTGGCGCAGCCCGTCGTGGCGACGGCGCAGAGCATCAGCAGGAGCAGCCCGATCCGGCCGGAGGTGCGGGGCTGGCGACGGGCGGC
The DNA here is from genome assembly GCA_964640405.1 of uncultured Candidatus Kuenenia sp. Classification (GTDB taxonomy): domain Bacteria; phylum Planctomycetota; class Planctomycetia; order Pirellulales; family UBA1268; genus QWPN01. The sequence continues at coordinate 1,873 of CAZXIG010000172.1, forward strand.
CTGGAAGGGCAGCCAGCGGGCGGCCACGAGCGGGCGTTCGAGCGTGTGGGCGAGGTAGGAGTTCATCACGGCCCGCACCTCTCCGGCGACGGCCGGATCGAGAGGGGCATCGGCAGCCGGGGGCCGCGGGCCGACGTGCGCACGCAGCGCGGCCATGGCCGCCGCCGACACGGAGATGACGGTCCGCCGGCCGGCGCGGCAGCGGCTGCAGAGCCCGCCGCCGTCGAGCATGCCGAAGGCGATTCGGCCCGTGGCGGGCAGGCTCGCGTGGCAGGAGGCACAGGCCGCGACGGCCGGCGCGAGGCCGGCGATTCGCAGGAACGTGAGCTCCGCCCAGAGCAGCCGCGCGGCGACGAGGGCGTCGGGCTCGGCCGAGGCCGAGAGGGCCCGGAGCGTCGCGTGGGCGGCGTCGAAGAGTTCCGGCTGGGGATCGGCATCTGCGGTGAGGGCCTCGAGCAGTTCGGCGACGTGCATACCGCCGGCGAGCGCCGCAAGGCTCTTGCCTACGCGGAACCTGTGCTCGAGACACGCCTCGGTCATCAGATCGAGGCCACCGGAGGTTTTGCGGAGGAGCAGTACCTGACAGATCGAAAGCAGGTCAAGGCCGCCGTCGAAGCTGCTCTTCGGCCGCCAGGCCCCCTTGGCCAGAGCCCGCACCTTGCCGAACTCGCGGCAATACAGGCAAACCACGCTGCTCGTCTCGCCGAACGGCACCGTCCGGATGACGATCGCACGGCTCTTTTCAGCGGCCATCGCGCGGCCCACCCTCCGCCGGCCGGGCCGGCTCGTCGGCGAGCCGCTCCACCCGCACCAGGTCGATGCGACGCCGGGTCGCGGCGAGTACCTCCAGCCGCACACCGTGCGACTCGAGCGTCTCTCCCGTCTGCGGAATCCGGCCGAACTCGTGAAACACGAAGCCGCCGATTGTCTCGAAATCCTCCTCTTCGGGCAGATCGACTCCGAGCCGCTCGTTGACCAGCCGGATCCGCACGTGGGCCAGCGCCTCGCAGGCCGTGTCGGAAAGCATCCGGATGCCGTCGGCGAACGCCTCGTCGTGCTCGTCGGCGATCTCGCCCACGATCTCCTCGAGCGCGTCCTCGATCGTCACGATGCCCGACACGCCGCCGAACTCGTCGGTGACCACGGCCATGTGGGTGTTGCCCCGCTGAAACTCGCGGAGCAGCTTCTGCACGCTCATCGACTCTGGCACGAACCACGGCGGCCGGAGGAGCGGCCGCAGCGCCGGCTGCCCTGCGTCGGGCGCGAGCCCCGCGGCGATGCGGCGGAGCAGATCGCGGATGTGGAGAATGCCGATCACGTCATCGGGCGAGCGATCCCAGACGGGCAGCCGCGTGTGGCCGCTGTCGGCCGCGAGCCGCACCGCCTCGTCCCACGGCGTCGATACGGGGAGCGACGTGATCGCCGTCCGCGGCGTCATGATCGCCGCGACCCTGATTTCGTCGAGCCCGATCACACCGCGGATCATGTCTCGGGCCGCGACCTCCAGCCGCCCCTCGCGATGGGCCTCGTCGACCGCCAGCCGCAGCTCGTCCGCCGGCCGAGGCAGCTCCCCGCCCCGGCGACCGAACAATCCGGCGAGCGCCGCGGCGACGCGGCCGAGCTGGCTGACCACCGGCGCGATCAGGGCCACCACCGGCCGCCAGATCTCCCAGGTGGCCACCACGATCCAAGGCCCGGCGAGCTTCACCAGGAGGATCGGCACCACCACGAGCAGCACCCAGACGAGCCCGATCCAGCCGACGAGGGCCGAGAGATCGACCGCGAGGGCTCGCTCGGCGCCGAGCGGGCCACGAAACGCCAGGAGCGTGGCCACGACCGAGGTGCCCACCACGACGGAGGCGGCGATGAAGGCGATCGTCTCGCTGGCGGCGAGGATCTGCTCGTAGCGTTCGGGCTTCCGCCGCCGCTGGCAGAGTTCCTGGATGATCTGCCGCTGCGCGCCGCGAACGGCCCGGGCCTGCACGGCGGCGAGGCTCGCCACCGCGAGCAGCGCGATCGCCGACTCGAAGCCGAGGGAATCGAGTGGTCTCATCGGCCGGCCTGCCGCGGGCGGGCTCTTGGCGGGCGCGGCAGCCCGGCGGCCGCCATCAACACCCGCTCGCGGGCCCGCATCGTCCGGCGTTTGTCGGGCACGAGATCGTCGTACCCGGCCAGATGCAGAAGCCCGTGCACGACGTAATACGCCACCTCGTACCGCGGCGCCCAGCCGAGTTCCCGCGCCATGCGTCGGGCCGTCTCGGCGCTGACGGCGATGTCGCCGTGCAGGCCGCCCGCAGGCCCGTCCGCCGCGAGGTCGAACGTGATCACGTCGGTCGGCCCCGGAACGCCCAGCCACTCCTCGTGCAGCTTCGCCATCCGCCGGTCGCCCACGAGCAGGATCGAGATCTCGGCCCGCTCCACGCCCTCGCGGGCAAGCGCCTTCCGCACGACCCGCTCGAGCCACGCCGCACCGACCCGCACGGCCCGCTGCTTGTCGAGGATGTCGATCTGAATTTCGTCGGGAGATTGCATGTGTCGGGCGTTTCCTCTCGTCTACACAAAAGATGAGGAGGGGTTGCCCATGCCCCGAGAGCCGGCGTTGCTGGCAAGCGAAGCCAGGATGGCGAGAGCGCAGCCAGCATCGAGAGAGCGAAGGGCAGGATGCCCGCAGCGAACGTCCGGCGCTCGGGGCGTGGGCAACCCCGACGCGGGGATCAAGACCGTCATCATGCCGTCCGCTGGTCCGGATACTTCACGCGGCCGTGGTAGACCGCCGTGAGGCTCTTCACGAGGCTCTGCTCGACGACGCCCAGCTCCTCGAGCGTGAGCCCGCACTCGTCGAACTGCCCGTCGAGCAGCCGCTTCATCGCCAGATCGTGCACGAGACTCGCGATCCGCGCGGGCGTCGGCTCGGTGAGCGTGCGGCTCGCGCTCTCCACGGCATCGGAGAGCATGAGCACCGCCGACTCACGCGTGCTCGGCTTCGGGCCCGGATAGCGGTAGGTCTGCTCGTCCACCTCGCCGGCGTTGGGGTCGGACTGCGACCGCTCGGTGGCCCGCCGGTAGAAATACTCCACGAGCGTCGTGCCGTGATGCTCGGCGATCAGGTCGACGAGCGGTGCGGGGAGGTTGTACTGCCTGGCCAGCTCCACGCCCTCCTTCACGTGGGCGATGATGATCAGCGTGCTCATCGCGGGCACGAGCGCCTCGTGACGGTTCTCGCGCCCCTGGTTCTCGACGAAGTAGGCGGGCTTGAGCATCTTGCCCACGTCGTGGAAGTAGGCGCCCACCCGCACGAGCAGGCCGCGGGCGCCGATCGCCTCCGCCGCCGCCTCGGCGAGGCTCGCCACGTTGATCGAGTGGTTGTAGGTGCCGGGGGCCCGCCGCACGAGCTCCTGGAGCAGCGGATGGGCCGCGTCGCCCACCTCGAGCAGGCTCAAGTCGGTGAGCACGCCGAACGACCGCTCGATGAAGGGCAACAGGCCCGTCATGAGGAAGCCGGAGAGCAGCGTCCACACGCCGGTGCGGCCCGCCTCGTAGAGCAGCTGGGTGTCGAGCGGGCGCTCCTCGAGCAGGCTGGCGCCGAGCTGCGTGAGGGTCGCCACCGCGCCGGCCCAGAGGCCCACGTAGATCAGCTTGCTGCGGCTGCGGATCCGGCCCGTCCAGAAGATCATGGCGGCCGCGGCCGCCGTAAGCGTGACGTAGGAGGCCAGACCGTGGCCGAGCCCCACGACGACCACGAGGGCCGCCTGCGCCGTAAGCAACAGCGCGATGTCCTGATCGAAGGCCAAGGCCACCGTCATCGCGAAGATGAGCAGCGGCACCACCTCCGCCTGCCACGATTCGCCGGCGGAGAGGAGCGAGAGCACGATCGTGACCACCGACAGGCCGAGGAGCGTGACGACGTGGCCCACGTCGCCGAGCAGCTCGCGATGGTGGCGGTGGATGTAGAAGCCGGAGAGGGCGAACATCGCCACGAACAGGCCCAGAAGCGAAACGGTGCGGGCGACCCGCTGTCGCGTGTCCTGCTGCCGCACGAAGGCGTCGTGCTCCCGCCGCAGCAGGCCGACGGTTTCGGTGCTCATGGGCGCGCCGGCCTCGGCGAGCACGTCGCCCGCGGCGTACCGCACGAACTGCTGCGGCGTCTTGGCGATCGCCTCCTTCTTGGCACGGGCGGTCGCCTCGCGGTCGAGCTCGAGCGAGCCCGCCAGTCGCGACTCGACCCAGGCGAAGATCCGGTCGGCGAAGGGTCCCTCGCCGAGCTCCTCGCGGAGCCGTGATTTGAGCCGGGCCTTCGCCTCGCCGAGCAGCACGTGGGCCACCTGCACCCGCGTCACCTCGGCCGCGTTGCCCAGCGGGTGCACGTCGATCTCGGTCTGGCTGCCCTCGTCGATGCCGTGCTGGATCTTTTCCAGCACGCCCTGGTTCTCGACGTCGGCGAAGGCGTTGTCGATCGCCTTCTCGAACTCGATCAGCCGCTCCTTCGTGTCGACCTTGGCGCGAAATCGCTGGAACGCCTGTTCGGCCTCGACGACCACGCGATCCGGGGCCGGAGGATCCGCCGGCTTGTCGGGCTGCGGCTTGTCGGGCTG
>CAZXIG010000173.1:0-6462 GCA_964640405.1 uncultured Candidatus Kuenenia sp.
CCTCGCTGATGATGATCGCGTCTTCGAAGTTGAAGCCGTCCCAGGCCATGAAGCCGACGAGCACGTTGCGGCCCAGGGCCAATTCGCCCTTGTAGGTGGCGGCGCCGTCTGCCAGCACCTCCCCCTTCTCGACCTTCTGCCCGATCTTCACGATCGGCTTCTGGTTCTGGCAGGTGCGCTCGTTGAGCCCCACGTACTTGCGGAGCTTGTAAGTGTCGATCGGACCCGAGCCCGACGCCGGCCCGACCTCGATCGTCTCCGCGTCGACGTAGGTCACGACGCCCTTGCGGGCGGCCCGGACGATGAGGCCGGAGTTGGCGGCCACGTCCCGCTCCATGCCCGTCGCCACGATCGGCGGCTCGGTCACCAGGAGCGGCACGGCCTGCCGCTGCATGTTGGAGCCCATGAGGGCACGGTTGGCGTCGTCGTGCTCGAGGAAGGGGATGAGCCCGGCCGACACGCCCACCATCTGGCTCGGCGCCACGTCGATGTACTCGATGTTCTCGGCCGGCACGAGCACGAAGTCGCCCCGATAGCGGGCGATGATCGTTTCGCCCACCAGCTTGCCGTCGACCACCGTCGCATCGGCAGGAGCGAGGTGGGCCTCGTGCTCCTCGTCGGCGCGGAGCCAGACGACGTCGTCGGCGAGCTTGCCCTTCGAGACCTTGCGGTACGGCGTGACGAGGAAGCCGTAGCTGTCCACGCCGGAGTAGATCGCGAGGCTCGAGATAAGGCCGATGTTGGTGCCTTCCGGCGTCTCGATCGGGCAGATGCGGCCGTAGTGCGAGATGTGTACGTCGCGCACCTCGAAGCCCGCCCGCTTGCGGTTGAGGCCGCCCGGACCGAGGGCCGAGAGCCGCCGCTCGTGGGTGAGCATCGAGAGCGGATTGGTCTGGTCCACCACCTGCGACAACTCGCCGCGACCGAAGAAGTATTCGATCGCCGCGGAAATGCTCTTCGGATTGATGAGCGTGCGGGGCGACATCTCGGCGACGTCCTTGAGGCTCATCCGCTCCTGCACGGTGCGGCGCAGCTTGAGGAAGCCCTTTCGCAGCTCGTCGCTCGCGAGCTCGTCGATCGTGCGGAGGCGGCGGTTGCCGAGGTGGTCGATGTCGTCGACCTCGACCTCTCCTTCACCGTCGCTCAGCTGCAGCATGTACTTGATCGCCGCGATCAGGTCGTCGGCCCGCAGCGTCATCTCGGTCTCCGGCACGCTGAGGCCGAGCTTCCGGTTGATGCGGAAGCGGCCCACGCGACCGAGCCGGTAGCGGTTGGGGTCGTTGAACTTCTCGTCGAACAGGGCGCGGGCCTTGTCGAGCGCGGGCGGATTGCCCGGCCGCAGCCGCTGGTAGATCCGCACGAGGGCGTCTTCGTGGCTGGGCGAGACGCCCGTCCGCCGCCGCGACTCGTCGGCGTCTTCCCGCAGGCTGTTCATGATCAGGGGCAGCTTCTGCTCCTGCATCAGTTCGACGGCCTTCAGCCCCGAGGTCGAAATGAGCTCGGCCTGATCGTGCGTGATCTTGCAGCCGGCATCGACGATGATCTCGCCGGCCCGCTCGCTTCCCTTGGGGTAGACGATGTCGTCGACTGCGATCTTGCCCTCGAGCTTCGGCACGCTCCGGGCGCCAGCCACCTTCTCGATGCTCGTCTTGTAGAACAGCTTCAGGATCTCGGAGTCGCGGGCATACTTCGGGTTCATCGCCCGCAGCAGCGTGAGCGCGGAGAACTTTCCGCTCTGGTCGATGCGAACCTGGAGCGTGTCCTTCTTCGAGACGTTGATCTCGATCCAACTGCCACGCTCGGGAATGATCCGGCAGTTGTGAGTCTTCCGGTCGGCCGATTCCGTGTCGGCCACGAAGTCGATGCCCGGCGAGCGGTGAAGCTGGCTGACGACCACCCGCTCCGCACCGTTGATGATGAACTCGCCGCCACCCAGCATGATCGGGATGTCGCCGAGATAGACCTCTTCCTCGATCGGCTGCTCACGGGTCAGCCGCAGCCAGACGCGGAGCGGCCGCCCGTAGGTGAGCCGGAGCTGGCGGCACTCGTCTGGATCGTAGCGCGGCTTCCCCAACTCGTAGCGGAGATACTCGAGCTTGACGGTGCGGTCGTAGCTCTCGATCGGGAAGATTTCCCGCAGCACACCCTCGATGCCGTGATCCTTCCGCTTCTGCGAAGGCACGTCGTACTGCAGAAAGGCGTCGTAGAACCTCGTCTGAATCTCGGTGAGATCGGGAATGTGATGACTGGCGCGGCGGCTGCCGAAGTGACGGACCTCGGAGGGCTGGAGGCGGCGGACGGCGCGAGTTGCCATGTAGAAGAGACTCCTGATAACGATGCGATGGCAGGGGCGACTGCTGGCGCGACACTGGCACCCGGATCGGCACCGCACACGACCGCCGACTCAGCAGGCTCGAGTGCGAGGCGAAACCGGAATCACGACGAGGAGATTCGACCGCAGGCGCATGACCTGGGAAGAACAGGAAGACCAGGGAAACCGAAGAAAGCCGAAACGGGCAGGGAGGGGGCGACGCGACCGCAAATACTATACCGTTTCCCCCGAAACACGCCAGCCTCCCGCCAAAAAGCGGCGGGGAGGTGGCGTTCGGGACGAAGACGGCGAAAACGGCCTACTTGATCGACACCTTCGCCTTGGCTTCCTCGAGCTCCTTCTTGAGCTTCTCGGCGTCGGCCTTGGAGATGCCTTCCTTCACCTTGGCAGGGCACGCCTCGACCATGTCCTTGGCCTCCTTCAGGCCCAGGCCGGTCGCGGCACGCACCACCTTGATGACGCCGATCTTGTTGTCGCCGAAGTTCTCGAGGATCACGTCGAACTCGGTCTTCTCCGCAGCGGCCTCACCGCCACCACCGGCGGCAGCGCCACCGCCAGCGGCCGGCGCGGCCATCATCACGGCGCCACCGGCGGCCGGCTTGATGCCGTGGACTTCGTCGAGGTAGTCGGAGAGCTCCTTCGCAGCCTTGAGAGTGAGGCCGACGATCTTGTCGCCGAGCTCCTTGGTCTCCTTGGAAAATTCGCGGGTTGCTTCAGCCGTTGCCATCGCTCGAGGTCCTTTCCCTTCGAAAAAATGCTGCCGACGGGTGACGTCGGCCGCTGGTGACGTGAGTGGATTGTGGAGGTGGAGTGCCTGGGGACCGTGTCGGCCCGCCTTGAGGCGAGCCTTCCTTCATACCATGTGATTTCGCTGAGTGAAGCCCGCCCTGGAAAATCCCGGGCGCCAGCAGCTCAAGCCGCCGGTTCGGCCTCGCCGCCGGCCTTTTCGAGGTCGTCGGCCCGCTGGGAAATCTGGCCGGCCAGGGTGCCCCCCGCCGACACGATCTGCCCGGCGAGCGTGCCCGCCAGCGACGAAATCTGGCCCGACAGGATCGAGAGCTGCTCGAGCCGCGTCGGCCACTTGGCGACCTTTTTGATGTCACCCGAGTCCAGGCGGGCGCCATCGAGGGCGCCTCCGCGGCATTCGAAACCCTCGAAGTCCTTCACGCCCGTAAGGCGGTCGAGCTCCTTCGCCAGGTCGACGACGTCCTCGCCACCCCAGGCGATCGCGAGCATGCCCTCGGCCTGCTCGAGCGCGGGCTCGAGCGGCGTGCCCAGCATCGCCCGACGGGCGAGGCTGTTTTTCACCAGCTGGAGATGAATTCGCTTCTTTCGCAGCGCCTGCCGGAGTTGGGTGGTCTTCTGTGCGTCGAGCCGGCCAAGGCTCACGACGACCACCTCACCGACGCCCTCGAGGCGCCCCTTGAGATCGTCGACCAGCAAATTTTTGACGAGCTTGCTCATGAGTGTGAACTTTCAGCGAAGGATGCGTGGATGGTTCAGGCCGCGACCATGATGCCGGGCGTCATGGTGCCGCAGATGGAGATGCTCTTCACGTACTGGCCCCGCACGCTCGACGGCTGCATCGCCAGGATGTGATCGACGAAAGCTCGCACGTTGTCGACGAGCTTGGCGGAGTCGAAGCTGAACTTGCCCACCACGGCGTGCACGATGCCGGTGGGGTCGTTGCGGAACTCGACCTTGCCGGCCTTGTATTCGCTCACCGTCTTCTTGATGTCGGCCGTCACGGTGCCGGCTCGCGGGCTGGGCATCAGCCCGCGCGGGCCGAGCACTTTGCCGAGGGGCCCGACCAGACCCATCATGTCCGGGGCCGCGATGCAGACGTCGAAGTCGGTCCAGCCTTCCTTGATCTTCTTGGCGAGGTCATCGGCGCCGACCTCCTCGGCACCGGCCGCCTTCGCGTCGTCGGCGAGATTGCCCTTGGCGAACACCACAACCCGCTTCGACTTGCCGATGCCGTGGGGCAGGACGAGCGAGCCGCGGATGATCTGATCGGCCTGCTTGGGGTCGATCCCCAGCCGCATGTGAATCTCGACCGTCTGGTCGAACTTCGTGGGCGGAAACTTCTTGAGCGCCGCGACGGCCTCCGCGAGGGGCAGAGGAGCGTCGGTCTGGGGCTTTGTGGCGAGCATGGCTCGCATGCGCTTCGTGCTGGCGACGGTCATGGGTCTTGATCGACTTTCGCGGAATGAAGGGAAAACGTGAACGGTGAATCGGAGGGGCTCAGCCCTCCACGACGATGCCCATGCTGCGGGCGGTGCCTTCGACCATCCGGCGGGCGTGCTCGCCGTCACGGGCGTTGAGATCGGCCCCCTTGAGACGCACGATCTCGTCGAGCTGGGCCTTGGTGACCTTGCCCACCTTGTCGCGGTTCGGCACGCCCGAGCCCTTGGCGAGGCCGGCCGCCTTCTTCAGCAGGGCCGCCGCCGGCGGGCTCTTCGTGATGAACTCGAAGGAGCGGTCGTTGTAGACGGTCACGACCACCGGAATCGGCATGCCGGCCGCCTCGCGGGTGCGGTCGTTGAACTGCTGCACGAACTGGCCGAGGTTGATGCCGAATCGGCCGAGGGAGGTGCCCACCGGCGGCGCCGGGGTCGCCTGACCGCCGGGAACCTGAAACTTCGCCTGTCCCACCATCTGTTTCGCCATTGCAGCAATCCTCTCGTCAGTGCGTCTGAGTGTTCGTGCGTCAGACCGATTCGATCTGCCAGTATTCGATATCCACGGGGGTCGAGCGGCCGAAGATGCTGAGCATCACCGTCACACGACCGTTGGCTTCGTCGATCGCCTCGACCTCGCCCTCGAAGTTCTCGAAGGTGCCCTCGTTGATCTTCACGCGGTCGCCCTTCTTGAAGCTGATCTTGAGCCGCGGCGCCTCGGCGGTCTTTTCTTCCGTCTTGTTGAGGAGCTTGGCGACGTCCTGCGGCAGCATCGGGCTCGGCCGGCCGGCCGAACCGGTGAAGTCGCCGATGCCCCCGGTCTCGCGAACGAGATACCAGGTTTCGTCGTTGAGGAGCATGTTCACGAGGATATACCCGGGGTAGAGCTTGCGGGACACGACCCGCTTCTTGCCCCCCTTGAACTCGGTCACCTGCTCCTTCGGCACGACGACGTCGCCGAAGAACTTGTCCATGCCCTGGAGCGAGATGCGGCGGAGGAGCGTCTCGCGAATCGAGTCCTCGCGGTTGCTCTGCACCTTGAGGATGTACCACTGCTTGTCGCCGACGGCGGGCGCGGCGGCGGCCTCAGAGGCGACCTCGACCGGCTTGGCATCCTCGTCGCCGGCGAACGGATCCTCGAGCTCCGCGGGCGTGCCGTCATCCTCATCGTCGACGGCGGAGGCGTCGGCCACCACCGGCGGCGCGGCATCGGCCGCGGCCTCGTGGGGCATACCGGGGGTCCCGGCGACTGCCTCCTCACCGTCCATCGGATCGTTGAACGTTGCACTCATCTCGCTGTTCCGGTCGTCAGGTGATCTGCAGGACGTACCGCAGAACGAACCACCAAAAGAGATCGTACCCTGCCAGGATGGCCGCCAAAGCGAAGATCAAAAAGATGATCACGGCCGAGCTGCGAGCCACCTCGCCGCCGGTCGGCCACGACACCTTGGCCATTTCGGCCTCCACGGCGATCAGGAAGTCGGCGAACCTCGGCACGTTGACCAGCCGAAAGCAGAACCACAGCCCCGCCGCGAGCAGCAGGCCCGGCACCAGGAACCGCACCACTCCCACGTCGCCAAAGGACGACAGGCCAGCGGCGGTCTCCGCCCCGGCCAGATCGGCCGGCGGCAACGCAGCCGTGCCCGCAAACCACAGCGGCAGGAGTTGGGCGAGTCGCCATACACCGATTCCGATGATCAGCGCCAGGGCGGCGAACGTCAGCTGACGCGCCAGCCGCCCCTGCGTGGGCTTGTAGACCGAGGCGCTGAGGAGCTCTCCCCAGAGGGATCCGCCGCGGACGTGATTGTCTTGTGTGCTTGCCATCATGCGCTCCGTCGCCGGGCTTCCCGCCCGCGGGGCCACGACGCGCCTTGCGACGCGCCGCAGCTCCAACGTGCAGGGGCGGCGGGGATCGAACTCGCAACCTCTGGTTTTGGAGACCAGCGCTCT
>CAZXIG010000174.1:0-1486 GCA_964640405.1 uncultured Candidatus Kuenenia sp.
CGGACATGCAGTGAGCGAGGGACAGGATGTCCCGAGCGAACGTCCGCCGAGAGGGCATGTGCAGACCCGAGCCGGCGCCCTGCTGGTCGAGCCCGCCTACGTCGCCAGCTTCCGCCGCAGCTCCGCCACGACCGGGGCGGGCACGAACCGCAAGAGCGCCGCGTCGTCGGCCAGCGGCGTGATCTGCTTGAGCAGCGACGACGAGATGTGCGAATAGGCGGCGTCGGACATCAGGAACACCGTCTCCACCGACGGGTCGAGCTTCCGGTTGGCCAGCGTCATCGTGAACTCGGCCTCGATGTCGGTGAGCGACCGCACGCCGCGGAGCAGCACGTGGGCCCCCTGCTCGCGGACGAAGGCCACCGAGAGGCCGCTGAAGAGTTCGACCTGCACGTTCGCCAGCCGGGCCACGCTCGCCCGCACCAGTCCCACCCTCTCCTCCAGGCTGAAGAGCGGGTGCTTGTCGGGATTGATGCCCACCCCCACGATGATCCGGTCGAAGATGCGGCTGGCCCGCTCGATCACGTCGAGGTGGCCCAGCGTGATCGGGTCGAAAGACCCGGTGTAGACGGCGGTGCGGGAGGAGTTCGGCACGGTCACGGTGGCCCTTTCGCGGCAAGGCGGGTATCGTACGTCCCCGGTAGCAGAAACGATACCTTCCGTAAACCGCGGACTCCGGGCGGAGGCCTCAGCAGCGTGTCGAAATTCCTTGGTTTCGCCGGCATGGTGATCGCGGGCCTGATCGCGATCCTGTTCGTGGCCGACCTCGCGGCGGGTATCCCGTTCGAGCGGGCGAGCATTGCCGTCGACGTGGGCTTCATCGTGGCCAGCCTCATCGTGGCCTACCTCAGCTGGTCGATCGTGGAGCGACCGCGGTCAACCTGACCGCCGTTTAGGCGGCCTTCAGCACCGAGCCCCCGATCGGCTGCCGGTGCCGCCGCTCGACCACGGCCGGCAGGTCGGCGAGTGTCGCCGCCGTCACCGCGCCGCGAGCCGCGCGGGCCCGCGCCCACTCGACCCATCGCTCCACCCGCGGACTCGCCACGGGCCGGCCACCGGGCACGATCGTGCGATCGACGAGCACGTGGAACGAGCCGGGCCGGGCCGCGGGCAGCGACGAGAACCTCGGCAACCACGCCCGCAGGCCCGTCGGCCGCCGGTCCGCCGCCTCCACCTCCCACAGGCCCCAGGCCACGCTGCGGCAGGGCCAGCCCTGCGGCGCGGGCCGCCGGCTGCCACGATCGACCTCGTCGAACGCATCGACGAGCACGGCGCGGATGCCGGCCTCGGCGAGCAGCTCGCGATGCTGGAGCGTCGCCCGCCGGAGCACGGCCGATTCGATGCCCGGCACGGCCGCCCGCGCCCGCGCGATCGCGGAGCGGAGCGCCTGACGCGATGCAAACCACTCGGGGTCGAGGTCGAGCGCGATGTCGGTTCGATCGGGAGCGAAGCCGCCGCGAGCCACGGTGTCAATGTCGGCGATCCA
>CAZXIG010000174.1:1586-6442 GCA_964640405.1 uncultured Candidatus Kuenenia sp.
CAGGTACGTTTCCGCTGCCAGCGCCACCCGAGATCCGCCTCGCCGGGCCGCCGCGGTCCACCGGCGGCAGTGCCGCCACGATCAGCACCGTGGCCGGTGCAACCGACTTCGTCATCGCCTGTTCCTCGTGCGGCGAGGGGTGCCGAGAATCCGTTCCGGATCATCCCCCGCCGGCCTCACGAGGTATCGACAGGGCCGCGGCCGCACTCAAACCCGTTCGTGGCACGGGGGCGCCGGTGGCAGAACCGGACGGGCCGGCCGTTCAGCCGGCAGGCTGCGGCGACCCTGCGGGCGGGGCGGTTCGTGCGGCCGCCAGCGGCTCATCGGCCACGATCGCCGCCACCAGTTCGGCCGCCGTCGCCTCCGCGGCTTCGGCCGCCACGCGAACCCCGGCGCGGACGAGCGTCGCCGACGTGATCGGGCTGAGGCTGGCCACCCGCCAGCGATGCAGCCGGTCGCCGAACGCCCGCACCGCGGCCTCCGCGATCGCGGAACTCGTGATCGTGATCCAGTCGATGCTCGCCCGATCCACCGCGGCGAGCGTTTCCGGATCGAGGCGCTCGACCGACACGCTGCGGTAGGCCACCACCTCGTCGACCACGTGGCCCCGGGCAAGAAGATCGTTGCGGAGCACGTCGCGGCCCCGGTCGGCCCGCACGAGCAGGAACCGACCGCCCCGCGGCTGCGCGGCGAACGCCTCGACGAGTCCTTCGGAGCTGAAGGTGTCGGGGGCGAGATCGGCCCGGAGTCCGGCGGCCGCCAGTTCGCGGCCGGTGGCCGGCCCGATCGCCGCGAGCCGGGCCGTGCCGAGCGCCCGCGCATCGCGGCCGGCGTGCCGCAGCCGCGCGACGAACGACCGCACGCCATTCGCGCTGGCGAACACGATCCAGTCGTAGGTGTCGGCCCTGGCGATGGCCGCGTCGAGCGGGCTCCACGAGGCGGGAGGCTCGATCCGCACGAGGGGCACGTGCAGGCAGCTGCCTCCCGCAGCCCGCACCAGCGTGGCGAGTTCGTCGCCCTGCCCCGACGGCCGCGTGATGAGCACGCAGCGTCCGGCGAGCGGTCCGGGCGGCACGAGTGGCTGGGCCGCCTCCCCCACGATGATCACCGCCGGCGCCTGCCAGCCCAGCCGCACCGCGTCGGCGGCGCACTGTTCGAGCGTGGTGGTGGCGATGCGTTGCTCGGGCCACGAGCAGCGGCTCACGATCGTCACGGGCGTGTCGGCGGGCTTGCCGGCCGCCATGAGATCGGCCGACCAGCGGGCCATCTGTTCGACGCCCATGTAGACGGCGAGCGTGCCGGGCACGGCGGCGAGGTCGTGGAAATCGATGCCGGATGCTTTGTCGCCGGCCTCGTGGCCGGTGAGGATCGTGAGGCTCGAGGCGGCCGACCGACTGGTGAGCGGCACGCCGGCCGCCGCGGCGGCCGCGAGCGCTGCCGTGACCCCGGGCACGAACTCGATGGCGATGCCGGCTTCGCGCAGCGGCTCGAGCTCTTCGACGAGCCGGGCGAAGACGCTCGGATCGCCCCCCTTCAGCCGCACCACACTGCGCCCTTCCTGCGCGAGCCGCGCGAGCAGGAGGCCCGCGGTCTCACCGGGGTCGGCATCACCGCAGGCCTCGCTGCCGCGGGGCACCGGCAGGCACTCCGCGCCGGGATCGGCCAGCGCCAGGATCGCCGGGGGCACGAGCCGGTCATACACGATCACATCGGCCCCCCGCAGGCATTCCAGGGCCCGGAGCGTGAGCAAGTCGGGAGCGCCCGGCCCCGCACCGACGAACACGACCCGTCCGGCTGGCCTTTCGCGTCGGCTGGTCATGGGAGGTGCGGGCATGCGGGGGGCGGAAAGAGGCGGTGTTTCTGGCTCAGGCCGGGGCAACTACACTCAAGGTTCGTGCCGGACCCGATCGACCAGTATCGTCAACAACCATGCCAAACGAGTCTACAGGGGCGGCTCCCGCCCCGGTCGATCCCCACGCCTCCGCCTCCGCGGCCCAGCTCTCTCCGGTCGAGCGAGCCCGGCTCACGCAGTGCTTCAATCGGGGCACGCAGAACGCGCCCACGAATCTCGACTACGCGATCGAGATGTACACGATCTGCGTGCTGGGCGACCCGGGCAACGCCGTCTACCTGCAGGCCCTGCTCGGCGTGCTCCGCCGGAAGCATGGTGCTCGCAAGGGGGGGGGGCTCACGTCGCTCTGGTCGGCCGGCTCCCGCACGATGCTCAAGAAGCACGCGGCCAACGCCCAGTGGCGGGACGTGATCAAGGCGGGCGTCGAGATCATCAAGGCCAACCCGTCCGACCACGGCTGCCTGCTCGCGATGGCCGAGGCCTGTGGCAACCTCATGTTTTTCGAGTCGCAGGGGGTCTATCTCAAGGCGGCGCTCGACGCGGCTCCGGCAGATCCCGAAGTCAACAAGCAGTGCGCCCGTTATGCGGCCAACCAGGGCCAGTTCGATCAGGCGATCGCCTGCTGGGTGCGGATCTCCAACATGAAGGGCATGGGCGAGGAGGCCCAGCGGGAGATCGCCCGGCTGCAGGTGGAGAAGACGATCGTGGCCGGCCAGGGGATGGCGGGCCGGTCGGCTGCTGCTCGGCCGGCAGCAGGGGCGGCGGGCGGCGATGCAGCCGCACCGCGCGGCGACCGTGTCGCGGAACTCAAGGCCGAGATCCAGCAGAACCCGGCGGGCATCGAGCCCTATCTCGAGTTGGCCGACCTGCTGGAACGGGACGGCGGCGTGGACCAGGCCGAGCAGGTGCTCGCCCGGGCCCTGGCCGCCTCCGGCAACGACCTCAAGGTGCGGGAGCACGTCGAGGATCGGCAGCTGCGGTGGGCCCGCCACAAGGTGATGATCGCCGAGAAGCGGGTGGAGACGGGCGACACGCCCGAGACGCGGGCGACGCTCGAGAAGCTCAAGGCGGAACAGCTCAAGCGGGAGATCGACGTCTATTCGGCCCGATGCATCCGCTACCCCGAGAACGTCGTCTGGAAGTACGAACTGGCAATGCGGCTCAAGGGCGCCGGCAATCATGCCGAGGCGATCAAGCACTTCCAGGAGGTGCTCCAGGACCCCCGCCGCAAGGGGCAGGTGTCGCTCGAGCTGGGCGAATGCTTCCAGAAGATCAAGCAGTATCAGCTCGCCATGCAGAACTACCAGACCGCGGTCGAACTGCTCACCGACCGGGAGTTGGAACTGAGGAAGCGGGCCCTCTACCGGGCGGGGGTGCTGGCCTCCGGCCTGGGCGACGCCGACACGGCCCGCAAACATCTCTCCACCCTGGCCGGCCTCGATTTCGGCTACCGGGATGTGGCCCAACGTCTGGACAAGCTGGGGTCCGGACACGATAACAAGCCGTCTTCAGAGTGATCCTCCCCTAGCCCCCGACGTAGCCAAGGAATCGTTCGCATGCCCCACTCCGCCAGCGCCAAGAAGCGCCACCGCCAGAATCTCCGCAACCGTGACCGCAATCGGGCCGTGAAGTCGGCCATCAAGTCGGAGGTGCGGAAGGTGCTCGAGGCGATCTCGGCCGGCGACGTCGGCGGGGCGAAGGAGCACCTCAAGACCGTGGCCAAGCGGGCCGATCAGGCCGCGGCCAAGAAGACGATCCACCGCAACCGGGCCGCCCGCATCAAGTCGCGGCTCTCCGCCCGCGTGAAGGCCGCCTCGACCGGCGGCACCGCGAAGGCCGCTCCGGCCAAGGGGCAGAAGAAGGCCGCGAAGGCCTGAGTCAATCGGCCCACGCGACGTCGCGGGCGTCGAAGACCGGCCCTTCGATGCAGGTGCGGCGGTAATCCCAGCCGCCGTCGGGCTGTCGGATCCGTGCGACGCACGTGAAGCAGATGCCGATGCCACAGGCCATCGGCTCCTCGAGCGACACGTGGCAGCCGGCCTGCCGGGCCGCGGCCCACTTCGCCACGGCCGCCATCATCGGCCCCGGGCCGCAGCAGGCGACATGCATCGACTCGCCGGCCGATCGACCGCCGTTCGACACGACCGTGTCGAGCAGATCCACCACGGTGCCGCGGATGCCGGCCGAGCCGTCGAGGGTGGCCAGGTGGACGTCGAAGCCGGCGGAGCGAAAGTCGTCGATGTCGCCGAACATGCCGGCATGCCGCGCGCCCCAGCAGAAGGTCACCTTTCGGGCCCGCGGGGCCGTTCGCCGCGGTGCCCCGTAGACGGCGGCCCCGAGCCGCTCGCGGCCCAGTGAAAGCAGCGCCGTCTGCCCGATGCCACCCGCCACGAGCACCAGATGCTCGACGGCGGGGGGGTCGAAGCCGTTGCCGAGCGGCCCCCACACCAGCATCTCGTCGCCCACGCGGAGGCTCGGGAGGGCCGTCGTGAACTTGCCGTGCACGAGGTAGATGAAGTCGGCGTGCCGCGGACGTCCGTCGACCGCGAACGTGTCGTAGACGGCGAGCGGCCGGGCGAGGAGCGGATCGGCGCGGTCGGGAATCCGCAGCATCGCGAACTGGCCCGGCACGGCCTGCGCGGCGATCTCCGGGCAGTCGAGCCGGATCCGCCAGGTGCGTTCGGCAATCTGCGAGTGCGCGACGATCCGCGCCCGCACGTGGTGGGCGTGATCGGCGTGGCAGACGGCGGGAGCGGCCGATGCCGTCATGCCTCACCCCCCTGCCCCGGCCGGCTTCCCTTCGCGGCCCGCCACGTCGATGCCTTGCCGGGCCTCTTACGGCGGGTGGGCCGCATCGGCTTGCCGGGTTTCGGCGGCCGACCGCCCGGCCGCCCGGCTCCCGCAGGCCGCCCGGTTCCGCCGGGCCTGCCGGGACCTGCAGGCCTGCCGGCTGCCGCGGGCCTTCCCGTTGCCGCCGGCCTTCCGGTTCCCGTCGGCCTTCCGG
>CAZXIG010000175.1:0-6436 GCA_964640405.1 uncultured Candidatus Kuenenia sp.
CCCCAATACAAGCCCCCAGGCGCAAGCCGGGGGATACTGCGGGTCGCCTCACCGCAACCCGGAGCGGATGCCTCAATGCCCGCACTTGCTGCAGCCGCCGCACGTGCTGCCGCAGCCGTCGGCGCCGATTTCCTTCTTGTAGGCCTTTTGGGCCGCGGCTTCCTTCGAGAGCTTGAACTCGGGGCCGGCCGGGAAGTACTGGATGTCGTCCTGCAGGTAATACGCGCTCGGCAGCGTCTGACCGCCGACGTCCACCTGGCAGCCCGTCAGCCCCGTGGCTCCCACGGCGACTGCAAGCAACCCGATGGGCCACCAACCGTGCCGGCTGGGCGTGAGCATCCGCGGGGCTCGAGGTGAAATGGCGGTGATCCGATTGGCTGCAGTCATGGCATGGGTCCTCGCAGGGCGCGACACCTGCTGTATCGACCGGCACGACCGGCAAACTTTCGGCAATCGGCATGACCGGCCCCGCGGTCTGCCCAGCTTGCCCGCCTTCTTGCCCGGATTCGCGCCGCCTCCGCGCCGCGGCCTCGCCAGGGTGTACAAAGACGGCATGAAGCCCTCGCTGCCGCGCCGGCACCGCCTGTTCGTGTGCCTGCTCGCCGCCGCCGCCATCGCGTCCCGGCCCTCCGCCGCGCAGCAGGTCGTGCTGCCGCCGGGCTTCGGTCCGCCGGCCGCGCTCGGCACCCGTCCATCGCCCAACTACGACAGATCGTCGGCCGCCCTCGCCGCGGGCGCGACGTCGACGGCCTTGGAGATCGCCCGCGACGAATATCAATCGTGCCTGCGGATCGGTGGCCAGCGCTGGATCGATTCGATCGCCGCCAGCACCGCGATCGGCGAATGCCATTTCGAACTCGGCAATCTCCGCGACGCAGCCGAGGCCTACGAGGAGGCGCTCCTGCTCGCGGCCGCGTATCCGCAGTGGCTGCTGGCCGTGCAGTTTCCGCAGCAGCAGCTGCGCCCGCGACAGCAGCCGCCGGTGGCCACGTGGGGGCGCAGCGGCCGCAACACGCGGCCCGCGCAGCTCCCCGACACGGTCGCGATCCGCCAGGCCGGCGCCGATCCCAAGCAGGTGCTGGAAAAGGGGGGCGTGCTCGTGGCGCCGTTCGATCAGCTCATCCGGCCTGCCGAGCTGATGCGGGCCACGGTGATCGCCCTCTACCGCCACGCCGTCATTTTCGGCGCCTTGGGCCGCGAGGCTCCGGCCGTCGAGCGGGTGAGCGAGGCGCTCGCGCAGCGGCCGGCGCTGCCGGCCCACTACGCCCAATCGTGGATCGACGTCGCGCTCGGCACGGCGCTGTGGGCGCAGGGCAAGCCCGATCAGGCCACGCCGCTGCTCACCCGCGGCCTCGTCGTCGGCGACGGCCTCGACCACCAGCTCACGGCCTGGGGCTTGATCGTGCTCGGTCGCATCGCGCTCGACGCCGGTCAGGCCGCGCAGGCCCTGAAGTATTTCGAGGAGGCCACGTATGCCGCGGCCGACGCCGCCGACTCGCGGGCCCTCGAGGAGGCCTTCGCGCTGGCGTTCGACGCGCATGCGGCTGCCGGCACCCGCGGCGTGCCCCCCGTGATCCGCGATGCGGTCTCTTGGGCGAAGCGCGACTGGCCCGTGCTGCATGGGCGGCTGCTGGCGATGCAGGCTGAATCTCATGCCGCGGCCGGCGACGCCCGGGCCGCCACCGCCGCGCTCAAGGAGATCGACGGCCGCCTGCTGCGGGCCGACCCGGGCCAGGGCCAGCTCGGTGCGGAAACCACCTACGCCCGAGCCCTCGTCGGCTATGCGGTGGCCAACGTGCGCGAGGGGGATAGTGAACTCGCCGGCGCGCTCGCGATCGCGCAGCAGCGCAGCCCGCGGCTCTTTCAGACGGGGCGGCTTCTCGAACTGATCATGCAAGGCTCGGGCAACCTCTCCGATCGCCAGGCCGACACTCTCTTCGCGGGGCTGCTCGCGTCTCCGGGCGATCGCGACTTTGCGGTCGATCCACTCGACGCGCTGGCCGTGATCTCGAGCGACCGGCAGACCGCCTTCGAAGCCTGGCACGCCGTCGCCACCCGGCGTGGGCCCGATCAGGCGTTCGAGGCGGGCGAGGCGATGATCCGCGACCGCTGGCTCTCCGCGCGGCCGCTCGGCGGGCGGCGGCTGGCCGTCGATCGGTTGCTGGCCGCCGATCCCTCACGGCTCGATGCGGCGGCGGCCGCTCGGCGGGCCGCGCTCTTGGGCGACCGCCGCCAGCTCGCCGCCGCGCTCGAATCGTTTTCGCTGCTGCGTGGCCGGCTCGCCGCCGATCTGCTCGCCGCGAAACATGCGGCTCCCGCCAAGCCGTTGCCGGGGGCCGCGGAGGATTGGACGACATACATCGAGGCCAGCGTCAACCGCACGGCCGCCGTCGCCGCGCTCTCCGCGGGCCGCGAGCCGATGCCGGTCGATTTTCCCCCGCTGTTGCCCGCCGCCGAGATTCGTCGGCGGCTCGCGCCACGGCAGCTGATCCTCTCCTTTCGCTGGACCCGGGCGGGCCTCACCGCGGCGCTCGAGTCGCAGGAGCGTCACGCGGTGTGGGAGGTGCGGCAGGCGGCGGGCATTCCGGTGGAGATCGCGCAGCTGGCCAAGGGGCTGTGTCTCTTCGATCCCGATGCGGCCGTCTCCACCGACAAGCTCGCGGCGGCGACCTGGCGGGATTCGGCGACGCAGCTGGAGCGGATGCTCTTCGAGAATGCGCGGGTCACGCTCGCCGAAGGCATCGACGAACTCGTGATCGTGCCCGATGGCTGGCTTTGGTATGTGCCGTTCGAACTCCTGCCAGTGGCGTCGGGCAAGGGCGACGGCGCCCCTCGGCTGCTGCGGGACCTCTGCCGCGTGCGCTACGCCCCCACCCGCAGCCTCGCCGTGACGCCCCTGCCCGCGGCCGTCGGCACCGGCCCGCTCGGCATCCACGTGGGCCGGCTGGGCCGCAGCCAGAAGGGAGATGCGGCCGAGTTGCTCGACCGGATCACGCAGGGCATCGACCGCGCGGTGCCGCTGCCACTGCCGGAAAAGCTCCCCGCGGTGGCCGTCGCATCGGTCTGCGACGGCCTCGTGGTGCTCGAAGATCTCGGAGTCAACGCGGCGGGCGGCGGCCCGCTGGTGCCGGCCGCGTCCGGCCGGGGCGGCATCTCGTTCGCGGATTGGCTCGCGCCGCCCCAGAAGCGGCCGGGCGTCGTGTTGCTGCCCGGCATGCAGTCGGCCCTTGCGCGCGGCCTGGAGAAAGCCGCGCTGCCGGAGCGGCCGGGCGACGACCTGTTCATGCCCGCCGTGGATCTGCTCGCCGCCGGCGGCCGCACGGCCGTGCTCGCCCGCTGGCGGGTGGGAGGCCGCACGACGGCCGACCTGATGATGGAGTTTCTGCGCGACGCCACGGCCGCGACGGCCGATGCGCCGCCACCGGCGGCGTCGGCCAGCTGGCAGCGGGCGGTCGACGTCGTGATGGCGGAGTCGCCAGATCCGACGCTCGAGCCCAGGCTCAAGCAGGGGCAGGCCGTGCTCGAGAACGCGCGGCATCCGTTCTTCTGGGCCGGCTATCTCTTGATCGATTGTGGCAGGTGACCTCCGCGCCGCTACAACCTGCCGTCATGGACATCACCTTTTCGCCTGCGGGACTGCCCGGCCTCGCGCTGCTCGCCGGGGCGTCCGCCCTCGCCGGCGCGGTCAACTCCGTCGCCGGTGGCGGCACGATCCTCACCTTCCCGGTGCTCGCGGCGATCCTGCCCCCCGATCCTGGCCGCATGGTGATCGCCAACGCCACGAGCACGATCGGGCTTTGGCCTGCGTCGGCCGTCGCGGCCTGGGCCTATCGCGGCGAGCGCACGGATCAGCCGGGATGGGTGAAGTGGCTGATCCTGCCGAGCGTGGTGGGGGCGGTGCTGGGCACGCTGCTCGTGCTGTGGCTGCCGCCCGAGTGGTTCGCCGCGGCGGTGCCGTGGCTGATTCTCTCGGCGGCGATCCTGTTCAGCGTGCAGCCGCAGATCGCGCGGTTCGCCGGGGCGTCGATGCATGCCCGCCCCCCTGCTCCGTCCGCCACGCGGCTCCTGCCGGCCTGCCTGCTTCAATTGCTGGTGGCGATCTACGGCGGCTACTTCGGCGCGGGCATCGGGATCCTGATGCTCGCGGTGCTCGGCCTGCTCGGCCTCGGCGACATCCACCGGCTCAACGGCATCAAGAACGTGCTCGGCACGGCGATCAACGGCGTGGCCACGGCCACGTTCGCGGCCGGTTCGCTGGCCGGTGCCCACGACGTGGCGTGGCCGCTGGCGGGGGTCATGGCCGTGTCGTCGGTGGCGGGCAGTTTCGCGGCCTCGGTGGTCGCCCGGCGGCTGCCGGCCGCGGCGGTGCGGCGATTCGTGGCCATCCTCGGCTTCGCGCTGGCGGGCTACTATCTGTTCCGGCACGCATAATGTCCCCGCGTTTGCACGCGGGGCTTGGATGAGAATCGACTCCATCATGCTCGTTCACGCAGACAACCTGACGAAGCGCTACGGAGCATTCACCGCGCTCGACGGCTGTTCGCTCGAGGTCGCCCAGGGCGAGATCTTCGGGCTGCTCGGCCCCAACGGCGCTGGCAAGACCACGTTTCTGCGCACGCTCCTCGGCTTCATCCGCCCCACGGCGGGCCGGGCCACGGTGGCGGGCTTCGACTGCGCCACCGAGTCGCTCCGCGTGCGGGAGCAGACGGCCTACCTGCCCGGCGAGGCGCGGCTCTTCCGGCGAATGAACGGCCACGGCGTGCTCGACTTCTTCGCCGACCTGCGGCCGACGTGCAGCCGGGGCGATGCGACGCGGATCGCCGACCGGCTCGGCCTCGACTGCTCGCGGCAGGTGGCCCGCATGAGCACGGGCATGCGGCAGAAGCTCGCGCTGGCCGTCGTGCTGGCCACCGACGCGAAGCTCGTGATCCTCGACGAGCCCACGGCCAACCTGGATCCCACCGCCCGCGCCGAGGTGCTCGATCTCGTGCTCGAGGCGCGGGCGGCGGGCCGCACGGTGATCTTCTCGTCGCACGTGCTCTCGGAGGTGGAGGCCACGTGCGACCGCGTGGTGATCCTGCGGGCGGGCCGGCTCGTGCACGAGCAGTCGATTCACGATCTGCGGCGCAGCCACCGGATCACGGCCCGGCTCGCGGGGCCGTTCGCGGGCGTGCCCGAGTCGCTCGCGGGCCGCGTGTCCGTCGCGGGCCACGACGGCGGCCGCGTCGTGCTCGAGGCGGCGGAGTCACTGGCGCCGCTGCTCGGCTGGCTGGCCACGCTGCCCGTGGAGGAGATGCAGGTCGAGCCGGTGGGCCTCGGCGCGGTCTACGACCGCTTCCACCGCAACGGGTTTTCTCAGCTCCCCAAGTAAGCCCCCAACAAGAAGCCCCCGGCGGAAGCCGGGGCACCAATCCGTCCCACACCGACGACCTGCTGACATGCTCTTCAACACCGCGATCTGGAAACGCACCTGGGGGGATCAGCGGGTGCTCGTGCTTTCGCTGGCCGCGCTCTGGGCGGCGTTTCCCTGGATCTACATTTCGCTCTCGGCGCAGATCCAGATGTCGGCCTTCCAAGACGTGCTCCTGCGGGCGATCCCGCAGGAGTGGCAGAAGCTGTCGGGCGTGCCGTTCGCGGAGGTGGCCACCCACACGGGCCGCGTCGCGCTGGCGTTCATCGATCCGGTCGTGGTGCTCGCGGCAACGGTCTGGGGCATCACCCGTGGCAGCGACGCGGTATCGGGGCAGCTCGAGCGGGGCACGATGGAGATGGTGCTGGCGGCGCCGGTGGGCCGTGTCGCCGTGTTCGTCACGCAGGCCCTCGCCACCACGCTCGCGGCGCTCGTGCTCGCCGGCGTGCTGCTGCTCGGCGTGGCCACGGCGATCGCGTTCGGCCCGTGGGCCGGGCAGGTCGATCCCGTGCGGTTCGTGCCGGCGGCGGCCAACGTGTTCGGGCTCATGGTGTGCATGGCCGGCATCACGGCCTGTGTCTCCGCGGCCGACAGCCACCGCTGGCGCACGATCGGCATACTTTGCGGCTTCTACGTATTTTCAATCTTGGCGAAGCTGGTCGGGCGAATGAGTGAATCGCTCGGCTGGGTCGGTTATCTCTCGGTGTTCAACGCCTACGAGCCGCAGCGGCTGGTGTTCGGGGGCGTCGAATCCTGGCAGTTGCTGGCCCGCTACGACGGCGTGCTGCTCGGCCTCGGCCTCGCCGCCTACGTGCTCGGGGCGGTGATCTTCGCCCGCCGCGACCTGCCTGCGCCGCTGTGAAACCAGTGGCATTTTTTCGCAGGTTTGCCGCATACTGCCGCGACCGGCACGTCGTCACCCGCGAGGAAGGGATTCGCCACATGACCAACGCATTGCTCATGCAAGCCCCCAGGCGGGAGCCGGGGGATCTCCTTCCCATACAAGCCCCCAGGCGCGAGCCGGGG
>CAZXIG010000176.1:0-6426 GCA_964640405.1 uncultured Candidatus Kuenenia sp.
AGTCGATCGTGTCCTGCGGCACGCCCGAGGCGATGCCCTGCTTGAACACCCGCTCGCCGGCGTGCCGCTCGACCCAGTCGATCCCGACGCCGGTGGCGTTGACGATCTCGACGGCGGCGGCGACGCACTCGGGGCCGATTCCATCTCCGGGGATTACGGTCACGGCATGGCGGGTCATTGGAACTCCTCGTGAAGGCGGGACGGAATGATGGGGTCGCAGGATAGCCGTCGCGGGGCCGTCCCTGCCAGCCAGCCGGCTTTTTCCCGGGCCGGAATCGAGCGCTCGGCCCCGCGTGTTGCGCCGGCGGGGACCCGCCGACGGCTCAGGGATGGCCGGTGCTGTTTTGGCGGATCATGCATTGCACGAAGCCGGACGCGGCGGCTACGACCACGAGCCATTCATTCTCCGGAGTTTTGCCTCGATGCACACGTCCTCTCGCTTCCACGCCGTCCTGTCTGTGATGACCGTAGCGATCGCCGGCCTCGGCCTTGCTTCGGCCGCGGGCGCCCAGCCTCCCCGACAGCCCAACATCCTCGTGATCTGGGGCGACGACATCGGGCAGTTCAACGTCGGGGCCTACAACCTCGGCATGATGGGCTACAAGACGCCCAACATCGATCGCATCGCCCGCGAGGGCGCCCTGTTCACCGACTGGTATGGCCAGCAGAGCTGCACGGCCGGCCGGGCCGCGTTCATCACCGGGCAGTCGCCGATCCGCACGGGCCTCACGAAGGTGGGGCTCCCCGGGGCGCCCGAGGGCATGAAGCCGCAGGATCCGACGATCGCCACGCTGCTGCGGGCCCGCGGTTACGCGACCGGCCAGTTCGGCAAGAACCATCTCGGCGACCGCGACGACATGCTGCCCACGAATCACGGCTTCGACGAGTTCTTCGGCAACCTCTACCACCTCAATGCCGAGGAGGAGCCGGAGCATCCCGACTACCCGAAGAACCCCGAGTTCAGGAAGCGGTTCGGCCCGCGCGGCGTGATCCACTCCTTCGCCAACGGGAAGATCACCGACACCGGCCCGCTCACGAAGAAGCGGATGGAGACGATCGACGAGGAGGTCAACGAAAAGACCTTCGAGTTCATGCAGAAGGCGAAGCAGTCCGGCAAGCCGTTCTTCATCTGGTGGAACTCCACGAAGATGCACATCTTCACGCACTTGAAGGAGGGCGTGGCGGGGAAGACGGGCCTCGGCATCTACGCCGACGGCATGGTCGAGCACGATCGGCAGGTGGGCGAACTCCTGGCCAAGCTCGACGAGCTCGGCCTCGCCGAGGACACGATCGTGATGTACTCCACCGACAACGGTGCCGAGGCCTTCACCTGGCCCGACGGCGGCACCACGATGTTCCGCGGCGAGAAGAACACGCAGTGGGAGGGGGGCTACCGCGTGCCCTGCGCGATCAAGTGGCCGGGCGTCATCAAGCCCGGCACCGTGGTCAACGAGATCGGCGCCCACGAAGACATGCTCACCACGCTCTGTGCGGCCGCGGGCGACGCGACGGCCAAGGACGACCTCAAGAAGGGCCGCCGCATCGGCGACCGCACCTACAAGGTGCACCTCGACGGCTACGATCTCGGTCCTGCCCTGCGCGGCGAGGCCCCGTGGCCCCGCAAGGACTTCATCTACTGGACCGACGACGGCAGCGTGGCGGCGCTGCGGTACGAGAACTGGAAGGTGACGTTCCTCAAACAGAATGCCCACGGCCTGCACGTCTGGCAGCAGCCCTTCGAGGAGCTGCGGGCGCCCACGCTCGTCAACCTCCGGATGGATCCGTTCGAGCTGGCCCAGGACATCGGCATGGATTACCAGCGGTGGTATCTCGAGCACATGTTCGCGATCGCTCCGGCGTCGGCGTACGTGGGCCAGTGGCTGCAGAGCTTCAAGGAGTTCCCACCGCGGCAGAAGCCGGGTAGCTTCAACCTGGACCGCGTCATGGAGGCGGTGACCGCCCAGGGTGGCGCGGGCCGCTGACGACGCCTTCAGGAAGATGCCATGGAGCCCCGAGCGACCCACGCCCGCAAGGAATACGAACAGGGTGCGCTCGACGAGGCCTCGGTCGAGCGGGATCCGTTCCGGCAGTTCGCCGTCTGGTATGACGCGGCCGTCGCAGCGGGCGTGCCGGAGCCGGAGGCGATGACGCTCGCCACCGCGACGCCCGATGGGCGGCCGTCGGGCCGCATCGTGCTGCTGCGCGGCTTCGACGCCCGGGGCTTCTGCTTCTTCACCAACTACACGAGCCGCAAGGGACGCGAACTCGACGCAAACCCGCATGCGGCGGTCACGTTCCACTGGGCCGTGCTCGAACGGCAGGTGCGGATCGAGGGGCGCGTGGAACGCACGACGGCCGCCGAATCGGACGCGTATTTCCACAGCCGGCCGAGCACGTCGCGGATCGGGGCCTGGAGTTCGCCGCAGAGCGAGGTGATTCCCGATCGCGAGACGCTCGAGGCGGAGTTCGCCCGCTTCCGCGCCGAGCATGTCGACGAAGCCTCGATCCCGCGTCCCGCCCACTGGGGCGGCTACCGGCTCGTGCCCGACCGGATCGAGTTCTGGCAGGGCCGCCCGAGCCGCTTGCACGACCGGCTCTGC
Source organism: uncultured Candidatus Kuenenia sp. (assembly GCA_964640405.1). Classification (GTDB taxonomy): domain Bacteria; phylum Planctomycetota; class Planctomycetia; order Pirellulales; family UBA1268; genus QWPN01. The sequence goes on from CAZXIG010000176.1 coordinate 2,601, forward strand.
TTCCGCCGCGACTCGCGCGGCGGCTGGATCCTCGAGCGGCTGGCGCCCTAGCAGGCCGTGGCTGACGGCGTCCGTCGCGCGGGAGAACGGGGCTGTCACGGGAGCAGCGGTTGCGAACGGTCAAGTGCCTGCCCCGGCACACGAGCGTGCCCGCGGATCGGGGGTACACTTGCCGGATCGCGCTTCCGGCTCGGATCGATGCGTCGTCGGTCCGGTGCGTCGTGCTTTTCACCCGGGTCCCGCAAGCATGCCAGGACTGAATCGGCTCAGCATCCAATCGAAAATGATCCTGCTGCTCCTGGCGGTGAGCCTGGCCTGCATCGGGGTCGTCGCCTGGATCGGATACGCCTCGGGCAAGGCCTCGCTCGACAAGGCGATCGAGCAGCGGCTCACGGCGCTCCGCTCGGTGAAGACCACCACGATCCAGACGATGCTTTCCTCGCTCCGGGAAGAGGTGCTCGCCATCTCGGACAGGCCGTCGACGATCGAGGGCATGCAGGCGTTTCGTGAAGCCTATCGGCGACTGGCATCGGCCACGCTGACGCCGGACCAGACCGCCGCCCTGCAGCGGTTCTACGCCGATGACTTCCTGCCGAAGCTCGCCGCCAACACCGACAGCGAACCGGTGGCCGAATCGTATGTCCCTGCCAGCCCGGCGGCGGCCTATCTCCAATACCACTACATCGCCGGTAACCCGCATCCCTATGGACAGAAGCAGGAGCTCGAGACCGCGGCCGACGACGCCTCGGACTACGGCGCCGCGCACGAACGGTTCCACAAGGTCTTCGCGAGGGTGGTGAAGATTTTCGGCTTCGAGGATCTGATGCTCGTCGACGCGGACTCGCTCGACATCGTCTACAGCTACCAGAAGACGACCGAACTCGGCACCGGCCTGGAAGAGGGCCCGTACGCCGGTTCACAGCTGGCGACCAAGGTCCGCGGCCTGCGGGGACAGCGCGATCGCGACGACTTCCGAATCGCCGACTTCGAGCCCTACCGCCCGAGTCTCGGCCGGCCGATGGGCTTCGTCGTCAGCCCGATCTTCGACGGCCCGCAGATGATCGGCGTCCTCGTGCTGCAGTTTCCGATCGACAACTTCAGCCGCGTGATCACGGGCAACTACGACTGGGCCGCCGAGGGCTTCGGCCGGACGGGCGAGTGTTACCTCGTCGGCCAGGACCGCACGGTCCGCAGCCGCAACCGCTTCATGCACGAAGACTCGAAGCAATTCCTGGAGAAACTCCGAGAAGCCGGCGTCTCGAAGGAGGTGATCGCCCGGATCGAGCGGCAGGGCACGACGATCTGCCTCCTGCCGGTGGAGACCGAGAGCGTGGCCGAGGCCCTCCGCGGTCGCTCGGGGCTGATACGGACGATCGACTACCGTGGAGTGCCGGTGCTGAGTGCTTACGGGCCGATCGAGGTCGACAGCCTGCGTTGGGCGCTCCTGGCCGAGATGGACGAGGAAGAGGCCACCGAGCCGATCCGCTCGTTCGGCCGCACGGTCCTGCGCGTGGCCAGCGGTTTGGCGGTCGCCTCGACGCTGCTCGCGCTCGCCTGCTCGTATCTGCTCACGCAGCCTCTGCGAACGCTCGCCAAGGCCGCCAAGCGGCTGGGGGCCGGCGACACCGACGTCACGGTGCCGGTCACGAGCCGCGACGAATTCGGCCAACTCGGCGAGGTCTTCAACGAGATGTCGGCCAACATCAGGCAGCAGCGTGAGAGGCTCGAGTCGCAGATCCGCGAAAACCAGGAACTGCTCCTCAACATCCTGCCCGCCTCGGCCGTGGCCCAGCGTCGCGAGGGGGACGAGAAGGCGAGCCGCGAGTTCGCCGACGTCTCGGTGCTCTTCGCCGAAGTGATCGGCATGGAGGAGTTCGGCACCGCGGCCGGCGAGGCCCGGGCACTCGCCCTGCTCGGCGACCTCGTGGCGGCGATCGACGAGGCCGCCGAGGAACACGGCATCGAGAAGGTGAAGACGATCGGCGGCTCGTACCTCGCGGTCTGCGGCCTCTCGGTGACGCGGCCCGACCACGCCCGCCGCATGGTGCAGTTCGCCCAGGCGATGGAACGAATCGTGGGCATGTTCAACCGCGACCACCACGCCGGGCTGCGGCTGGCCGTGGGGATCAACTCGGGGCCGGTGGTCGGCGGCGTGGTCGGCCGCCGCAAATTCCTCTACGACCTCTGGGGCGACACGGTTTCGATCGCCAAGCGGCTGGCCGCCGGCCGTGAGGCGGCGATCCGGGTGACGGCGCCGGTCCGCGAGCGGACGGGAGACGCGGTCGCGTTTCGGGGTCCGATTCGGATCGATCTCGACGGCCGTCCGGCCATCGAGGCCTGGACGGTGGGGGCCTGAACGCGATGCCGGAATTCCTCGACCTCGAAATCGCCCGCCAGATTCCCAACTTCTGGCCGGCCGTGCTTCTGGCCGTCGGCTTCCCGGCGGTGTTGCTCGTGCTCAACGAGGCGATCGCCGCCTGCGATCGCCGCGGCCTCGCGCTGGCCCGCTCTTTGCGGGCCTTCCGCACCCTCGTCGCCCCGGCGCTCGCGCTGCTCATCTTCGTCACGTCGATCCTCGAGATGCCGATGGAGAGCACCGCGAGCCGCGTCACGGAGACGATCTTCTGGATCGTGCTGCTGTACGCGATCCTGGGCCTCTTCAACGACCTGTTCTTCGGCCTGGCCGGCACCGATTCATGGCGGGAGCGTGTGCCGACGCTCTTTCGCGACCTCGTGCGGGCGATCCTCGTGGCCATCGGCGGCCTCGTGATCTACTCGAAGGTCTGGGGGCAGGAGGTCGAGGGGGCGCTGGCGGCGTTGGGCGTGGGCTCGATCGTGATCGGCCTCGCCCTGCAGGAGCCGCTGGGCAACCTCGTCTCGGGCCTGATGCTGCTCTTCGAGCGGCCACTGAGCGTCGGCGATTGGGTCGAGGCGGAGGGGGTCAAGGGAAAGGTCACCGAGATCAACTGGCGCAGCGTGCGGATCGAAACGCCCACCCGAGAGCAGTTGATCGTCCCCAACGTCTCCCTCTACAAGGCCGCCTTCAGCAACCTCTCCCGGCCGACGACCGTTCGATCCGACTTCATCGAGATCGGCTTCAGCTACGACGATCCGCCGAATCGGGTGAAGGAGGTGATGCTCGAGCTGCTTCGATCGACGCCCGGCGTGCTCGCCGACCCGCCGCCCGCGGTTCGAACCGTGGCCTACGCCGACTTCTCGGTCACCTACCGCCTGCTCTTCTCGGTCGCCCGCCAGGAGGAACTCGGCGTGACCCGGGACGAGATCATGACGCGGCTGTGGTACGCGGCGCGGCGGGCCGATCTGACGATCCCGTATCCGATCGCCTTCGAGTACGGTCCGGGCGAATCTCCGGGCAGGCCGTCGCGGACCATCGACGAGCTGCTCCACGACCACGAACGGTTCAAGCCCGCGGCCGCCGATTCGCGGCCGCCGCGGATCGTCGAATTCGCCAAGGGTGAGTCGATCCAGGCGGCCAGCCAGAGATTCCGGGGGTTCGCCCTCGTGGTCGAGGGCCGCGCGAGCTTGCACACGACCGACTCCGCCGGGCGGACCACGACGGTGGGCGAGATCGGCCCCGGCGAGTGTTTCGGCGACCAGCTCGCCATCGGCGATGCAGCCGACGACGTGGAGATCGTGGCGGCCGACGATCTGAAGGTGGTCGTGTTCGATCCGTCGGTGATCGGCGGATTGTTGCAGCGGTCGCCCGGCCTGGCTGCGGAGATCGGCGACGCGGTCGAGGCTCGCCGGCAGGCGGTGCGGTCGGCGAAGCGGTAGTTTTTTGCCGTTCGCCGCCGTCGTCCCGGCC
>CAZXIG010000177.1:0-6365 GCA_964640405.1 uncultured Candidatus Kuenenia sp.
CCAAGCCGAGAACGGGAGGCTCGGGGCTGGCCGTACCCTCGAGCCGGCGTTGCTGGCAAGCGAAGCCAGGATGGCGAGAGCGCAGCCAGCATCGAGAGAGCGGAGCCCAGGATGGGCGCAGCGAACGTCCGGCGAGAGGGCACGGCCAGCCCCGAGCCGGCGCCAGCCTCGAGTCAGATGCGCACTATCTGGGAGCGTCGCTCACGACGCGGCCGTCGATGACGACACCGGCGCAGTGGGTCGTGTATTCGAAGGGGTCGCCGTCGAAGATCGCGATGTCGCCGTCGAGGCCCGGCCGCAGGGCACCGACGCGGTCGTCGATGCCGAGGATTTTTGCGGCATCGACGGTGATCGAAGCGAGGGCCTGCTCGGTGGTGAGCCCGTTGGCGGCGGCGATCGCGGCCTCGAAGAGGGCGACGCGGGTCTTCGGCACGTAGCCCTCGTAGCCGCTCTGGAGGGCGAAGGGGATGCCGGCGTCGCGGAGCGTCGCGGCCGTCTCGAAGCTGATGTTTTCGGTCTCCCCCATGCCGGCCCGCCGCATGCTCGGATGAAGGATCACGGGCACGCCGGCGGCTTTGATCCGTTCGAGGCAGAGGTAGGCCTCGCCCGCCGAGTCGAGCACGATCCGCAGGTCGAACTCGGCGGCGACCCGCAGGGCGGCGTCGATGTCGGTGGCCCGGTTCACGGTGACGAGTAGGGGCAGTTTCTGCGCGAGCACGTCGGCGAATACCTCCCGCCGCAGATCGCGGTCGGGCTGCTCGTCGCCGCCGGCCGAGCGGCGGCGGGCATATTCCCGGGCCTTCACGAGTTCGCCGCGGAGCATGGCCACGGCCTTGCTGCGGGTGCCCGGCGACTTCTTCTCGGCACCGTCGCCGCCCGGGCGCGAGTCGTCGCCGAGTGTCACGGCCACCATCGCGGCCGGCCGCAGCACGGCCTCCTCGACCGAGTCGCCCGTCGTCTTCACGATCATCGTCTGGCCCGACACGAGCGCCCCGGGCGCGTGGCCCGTGTGCAGCGTCGTGATCCCGAAGCCGCGGAGCCACTCGATGAGCCGCTCCCGAGGGTTGTAGGAATCGATCGCCCGCAGTTCCGGCTGGATCGGCTCGGTCGGGTCGAGCTGGTCCTGATCCTGCGGCTGGTTGATCCAGCCGGTGAGGCCGACGACCGTGTGGGCATCGATGAGGCCCGGCGTGACGACCGCCCCTTGCAGCGTGCGGGTGCCCGGCGGGATCGGCACCTGGGCGGCGGTTCCCACGGCCTTGATCTTTCCGTTTTCGACGAGGATGACGCCGTCGGTGATGGCCGGGCCGGTCATCGTGTGCACGACCTCGCCGCGGATGGCGAGCGGCGGTGCCGGCTCTTCCCCTCGTGCGAACGGCAGGTCCGCGATGGCGAGAACGCATGCCAGCATGAACGGTGCGAATCGGCACGTGCCACGCATCAACGGGTCTCCGCCATGCGGTTGTCGGTGCAGCAGGCGTGGGCCGTCTGATCGCGGCTGGCTCCGTAGCCTCCCACCGCGAACAGTCGATCCTCGGGGTCTTCCCGGTCGAACACCCGTCGCCCCTCGACCCACGTCTGGAGCACCTGCGTGCGGAGTGCGAGGGGATCGCCCGAGAGCAGGATCAGGTCGGCATCCTTGCCGGGCTCGAGGGAGCCGATCCGGTGGTCGAGTTCCAGCATCTTCGCGCCGGCGAGCGTGAGGGCCTCGAGCGCCTTCTCCCGCGACATGCCGGCCCGCACCGCCAGCGCCGCCGTGCGGAGAAAGAGCCGCGAGTCGGTGACCGGGTCGTCGGTGTGGAAGGCGCAGGGCACCCCCTCCTTCTCGAGCACCGCGCCGGTGGCGAGCGACATGTCCATCGCCTCGATCTTGCCGCCGGGGGCATCGACCACGATCACGGAGCAGGGGGCGTTGGCCTTCGCCAGTTCACCGGCGATCTTCCAGGCCTCGCTGGCATGGTGAAGCACCACTTTGAAGCCGAATTCTTCGCGGAGCCGCAGCACCGTCAGCATGTCGTCGGCCCGGTGGGCGTGGTGGTGCACGATCACGCGGCCTTCGAGCACGTCGAGCAGGCCCTCCATCTCGAGGTCGCGGTCGGGCCGCTTGGCGGCATCGTCGCTGGCGGCCGCCAGCTTTCGCTTGTAGTCGAGCGCCTTGAGAAACTTCTGCCGCACGAGGGCGGCCGATTTCGACCGCGTGCCGGGGAACGGAGGCTCCTTCTGGGAGTTGGTGCCGTTGGCCATCTTCATCCCGCCGAGAATCCGGCCGTCGGGGTCGCGGTAGAGGATGTCGTCGATCGTGTCGGCCTGACGCAGTTTCGCGTAGATCGTCTGGCCGCTGAGCAGGTGGCCGGAGCCGGGCATGATGTTGAGCGTGGTCAGGCCGCCGGCCCGGCACTTGCGAAAGCCCGCATCGCGAACGTTGATCGAGTCGAGGATGCGCACGTCGGGCTGGATCGGTCCCGACGCATCACCCCCCCAGCCGCCGCCGACGTGACTGTGGGTGTCGACGAGGCCGGGCATGAGCACCTTGCCGGTGGCGTCGATCCGCTCCGCGTCGGCGGGCACGGCCGTCGAGTCGACCGGTCCCACGGCGATGATTTTTCCGGCGGCGACGACCACGGTGCCCCGGTCGATGGCCGCCCCCGCGATCGGCAGCACGCGCCCGCCGACGAACGCCACCGGGCGATCCTCGCCGTAGGCTGCGGCGGCCCCGGCCACGAACATCGCGGCAGCGGCGGAGACGGCGACGCGGAAGTGCAGGCGGCGGTGAGCGGTGAAGGCAGGCATCCTGGCCCCGGGCCTCAGTGTGTGACCGTCTTCGAAAACAGGTTCATGACGACGACGCCGGCCACGATCAGCGCGATGCCGATGATCGCCGGGGCATCGAGCTTCTGGCCGAGGAAGAGCCAACCGACGGTGGCGATCAGTGTGACACCCGTCCCGGCCCAGATGGCGTAAGCGATCCCGACCGGGATTTCCTTGAGCGTGAGCGACAGGAAGAAGAACGCCAGGCCGTAGCCCACGACGACGAAGAGGCTCGGTAAGAGCTTCGTGAACCCTTCGCTTGCCTTGAGAAAGCTCGTCCCGCTCACCTCCGCCACGATCGCGATCGCCAGATAGAGCCAGTGCATGGTCAGTGAACGCAAGCCGCCGGAAACGAGAAACGACGCAACCCAAACTCCCCAGTGTACCGAGCCGGTGGTTGCCAGGTGCGCCCGCCTGTCAGCTAGGTGCACAGGAGGCGGGTCGCGGAGAAGCCGCCGGAAAAGTTCCTCCAGTTTGCCATGTTCGCCGTCGATACAACCGGCAGAACCGCTACGAATACACCCCTCTGGAGACCGGTGTCATGGCCTGCCGCCCCACCTCCGACGCCCGCACGACCGCCCGCTCCCGTCGCCGCACCAAGCTCGCTGCCGAGTCACTCGAATCGCGGGCGCTCATGGCGGCCGACGTGGCTCCGGCCATCGCGTCGATCGCGATCTCGAGTGAGCCAGTCCCTGGAGGTGCCGTCGGGGAAGTGGTGACCGTACTGCCGATGCCGACCGTGTTCATCGGTAAGGAGGGCGCATCCGCCCCGGGATTCGCCGGCAGCGTCAGCGGCGCCGCGCCGATTTCGGGAGAGCCGATCATGGTGACCTGTGTGATGCCGGAGCCGGGCATCACCCCGGGATTTGAAAAGCCCGCGGTGGTCGGTGGAGGCCCCGATGGCGTCGAGAACGTGATGTATACGACCGCGATGGTGCAGCGAACGAACGTGTCGCGGGTTTCGGTCCCGCGGCCAGCTGCGCTCGTCGCCCAGCAACGCTACGGTCAACCGCGGGTCGCGCCCGCGGTCCAGCAGACCGCCGCACCGCGCCGGAACAACGACGTCCAGGCCACCGCCGCGCCGACCGCACGGCCCCAGCAGGCACCCGGACATTTCGCCCGCCAGATCGCCGCCCGGTTCGGCCGGGTCGGCAGCCTCGTCAGCCGCTGATCATCGATGCTCGTCTCGCCCTGAGGATTTCGCCATGCATCGCCCCTGGTTGACGGCCGCCTGCCTGCTCGTGCTCGCATCCATGCTCGCGGCCGCCAGGGCCGACGAGGTGGCGATGCCGGCCGACACGCCGGCGAGCCTGGGCGAGGTGCCGTTTGCCGCGATCGCCGACCAGGTGGCGGCCACTCCGCGGCGGTGGTACGTCAGCGGGATCATCGGCCCGTCGTTCGCCACGCTGACCGACGACTTCCATGCCGACGTCGCCGGAGGGGCGGTCGATGGCACGATCCTTTCGGGTGGCGGCGCGGTCGGCCTGGCGATCGCCAGGCCGAGAGGTGCCCTGCGGCTCGAGTTCGAGGGCCGCAGCCGTGGCACGCTGCGCGACTCGGTGAACGTCGATGATCCGTCCGGACTCGACGGCCGACTCGAATGGTCGGCCGGCAACGGTTGGTCGACCATGGCCAACCTGTGGCGTGACCTGATGCTCAACGACCGGTTCGGCGTCTACCTCGGCGGCGGCATCGGCGCGGGAGGCTACCGTTACGACGCCACCGGTGCGGTGAGCGACGGCGAGTTCACCGACGAATTCAGCGGCTCGAGCCAGGTGGCGACGTTCGCCTGGCAGGTCGGCGGCGGCGCCATCTGGGCGATCAACGACCGGATCACGTTCGACGTCGGCTACCGCTTCTATTCGCTGCAGCCGTCCGACACCACGATCTTCGTGTCGGACGGTTTCGTCCGGGAACCGCTGGGCGGCTCGCAGCACGGCTTCTCCGCCAGCGAACTGATGTTCTCGCTGCGGATCTACGATCCCTTCCGCCGCTGGACGCGGTGAGTTGAATGGGCGACGAGGGACTCGAACCCCCAACCCCCTCGGTGTAAACGAGGTGCTCTGACCAATTGAGCTAGTCGCCCGAGCTATACCGCAAACGAGCCATCCCTGGCCTCGTTCGCTGGGTCGGCCGCTGGCAAAGCCAAGGTTTGCCAGGGCCTCCGGCATCGCATCCGGCGATGCCTGTTCGTGTCTAACCTCCTGTCTTCTGGGCCTCGGACTTCGGTGGCGGCACCACGACGCGGATGCCGAGTTCCACCAGTTGTTTCGTCTCCACCGGCGACGGGGCGCCGGTCATCAGGTCGCTCGCCTTCTGCGTCTTGGGGAAAGCGATCACGTCGCGGATGCTGTCGAGGCCGCCGAAGAGCATCACCCAGCGGTCGATGCCCAGCGCGATGCCGCCGTGCGGCGGGGCGCCGCTCCGCAACGCGTCGAGCAGGAAGCCGAACCGCTCGCGGGCCACCTCCGGCGTGATGCCGAGCAGCTTGAACACCTTCTCCTGCGTGCCGCCGTCGTGGATCCGGATCGTGCCGCCGCCCGCCTCCGAGCCGTTGATCACGAGGTCGTAGGCCACGGCCCTGCAGGCGGCCGGATCGCTCTCCAGGAGATCGAGGTCGGCGGGCCGCGGCGCCGTGAACGGATGGTGCATCGAGGCCCAGCCACCGCTCTCGGAATCACGGGCGAACATCGGAAAATCGACCACCCACGAGAAATGCATCGCCTTGGGATCGAAGAGGCCGAGCTGCGTGCCCAGCCGCTTCCGCAGCATGTGCAGCGCCTTGCAGGTCGTCTCGAACGAGTCGGCCACGATCAGGGCGAGATCGCCGGCCTCGCAGCCGAGCGTCGTCTTCAGCCGGTCGCCGATCGACGTGAGGTTCTTGGCGACGGGGCCCGACCAGGAGCCGTCGGCCTCCACCTTCAGCCACACGAGCCCCTTCGCGCCCCCCTCGACGGCCACAGCCGTGAGGTCGTCGAGATCCTTGCGGGAGAACTTCGCCGCGGCGCCGGGCACGCGGATTCCGCGGACGCGGCCCCCGGCCTCGACCGCCCCGCGAAACACGCGGAAGTCGCTCTCGCCCGCCAGGGCCGTGAGGTCGGTGATCTCGAGGCCGTAGCGGAGGTCGGGGGCGTCGTGGCCGAATCGCTCCATGCACTCGTCCCAGGTGAGTCGGGGCAGGGGCAGCGGCACGTCGATCCCGAGAATCTCTCGGGCCGTCCGCTTCACGAGCCCCTCGATCACGCCCATCACGTCGTCGGCCTCGACGAACGACATTTCCACGTCGAGCTGCGTGAACTCCGGCTGCCGGTCGGCCCGCAGGTCTTCGTCGCGGAAGCACTTCGCCACCTGCACGTAGCGGTCGAAGCCCGCCATCATCAACAGCTGCTTGTAGAGCTGCGGCGACTGCGGCAGGGCGAAGAATGCGCCGTGATCGAGCCGGCTCGGCACGAGGTAGTCGCGGGCCCCCTCGGGCGTGCTGCGGCCGAGCATCGGCGTCTCGACGTCGATGAAGCCGAGCTCGTCGAAGTGGTCCCGCATGATCTTCACGATCCGGC
>CAZXIG010000178.1:0-1918 GCA_964640405.1 uncultured Candidatus Kuenenia sp.
GCCGGCGTGAGCACGATGGTGGCCCCGAGTCCCTTGAGCAGCTGCCGCCGCTCGATCGACATCGACTCCGGCATGAGGAGCGTGAGCGGGTAGCCCTTGGCGGCGCACACGAACGCCAGCGCGATCCCCGTGTTGCCGCTCGTGGGCTCGACGACATGCTGGCCCGGCTTCAGCCGGCCCGACTTTTCGGCGTCCCAGATCATGGCCGCGCCGATGCGGCACTTGACGCTGTAGGCCGGGTTACGGCCCTCGATCTTGGCGAGCAGCCGCACATTCAGGCCACTGGCCAGACGGTTGATCCGGACGAGCGGCGTCCGACCGATGGCATCGACATTGTCGGCAAAGACCGGCATGAGGGGCCTCCTGCTCCCGATCGAGCAAGCGCGCCTCCAAGAGGTCCGGTCAGCAACGCGAAACGTTTCGAATTTCGAGCGGCCTCTCTCTCGAGCCGCCCGAAAACTCGACGCACTTTACACAGCCCGCCAGGAATTGAGAAGCCCCGACGACCGTCCTGACACAGCGGAGCGACGAGATCGATCCCGCACGAGGCACGGAATAATTGGGTCGCCGGCACATCTCACGGGCGCCCGCGAACATTGCCTGCCAGTTTTCTGCGGAAGTGGTGGTCAGCGTATCTCTGCGGCCCTGCGGCGGCTCACTGAGATTGGTACACCACTTGCATCAGTGGTCATTCGCGCATCAGTCCGTCGCTGCGACTCGGGTCGAAGCGGCGAACTCCCGCCCGCGCAGTCGGCACCCCCTGCCGCAACCGGCCTCCCCGGCCGGCGTTCGACACCACTGAGTCCCAGCCGGCCGAAGGACGCCCCGTCCGAGGCGCGGCTTCCATCATGCCATCCGCCGCCCTGCGCCGCCGCAGCCGACCCGGCTTCAGCCTCGTGGAACTGCTTGTTGTCGTCGCCATCATCGCCGTCTTGATCGCCCTTCTGCTGCCGGCCGTGCAGTCAGCCCGCGAGGCGGCGCGGCGAACGGCCTGCGGCAACAACATCCGCCAGATCGCCACGGCGCTGCTGAGCTATGAAACGGCGAACGGTCGGCTGCCCGCGGCGGCAATCGTGTCGGCCGGTGAGAACACCGCAGCCTGCGTTGGCTGCTGGAATCCCTGGTCGGAAGCCCGCGAGCCGGCCCATGCTCCGGGCGACGCGCACGGCACCAGTTGGGTGCTCGAGATCCTGCCCTTCATCGACGAGCGTGGCCGCTATGACCAGTGGAATCGCTCCGCCAACGTCGTGGGCAATGCGGCAGTGGCCGCCGCCGACGTGCCAGGCTTCTACTGCCCCAGCCGCCGCAGCGGCATCCGCATCGAGAGCGGCGACCACCTCAACCTGCCCGACTCCGCCTGGCGGGCAGGCGGCACCGACTACGGTGGTTCGTATGGCCGGCTGCCCGGGTTCGAACGGCTCACGGCCGACGACCACCGGTTCCTGAGTCGCACGTCGCTTGGCGATCCCAAGCCATTCGAGGGCGTGTTCCGCCCGCGAACGGGCGTATCGCTCGCCGCCATCCTCGACGGACAGTCGAACACGCTCTTGGTGGGCGAACTGCAGAGGCTCCGGCCGGCGGCGGGCGACGCCTCGCCCGGCCGCGACTCCCGCACAAGCCAGGACGGCTGGGCCGTCGGTGGCGCCGCCACCCTGTTCACCACCAACACCGATCCCGCGCGGGGCAACCCGGGGGGAATCAACAACGGCTTTTTCGAGTCGCCCGGCAGCGGCCATCAAGGCGGCGCGTTCTTCGCACTCGCGGACGGGTCGGTGCACTTCGTGTCCGATTCCGTCGACGCCGCCGACAACAACAGTGTGTTCCCGCGGCTCGGCTCGATTCGCGACGGCACGATCGCGAGCCTCGACGCCGCATTCCGCTGAACTGCTGGCAGCCCGCGGACGGTCACGCTGCGGCG
>CAZXIG010000178.1:2018-6364 GCA_964640405.1 uncultured Candidatus Kuenenia sp.
CGGAACGCGTTGGCGTCGATCCTGAGCTTGCGCATCCGGGCCCGCAACGTGTGCGGGTTGATGTCGAGCAGCGCGGCGGCGCCACGGCGGCCCTCGATCCGACCGCGGGTCGCGAACAACGCCCGCTCGATGTGCTGCCGCATCGCCGTCGCCAGCGGCACGATCTCTCCTGCGGCAGCGGACGGCGCGGTGTGCGGCGGGGCTGGCACAGGCTCCTCGGGCACCACTTCATAGAGCGTCGCGTCGGCAGGTGAGATCCGTGGCGGCATCGTCAGCTGGCGACCGAGGCCGAGCGCCGTGCCGACGTCGAGCGTCCGGCCGGCCCCGAGGATCACCGCGCGATCGATGACAGCCCCCAGTTCGCGGATGTTGCCGGGCCAGTCATATGCGGCGAGCACCTGCAGGTCGGCCTCGGTGGGCTCGACGACGGGCAGGCCGAACCGCACGGCCGCCCGCTCGGCAAAATGCCGCACGAGCGCCGGGATGTCCTCGAGCCGCTCCTGCAGCGTGGGCAGCAGGATCGGGAAGATGTTGATCCGATACCAGAGATCCTCGCGGAACGTCTTCTCCTTGACCATCGCCGAAAGGTCGCGGTGGGTGGCGGCCACGATCCGCACGTCCACGTGCAGCGGCGATTTGCCGCCGACGCGCTCGATCTGATGATCCTGCAGCACCCGCAGGAGCCGCACCTGCGCCGGCAGCGGCAATTCCCCGATCTCGTCGAGAAAGAGCGTGCCCCGGTCGGCCCGTTCGAACCAGCCCTGATGCTGTTCCGCCGCGCCGGTGAAACTCCCCTTTTCATGGCCGAAGAGCTGCGAGTCGACGAGTTCGGGGGGAATCGCACCGCAATTGACGCGAATGAACGGCCCGTCGGCCCGCTTCGACCGCGTGTGGATCGCGCGTGACACGACCTCCTTGCCGGTGCCCGTCTGGCCGAGGATGAGCACGGGGACGTCCGATTGGGCGACGAGTTCCACCCGCTCCATCACGTGCCGCAGGCCCGTGCGGGCACCGACGACGTCCTCGTTCACGTCCTGCTTGCCGAGCCGCGTGAGCAGCGTCTGCCGATCGGCCTCCGCGGCCTCCCGCAACGATTTCAGCTCGTGGAAGCGGCCATCGTTCTCGAGCGCCACGGCCAGCGGCTCGAGCAGCTGCCCAAACGTGGCGCGATGGCTGGCCGTGAAGGCAACGCCGGTCTCGGCTACCACGACGAGCATGCCGGCCGACTTCTCGTCGGCACGCAAGGGGCCGGCGAGCAGGTCCCCCACGATGCCGGCCGGTAGAACCGACCGCAGCCACTCGTGATCGTCGGTGGCTGACACGTGGATCGCGTCGCCCCCCTTGAGCCACTTCACATACTTCCGCCAGACGTCCGCCGGCACCTCCGCCGTCCGCGGCGCGGGCCGAAATCCCTGCTGCACCGCACCGACGGCCAGGGCCTCGACTGTTCGAGTTTCACCATCTCCGCGGAGGATCACCAGGCCGCGCAGCGGCATCGCGGCCGCCACCACCGCGGCTATGGCCGTCGCCGACTGCTCGATCTCGATATGCCGGCAGGCCTCCCGCCAGACGGCGGAGAGCAGCTCTCGGGCGAGTCGTTCCATACGGTTTTCCCTAACGAGACAAAACCAGAATCCGTCTTATATCACGGAACACTAGAAAATAACACGGAAATAAATCCGTTCCATATCACGGCCAATCGTTTTCATGGCTGATTTAACGGAATCTGCGTAGCACCGGTGAACCGTGCTGGCTCTCACATGCAAAAACCGGCCCGGCACACCACTTGCGAATGGAATCGGCCGCGGCCGGCCCCCTGGCCAGCCTTTCAGCCCTTGGAATTCGCGGAGGTCTGCATGTCGAAGGCATCGTTCGTGTGGTGGCTCGCGCCAGCCTGTGCTCTCGCCCTGATCGCTACGGGATGCGGGGATGCCGGTAGCGGCAAGGCGACGAACGCCGCTGCGCAGAAGGCTCTGATCGAACTGCTCAACGTCTCCTATGACCCGACCCGCGAACTCTACCGCGACATCAATACGGCCTTCGCGAAGCGATATGAGGCCGAGCATGGTCGCCCCGTCTCGATCAAGCAGTCTCATGCGGCCTCGGGCAGCCAGGCCCGCGCGGTGATCGACGGCCTCGAGGCCGACGTCGTCACGCTCGCCGTCTGGCCAGATGTGGAGGCGGTCGCGAAGGCGGGCCTGGTGAAGCCGGGCTGGGAGGATCGCTTCGACAACCGAGCCGTGCCCTATCACTCCGTCGTGGTGTTCGTCGTCCGCAAGGGCAACCCCAAGGGCATCCAGGACTGGCCCGATCTCGTGAAGGGAGACGTGTCGATCATCACGCCCAATCCAAAGACTTCGGGCAACGGCAAGTACAGCTTCCTGGCAGCCTGGGGCGCCGTGCTCGCCGGCGGGGGCACCGCGGACGACGCGCAGGCCTTCGTGGCCGAGCTCTACAAGCGAACGCCCGTGCTCGACACCGGCGCCCGCGCGGCCACCGCCACGTTCTCCCAGAAGGGCATCGGCGACGTGCACCTGACGTTCGAGAACGAGGCGCACCTGGAGGTCGATGAATCGAAGGGGGCGCTCGAGATCGTCTACCCGAAGCGTTCGATCCGCGTCGACCCACCGGTGGCCGTGGTCGACACGGTCGTCGACAAGAAGGCGACCCGCCATGCCGCCGAGGCCTATCTCGGATTCCTCTACACGCCGGAGGGGCGGGCGATCGTCGCCAAGCACCACTACCGCCCTTGGGGTGACACCCCGCCGCCGCCGGCCGAGGGGGAGACCTGGCCCGAGATCGAGACCTTCGACATCTCGGCCGTCGGCGGCTGGGAGACCGCGATGAAGACGTTCTTCGGTGAGGGGGGCGTATTCGACTCCATCTATCAGCCCGCGGCCGGAAAGTGACAAGCATGAGCACGGCCGCACGCACGCTGGACACTTCCTCGCCAGCAACAATCACTGCCGCCGCCCCGCGCGGCCGGCGCCGCCGCGGCCCCGCCGTGCTGCCGGGCTTCACGACAAGCGCCGCGATCACGTCGCTCGTCGTCACGGCGCTGGTAATCGTGCCGCTGGCGGTGCTCATTCTGCGGGCCGCATCACTCGGCCCCGCCGGCTTCGTCGCAGCGGCATGGACACCCCGCGCCCGGGCCGCCTACGGCGTGTCGCTCGGCGCGTCGGTGCTCGCGGCCACGGTCAGCGCCCTGCTCGGCCTCGTCGTCGCCTGGGTGCTCGCCCGGATCGAGTTTCCCGGCCGCCGCATCCTCGACGCCCTCGTCGACGTGCCGCTCGCGCTGCCCACCGCCGTGGCGGGCCTCGTCTACTCGGCGCTCTACGTCGAAAAGGGCTGGCTCGGCCAGTGGCTCGTGCCGCTGGGGATCAAGGGAGCCTATTCCTACCTCGGCATCGTGCTCGTGCTCGTGTTCGTGAGCCTGCCGTTCGCCGTCCGCGTGGTCCAGCCGGTGATCGAGAGCCTCGACCGCGACACGGAGGAGGCGGCACGGATCCTCGGCGCCTCGCGGGCTCAGACGTTCCTGCGGGTCGTGCTGCCCGGCATCCTGCCGGCCGTCGTGACCGGCTTCGCCCTCTCACTCGCCCGCGCCCTCGGCGAATACGGCTCGGTCGTCTTCATCTCGGGCAACATGCCGTTCAAGACGGAGATCGCGCCGGTGCTCATCGTGGCGCGGCTCGAGGAGTTCGCCTACGCCGAGGCGACCACGATCGCCGTCGTGCTGCTCGCGATGTCGATCACGCTGCTCGTCGTCGTCAACGCCCTCCAGCAGCGGCTCGCCCGCAACGCCCAGTGAGGCCGCCGATGTCGTCTCCTCATTCACGTGCGACGCATGCCTCCCCTGCGATCAACGCCGGCCTCGTCGCCGCCGCGGCCGCGATCGTGGGCCTGTTGATCGTGGTGCCGCTCGTGAGCGTGTTTTACGAGGCCCTCGCGGGGGGCGTGTCGGCCTGGTGGGCCGCCCTCGCCCACGATCCCGACACGCGGCACGCCATCTGGCTCTCGCTGACGGTGGCCCCGGTCGCCGTGGCGGTGAACACGGTGTTTGGTATCGCCGCCGCCTGGCTCGTGGCCCGGTTCCGGTTTCCGGGGCGGTCGCTGTTGATCTCGTTCTTCGACGTGCCGTTTTCCGTGTCGCCGGTCGTGGCGGGCCTGGCGCTCGTGCTGATCTTCGGCCGGCAGGGGCTGCTGGGGCCCACGCTCGCCTGGCTCGACTGGAAGATCATCTTCTCGTGGCCGGGCCTGGTGCTCGCCACCACGTTCGTCACGCTCCCGCTGGTCGTCCGCGAACTCATCCCCGTGATGGAGGCGATCGGCCCGGAGGAGGAGATGGC
>CAZXIG010000179.1:0-6352 GCA_964640405.1 uncultured Candidatus Kuenenia sp.
AAGCCCCCAGGCGCGAGCCGGGGGATAGTGCGGGCCGCTTCCGGATGGACCCCGCATTATCCCCCTGCTTGCGCATGGGGGCTTTTATGCGAGGCGGTTTTATTGATGGGGGGTTTTATGCGCGGGGGTTTTGCTGCGTGCGGCGGCGCTGCTGCATCAGCCGCACCTTCGGGTCGGCCTGCATGCTCTTCTGTTCGTCGGCGAATTCCTGCGGCGTCATCCGGATCGCCTGCTCGAACCGCAGCCGCCCGACCGCATACTGACACGCCGCCACCGCGGCCGCCGCCGCCACGAGCCACCCCAACTGCCGCCAGGCGACAGTCGCCGCCCGCCCCGGATCGCCGACGGCATCACCGCCGAACAGCGGCCCCGAGGCAAACACGGCGACCCACGCGACGACCGCGAGTGCGAGTGCGTTGCCAAGCACGGTCCAGACGGCGCGGGCCGAGAAGATTCGCCGCGCACCGGCCAGCGGATCGATCCGCGCAAGATCGGGCGCCACTCGGCCCGGATACCAGCCGATGCCGTCGCAGGCGATCCGCACGACGAGCCCCGCCGCCGCTGCGGCCAGCACGAGGCCCACGCTCGGCATCAGCACGGCCGCGGGCAGAAGTTCGTCTAGCGCCGGCAAATCGGCGCCGGGCGCCGTGGCGGCCGTCAGCACCGACCGCAGCATCTCGGCCGACGCCGGCAGCGTGGCCCGGGCCCAACCCGGCAGCAGCGCCACCACCACCGCCGCACTGGCCACCCAGGCCAGCCCCGCGGCCGCAGGCATCGCCCCCTGCCGGCGGGCGGCCTCGCGGCGCCGCGGCGTGGCGGGAATCGTGCGGTCGGCCGAGTCTGACATGCGGGTGAGTCGAAGAGTGAGCGAAGGTCAGCGGGGAGGCTGCGGCCCGGCGGCGAAGGCCTGCTCGATCTGGGCGTGGGCCACGCCTCCGAATCCGCCCAGCCAGGCTTCGGCCCCAGCCACGAGCGAGAGCACGACGACCACCGCCGCCAACGCCTGCAGGAGCCCCTGCCCCGGATCGAATCGCAGCGTGCGGAGACAGATCGCCAGCGCCAGATGAAAGGTGATCACGGCTGCGAGCGCCGGCGCAGCCAACGCCGTGACAAGCGAGAGGGCGAGAGAGGGCGCAGCGATCACGACATCGACGACGGGCGACCCGCCGGCGTCGGCCGCAAACACGCTCCCCACCGGCACGCTCCGCACGCTCTCGAGCAGACCCGCGACCACGGCCAGATGACCGCCGGCCGCGAAGAATCCGGCCACGCCGAGCCACCAGGCCAGCCGCGTGAGCCCCGCCGGCTCCGCATCGCCGGAGGGCGTGAAATCCTCCGCCCACGAGAGCCCCGATACGCTGCCCAGCAGGCTCCCCGCCCAGGTCGCCGCGGCCACGATCGCGGCGACGACGAGGCCGAGGCCCAGCCCCACGATGGCTTCACCGACCAGCACGAACGGTAGCGGCTGTCCGGCGAGCGTGGCCCCGCCGGTCGCCGAGGCCGTCGGCAACGCGAGCAGCGTCAGCGCCACGGCGAGCACGCCTCGCACCTTCAGCGGCACGTGCTCGGCGAGCGGCAGAGCGCCGGCGAGGACGGCGGCCGACATCCGCGCGAGCACCGCCGCCGCAAGCGACGGGTCGGCGAGCGCCGTGAGCAGGGCGGCCATGGCCATCGATCCACCAGCGTTTCTTCGGGCGACGACGCGACGGGCGGCGTCACGAGCCGCCGGCCACCGTGCGAAACAGTTCCACGAACCGCTCCACGATCCACGGCAGACAGAGCAGGATCATCACGGCCATCACGAGCAGCCGCGGCACGAGCCCCACGATCGGCTCGTGCACGCCGGTGGCGGCCTGCACGAGGCCGAGCACGGTGCCCGCGAGGAAGCCCGCGATCAGCACGGGCGCGGCGACGACGAGGCCCGTCAGCAGGGCCTGCCGCACGAGTTCCACGAGCTGTGTGTCGGTCATCGGATGCCTTTCAGCCGGTGGCGGCCCGCACGCCGTCGAGCAGCGACCGCACCACGAGGGTCCAGCCGTCGGCAGCCACGAACACGAGGAGCTTCAGCGGCAGCGACACGAGCGTGGGGGGCAGCATGACCAGGCCCGTCGAGACCACGAGCGTGGCCACGAGGATGTCGAGCACCAGGAACGGCAGCAGCAGCCGGAAGCCGATTGCGAACGCCGTCTCGAGTTCGCTCACGAGAAAGGCGGGCAGGAGCGCCTCGACCGGCACGTCGTCGTAGGTGGCCGCCCGTTGCGGGCCGGCGGGATGCCGCTGCAGGAAGAGCAGCATCGTGTCGCGATTGCCCGCCTGCTCGATCTGCGTCGCCATCCAGCGGCGGATCGGCAGCGAGCCCTTCTCGAAGGCCTCGGCCGGGGCGACCGCGCCGGTGCGGTACGGCTCCACGCCGTCGCGCCAGGCCTGCGTCCACACCGGCCACATCACGAGCGCCGAGAGGAAGATCGCCAGCGACGCGAGGATCTGGTTCGACGGAATCTGCGGCGCGCCGAGCCCCTGCCGCAGGAGCGCGAGCACGACGGAAATCCGCACGAAGCAGGTGGTCATCAGCAGCACGGCCGGCGCGAGGCTCATCACGCCGAAGG
This sequence comes from uncultured Candidatus Kuenenia sp., assembly GCA_964640405.1. Taxonomy (GTDB): domain Bacteria; phylum Planctomycetota; class Planctomycetia; order Pirellulales; family UBA1268; genus QWPN01. The sequence goes on from CAZXIG010000179.1 coordinate 2,607, forward strand.
CGAGGGCCGAGGGGAGCACCGCCTCGATCGCGGTCGTGCCCAGCACCGACTCGAGGCCCGCCGTGGCCGACGGCTCGGCCGGCGTGGCGGGGGGAGCGACGGCCGGAGCAACGATGGCCGGGGCGAGCGCGGCGGCGACGTCGCCATCGGCGGCGATCGCCACCGAGGCGTCGCCCACGCAGGACGCTGCGGCCAGGATGCACGCGAGCACCGCCGATGCCTTCACGGCCGCGGTGGCCGACGGCCTCGAGAGCGCGGGCCGCGACTGGCCGCGGCAGGCGGCCGTGATGAGCGCGGTGGCCTGCGGGTCGGTGATCTCGGCGAGCGTCGTGGGGCCGGTGGACGACAGGCCGACGAGCAGCGTCTTGGGGCCGAACCGCACGATCCGCACGGCATGCCCGCCGGCCAACGGCGCCGACCCGAGCACCTCGAACACGTCCGGCGGCAGCAGCTGCGGCCGGCGTTGCGCGAAGAAGCGGAAGCCGGCGAGCACGGCGAACGCGCCGCCGAGCGCGGCGAGCAGCCGCCAGTCGCCGAGCGCAGGCCCGGCCGTTCCGCGGAGTCCGGCCGCCCCGCGCGGTGCGAGCGGCTGCGCGGCGGAACCGGTCGGCCCGGCCGACGCCCGCTCCTCCAGCAGCACCACCGGCTGCACCGCGGGCTGCGGCTCGTCGGCGGCCGCCACCGCGGCGCACGCGATCGACGCCAGCAGTGCGGGCAGCAGGCGGCCGCTCATGCGGCCACCTTGCGCGGCAGGTCGCCGGGCGAATCCTCCGTCGCCGTGCCGGCATCGCCCCGCACGTCGATCGAGTTCCAGTCGATCCGCGGCTGGCTGCGGCGGCGCGGCCGCTCGGACCGGCGGCCCCCCGACGTGCTCGCCAGCAGCATCCACACGAGCATCGCGGCCGACGCCGCGATCACGACGAGCCAGGCCTCGCGGGGAACCGCGGCCATGTCGCCGGCGGCCACCGCCTGGCAGGCGGCATCGAGGATCTGCCCCGGCGTGCGGGGTTTGTCTGACCGATCTGCAGCCGGGGCGGAGGCCATCGCGGCCGGCTGGACCGGCGTCACGAGCGGCGCCGCCGTCGCGAGCGGGCGGTTGGTGCGGCTCGGCGTCGCCGCGAACTCAGTCACCACGATCCGGCAGTCGGCCGGATCGGGGGTCGGGGGCAGCAGGCCGCGGACGTGTTGCACGAGCCGCTCCCGCTCGCGGCGGTGCGCGGAGGCCGCGTCGGCCGCGGGATCGCGGGCCAGCGCCGCCTGCGTGGCCGCGCGGAAGTAGCTGTCGGGAATGGCGAGCGAGACGAGGATCGTGTCGGGGCCGGCGGAGACCGCGGCGGACGAGGTGTCGATCGCCGGCGGCGCCGGTGCCCGCGGCGCGACGGGCGCCGCGATCTCGGCGGGAGCATTGGCGTCGGCGACGAGCTGGTCGCCCCGCGGCCGCGCGGGCTCGGGCAGCGACGGCGGCTCCACCACGACCGGCACGTGCGGGACGGCGGCGGGCAGCGTGACCGTCACGTCGACGATCGCGCCTTTGACGAAGGCCACGCCCTGCCGCACCTTCGCGGTGAGATGCCGCTCGTGGGCCACGCGGCGGGCGAGCTCGGGATCGACGGCGAGGTCGTCGTGCGTCTCCTCGGCCACCAGCGGCCCGGCATGCACCCGGCCGTTCCGCAGGTCGGTGACGGCGACGTCGTCGGGCTTGAGGCCCGCGATCGAGGCCGCGACGAGCACCCGGATCGCCTGGACCCGCGCCGGCTCGAGCTCCACGTCGGGCTGCGTGCGGACGTTGACGCTCGCGGTCTTCACCGGGCCGGCGGCGATGCCGCCATCGAAGCCGGAGCGCTCGCCCACGTCGTAGAGCACGGCGGCCCGTTCGATGCCGGGCATCGAGCAGATCACGTGCGCCAGCTCCTCCTGCACCGCGACCCGCAGCATCTCCTCCTGCACCGCGCGGCTCTGCCAGGGGCTGTTCTTCTCGAGCGCCCGCTTGAGGCTGCTGCCGAATTCGCGGGGCAGCGCCTCCGCATCGACCAACGCCCGCATGTAGGCGCTCTGCCGCGGCCGCGGCACCCACACGCGGCCGTCCTCGGTGCGGTGATCGGCCAGTTGCGCCCGATCGAAGGCCGCCTCGACGATCGCCATCTCCGACGACGGGAGCACCGTGCCCGGGAGCAGCTCGACCTCCTCGTTGATCGGCCGATCGCGGACGAGCCAGGCGGCCCAGCCCACGGAGGCCGCCACGAGACCGAGCGCGATCGCCTGCGCGACCGAGAGCCGCGGCAGGCGGGAATTCGAGAGTGAATCGGAGGAGTGGTCGTGCATCGGTTCGCGTTCCGGTTTTAGGCCGCCATGCCCTGGGCCCGCCGCCGCGGCAGCCGCAGCGTCACGGCCGTGCCCCCCTCGGGACAGGCGGCCACGGCGAGCGAGCCACCGAGCCGCGCCGCCAGCGAGGCGGCCTCGGCGGGGCACGCCTGCCTGCGGGCGGCGCCCGAGTCGGCGACTTCGATCTCGATCGCGGAGGGCGTGTCGACGGCCGTCACGACCACCTCGCGGAGCGGCGGCAGGTCGCTGTGGGGATCGCGCTCGGCCGCGGCTTCGCACGCGCGGCACACCAGCGCGTCGAGCAGCCGGGCGAGCAGCTGCGGATCGACCTGCATGCCGAGGCCCGGGGCGACGTCGCAGACGAGCCGCACGCCGGGGTGCTGCCGCTGCGCGTCCTCGACGACGCGCGCGACCTGATCGGCCAGCGCGGCCGCGCCGCGCAGCGAAAGGATGTGGGGCTGCGCGTCGGGGGATGACGCGGATGATCCGCCTGCCTGCATCGCGAAGCCTCCTTGCTTCGGGCTCGTGCCGTTTCGCCGCGGGCTCGTCAGGTCGCGTATGCCGCCCGACGCGGCTCCGCCGCCCCGCAGACGCCGTCCATGACCCAGCGATTCACGTCGGCCAGCATGGCCCGCGACACCCGGTCGCCACTGGCCGCCGGATAGATCCGCAGGGCCAACTGGGCGCCGGCGGCGTGAAACAGCCTGAGCGTGCGATCGGTCTGCGCGGCCGCGGCCTCGTCGGCATCCTGCGGGCAGCAGAGCAGCATCGGCAGCCGACGGACATCGGCGATCCGGGCGAAGAGCCCCTCGTCGAGCGGAAACCCGCCGGCGAGCGAGACGACGCCGGCGAAGGCCGTCGGGTGGCGGCAGGCGATGCGGAACGCGGATCGGCCCCCGTCCCCCTGCCCCACCAGATAGATGCGATCGGGATGGATGCTGAGCCGCGCGGTGGCCCGATCCACGGCATCCCACACCGGGTCGGCGATGTCGCCGCCGGCGGCAGGCGGGGCGGCCTGCACCGCGACGAAGTTTCGCAGGCTCACGCGGGCCATCGCCCGGCCGAGGTCGAAGCCGTCGTCGGCGGGCAGCCAGACGAGCAGCGGGTAGCGATAGCCGGCCTCGTAGCCCTGCGGCAGGAACACGCGGGCGTCGCCCATCCAGTCGGGCAGTGCCGGCCGCGGCGGCCGAGCCAGATCACCCGCAGGCCGCGCGCCGCGCAGGGACCGTTTTGACCTTCGACCGCTCATGCCGCACCTCGTGGACGTCGTATCAGGGGGCCGGAACCGGCCGGCAACCCGTTGCAAGACGCGGGTTTGTAGCCGACCCCCCACCCAAGGAACAACGCCAACGCAGCCGGGCCACGCAGCGACCGCGCAGCCCTGGCAGGCAGGGGGCTTTGCGCAAAGGCTCGTGAAGTCGGTC
>CAZXIG010000180.1:0-5125 GCA_964640405.1 uncultured Candidatus Kuenenia sp.
CGCCAGCGCAACAAAAAACCCGGGGCGGCTCTCGCCGCCCCGGGCCTCGTTGAACGTCAGCCGTTCGTGAACCGGCTCACTTCGACAGCTTGGTGAACGCCTCGACCATCGGCACCACGACCGGGCCGAGCACGTCCTTCACGCCCGGGATCGCCATCACCGTGTCGATCACCTTCTGGAGCAGGCCCAGGTTCTTGCCGACGAACTCGGCGAACGCGGGCTTCTCCTCGGCGGGCAGCTTGCCGGCCTCGGTCTCCAGTTCCGTGAGCATCGGCGAGAGCTTCTCGAGCTCCGGCAGCGCCAGCTTGGCCGTGTCGAGATCCTTCACGCCGCCGAGGATCGACGACAGGCCGCCGAACAGCTCCGTCGCGTTCTTGCCCACGCGGACGGCCTCGAGGAACTTCGGATCGATCGAGATCGTCTCGGCGACGGTGTCGATGATCTTCTTGCCCTCGCGCTCGATCACCTCGGTGCGGTCGACCGTGATCGGGCCCTTCTTCTCGATCTCCTCGCGGACGGCGACGACGCCCTCCTTCGCCCGCTTCTGGTTCTCGTTCCAGAGGTAGTAGCCGAGGCCGACGGCCCCGAGCAGGAGCAGCGGCAGGAGCCAGCCGGGCAGGCCCGCCTTCTCCGGCTCGCGGTGGGCGTGGCCGCCGCGCGGAGCGGGCGACACGGCGCCGAGCGCCAGGTTGGCGAGCGACAGGCCCTTCGGCAGCGAGCCGGAGATGTTGGAAGCCTGCTCCGAGAAGAGCCGCGACACGCCGGCCGCGTCGGGACGGCCCTGGAACTGCTTGGCGATCATGCCGAGCACGACCGGGGCGAGATAGGTGACGAGCGTCTTCATGATCCCCGGCTGCATCCCGGCGAACTTCGCGATCACGTCGACGAGGGCGGTGACGTTGCTGCCGCCGCCGAGCAGCGAGCCGAGCAGGCTGCCGCCGAGGCTGCCGATGCCCTGCGCCTGGCTGCCGCCGAGCGCGCCGGCAAGGTTGCCGAGCATGCCGAGGTCGAGGCCGCCCATCGCCTTGGCGAGCTGGTCGGCGCCGCTGTTGGTCGAAGCGAGCTTGGAGAACACGTTGAGCAGCGCCGGCACGGCGGCATTCGTGGCCGTGCGGGTCTGCGACTCATTGGCACCGATGAGGCCGCCGAGCTTGCCGAGGACGTCGCCCGACAGCTGGCTCGAAATCAGATCGACGATATTCATCGAACATCTCCAGAAGGGAAGGAATCAGAAGCACAAAGGACAGTACGGGAATCTCATTCTCGCCGCCTTCCCTGGCGTGCGCATCGGGCGCGGGAACATCCCCGGGGGAATGGCCCGCCCGCCATCCGTGGACACGTTGTAGGTCAGGGTGGGGCCTGCCGCAAGGAAGTTCACCAATAGACGTAATGGAGGAACTTCTCGCGGTCGGGCTTGGGCAGGGATTCGATCCGCGGGATCACCCAGCGGTTCTCGTCGGCATCGATCAGCATCTTGCCGTCGGCCCCGAAATCGACCGCCTGACTCTGCGTCCAGCGGGTGGTGAACCGCCGGCGGCCGACGTCGGTCTCGACGTCGAAATCGAGGTAGCCGTGGGCGAGATCGACGTCGTGGATGCGGCGAATCTCACGGACGAGCGACCGCCGGGCAAGCGCCGCCTGCACGACGGCGCGGTCGGCCTCGCTCCACTCCGCGAGCGCCCGGATCATGCCCAGCTCGATCTCCTCGCCCGACTCGTTCCAACCGCGCACGGAGAGATAGGCCTCGGGATGTGAGGCCGGGAACGCCCGCACGATGAAGATGCCCGCCCCCACCCGCTCGTCGCCATCCCGGAGTTCGATGCGGTCGTGCGGGCCGATGGAGAACCGGTGCCGCGCAGGATCGAGCCACGCGATCGTGGCCGCCGGCGGCGGTGCGGCCGGCGCGTCGTCGCCGGCCCCGGCGGCCGGGCTGGCCGCCGCCTCGACGAGCAGCGTGTCGACCGTGGGCTGCTTCGAGACCTGCGTCTGGATCTTCACGAGCCGGGCGTAGAGACCGTCGGCCGCCAAGAGCTCGGCATGCGTGCCCTCCTCGACGAGCCGGCCGCGATCGAAGGCGAGGATGCGGTCGGCGTTGCGCAGCGTAGAGAGCCGGTGGGCGATGGCGATCGTGGTGCGGCCGCGGACGAGCACGGCGAGCGCCTCCTGGATGGCCTTCTCCGCCTCGGCGTCGATGTTGCTCGTGGCCTCGTCGAGCACCAGGATCCGCGGGTCGTAGAGGAGCGTGCGGGCGATCGAGAGCCGCTGCTTCTCGCCGCCGGAGAGGCCCGCGCCATGCTCGCCGAGGAGCGTCTCGTAGGCCAGCGGCTGCCGGCAGAGGAAGTCGTGGGCTCCGGCCGCCTTGGCCGCGGCGAGCCCCTCCTCGATCGTCGCCTGCGGCCGGCCGTAGGAGAGGTTGCGCCAGATCGTGCCGCGGAACAGGAACGACTCCTGGAACACGATGCCGAGCTTCTCGCGAAGATCGTGCATCGACAGGTCGCGGATGTCGTGGCCGTCGACCGTGATGCTCCCCTCCTGCACGTCGTGAAACCGGGCGAGCAGGCTCACGAGCGTCGACTTGCCCGAGCCCGAGCGGCCCACGATCCCCACCATCTCGCCGGGCTCGACCGTGAACGACACGTCGTGGAGCACCGGCTGGTTGCGGTCGTAGCCGAACGTGACGTTCTCGAACCGGATCTCGCCGCGGACGTCGGGCCAGGCCTCGGGCCGCGCAGGGTCGGTGATCAACGCGGGCGTGTCGAGCAGTTCGAGCACCCGCTTGCTGCCCGAGAGGAAGCTCGTGAGCCAGGTCGTGAAATTCGAGAGGGCGCCGAGCGGGGCGTAGAACATCGCCAGGTAGGCGAGGAACGCGATCAGCTGGCCGAGCGACATGCTGCCGCCGATCACGTCGCGGCCGCCGACATACCAGACGATCAACCCGCCGAGGCTGAACACGATCTGCATCGCGGAAGAGTAGGTGGTGTTGGTGTGCTCCACCCATTGCCGCCACTGGCGGAGCTGGTCGCTGGCGGTGTGGAACCGCTCCCGCTCGCGATCCTCCTGGGCGAAGGCCTTCACCACGCGGATCCCCGAGAGCATGCCGGAGAGCCGCGTCATCTGCTTGCTGGAGGCGTCCCAGAGCCGGTAGTGCCGCGGGTAGACGTGCCGCCAGAAGATCCACGAGCCGAGGATCACCAGCGGCACCGGGATGAGCGTGAAGAGGGCGAGCTTGGGATTGATCCAGACGAGCATCGCGCCGACCGCGACCAGCTGCACGATCTGCAGCAGGAAGCCGCCGGTCACCTGCTGGACGAGGCCGTGGAGCACCTCGCTGTCGTGGGCCACTCGACTGATCATCGAGCCCACCTGGTGGCGGTCGTAGTAGGCCACGGAGAGGCTCTGCAGCTTGGCCACCATCTCGTCGCGGAGCGTGGCCGTGATGCCCGTGCCGATCGCGGTGGCGAGCCGCCCCTTGAGCACGCCCACCACCGAGAGCAGCACGCGGGAGAAGGCGAGCGCCAGCACGACGACGAGCAGGGCCGTCTTGAAATCGGGAAGCGCGTCGCCGGCCGCGGCCCCGGACTGATCGGAGAGAATCTCGTCCACCATGTATTGCTGGAGCTTCGGCGGCACGAGTTCAGCCACCACGCCCAGGAGCGTGAGCAGGCAGAGCAGCACCGCCCCGCGGGCATAGGGCGCGAGCAGCTCGCCCACGCGGCGGAGAATCTGCCCCTTCTGCAGGCAGCGGGGGCAGGAGTCGTCGGCCGTGGCCAGCCGTAGCCCGCAGCTGCCGCAGCGGGGCGGGTCGAGCGGGCCGTCGAGCGCGAGCGTGACGGCCTCGCCCGCGGCGAGCCCCTCTCGTGCCCGCTCGAGCGCCCGCGACACCTTGTGAAACCGCGTCGCCAGGCTGCTCGAGTAGCGGATCAGGTCGATCCAGACGTCGTCGGCCTGCACCTGTAGCGTGCCCCCGCCGAGCCCGGCGGTCGTCCGCACCTGCGTGACCTCGGCCCACGGCAGGCCGCGGAGCGGCCCGGCGGCCGACTCGGCGGCGATCCGCTCGGCCGTGACCACGAGCGTTTCACGGGCAGGAGTGCCGTCGAGCGACACGTCGGTGTCGATCGAGAGCAGCACGGGCGGTGGAACGGCGACGGCGGAACGCCTATGCTCGTCGGCCACGGCGGTCGCAGTGTCGATCGTGGTGTCCTTTCCGAGAGCCGGATAGCGGAGACGTGTCATGCAGTACGCAGGATGGATGGGCCGGGTTCGATGGATGGCGGCGGGCTGGCTGGCCGCGCTGGCGTGGGCCGTGACCGGGGTCGCCGACGAGGCCGGCTTCGAGCAGCTCTTCGACGGCAAAAGTTTGGCAGGTTGGCAGGCGAACGAAAATCCCTCCGCCTGGAAGGTGGTGGACGGGGCGATCGTGGCCCACGGCCCGCGGAGCCACCTCTTCTACGTGGGGCCCGACGCCGCCAAGCCGGTGGAGTTCAAGAACTTCCACCTCAAGGCCGAGGTCATGACGCGGCCCGGCTCCAACTCCGGCTTCTTCATCCACTCGAAGTTCCAGCCGGAGGGCTGGCCCGCTCACGGCTACGAGGTGCAGGTGAACAACACCCAGACCGATCCAGTCCGTACCGGCAGCCTCTACAACGTGGTGAAAAACTTCACGCCGCCGGCGAAAGACAACGAGTGGTTCACGCTCGAGGTCGTGGTGAAGGGGAAGGCCGTGACGGTGGGTGTCGACGGGAAGGTGCTCTTCGAGTACGTGGAGCCCGAGGGCGTGATCGGCACCCGCAAGCTCTCGGAGGGCCTCTTCGCCCTCCAGGCCCACGATCCGGGCAGCGAGGTCCATTACCGCAGCGTGAAGGTCAAGCGATTGCCGTAGGGCGAGCCGCTCACCACCTCCTGATGGAAGCCCCCTGGCGCAAGCCGGGGGACAATCCGCCTCCTCATACAAGCCCCCAGGCGCAAGCCGGGGGATGATCCGCGCCGCTTCGGAATGGACACCGCATTATCCCCCTGCTTGCGCATGGGGGCTTTTATTGATGGGGGCTTTTATTCCTTCCCATACAAGCCCCCAGGCGCGAGCCGGGGGACATCGGGCGCAAGCCCGACCTGCAAGCCGGGGGAT
>CAZXIG010000180.1:5225-6342 GCA_964640405.1 uncultured Candidatus Kuenenia sp.
GCAAGCCGGGGGATCGCCCGGGTTTCAGTTTCCGGCCGGTCATGCCGATAATGCGGGTGATGACGGTCGGCCGGCCGTGGGGCCGGGGTCCGACCGCGCGCACGAGGAGCGGGACATGGTCACCACGAAGCTGCCGTCCGGGGTTCGCAACGACATCACGCAATGCATCGGGCGGACGCCGCTCGTGCTCCTGCGCCGGGTGACCGACGGCTGCGTGGCCACCGTCGTCGGCAAGATCGAGAACATGAACCCGCTGTGGAGCGTGAAGGACCGCATCGCCTGCGCGATGATCGACACGGCCGAGGCGGCGGGGCAGATCGGCCCCGACACCGTGATCATCGAGCCCACGAGCGGCAACACGGGCATCGGCCTGGCCTACGTCTGCGCCGCCCGCGGCTACAAGCTTCGCGTGACGATGCCCGAGAGCATGAGCCTCGAGCGGCGACGGATGCTCAAGGCGCTGGGCGCCGAGCTGGTGCTCACGCCGGCGGCCGAGGGGATGCCCGGCGCCGTGCGACACGCCGAGGAGATCAGTCGTTCGAGCAGCCAGTTCTTCATGCCGCAGCAGTTCAAGAACCCGGCCAATCCGGAGGTGCATCGCCGCACCACGGCCGAGGAGATCTGGGCCGACACCGACGGGCAGGTGGACATCGTCGTGTGTGGCGTGGGCACCGGCGGCACGATCACCGGCGTGGGCGAGGTGCTCAAGCGGAAGAAGCCCGACGTGAAGGTCGTGGCGGTCGAGCCGGCCAACAGCCCGGTGATCACGCAGAAGCTCTCGGGCCAGCCGATCAAGCCGGGCCGCCACACGATCCAGGGCATCGGGGCGGGCTTCATTCCCGACATCCTCAACCTGAACGTGATCGACGAGGTGATCCGCGTCGACGACGAGGACGCGATGGAGACCGCACGCCAGATGGCGAAGCGGGAAGGCCTGATGTGCGGCATCAGCTGCGGCGCCGCCGCATGGGGCGCGCTGCAGGTGGCCCGCCGGCCGGAGAACGCCGGCAAGCTCGTGGTCGTGGTGTTGCCCGACCTGGGCGAGCGGTATCTCTCGACCCGGCTCTTCCCGGAGTGACGGCATCGCGACCGCGAGCCGGGGGTGAGTCCGCCTCCC
>CAZXIG010000181.1:0-6318 GCA_964640405.1 uncultured Candidatus Kuenenia sp.
GCCGCTTCGGGATCGACGCCGCATTATCCCCCTGCTTGCGCATGGGGGCTTTTATGTGCCGCGGAACGGTGCACTCCACGGGCCTCTTCACCGCTTCCCGCGGAAAAACTCCGTGAGGATCCGGCCGCACTCGTCGGCGAGCACGCGGCCGACGTGGTCGACCCGATGGTTGAGCCTGCCATCCTCGAACAGCCGGTAGAGCGACTCGACCGCTCCCGCCTTCGGATCCGCCGCTCCCCACACCACCCGGGGCACCCGGGCCTGCAGGATCGCGCCGGCACACATCGGACACGGCTCGAGCGTGACGTAGAGCGTGCAGTTCTCCAGCCGCCAAGAGCCGAGCTGGGCGGCGGCCTGCGTGAGCGCGATCATCTCCGCGTGGGCCGTCGGATCGGAAAGCTGCTCCCGCTGGTTGTGGGCGCTGGCGATCACCCGGCCGGCGGCCACCACGATCGCCCCCACGGGCACCTCGTCCTCGGCCGCCGCGGCCCGGGCCTCCTCGAGGGCCAGCCGCATCCACCGCTCGTCGGGCCGCCCGCCGGGCAGGCCGGCGATGGCATCGTCGAGGGGGAGATCGTCGGGGTCGAAGGCGGCATCCATGCGATGCACTGTAGGCAGCGGCCACGGCCCACGACAAACACCCTCGCCGCCACGGCCGCTTGGGGGGGGCTGTCGCATCGGGTACGCTGTCGGCAATTCGTGGGATGACGCTCGTCTTCCCTTGCACGGCACTCATCCGGGAACCGACTGTCCATGGATCCGACGCTCCTCCTGCTCCGCTGGGCCCACATCCTCGCCGCCATCGTCGCCGTGGGCGGCCTCGCCTTCGCCCGGTTCGGGCTGCTGCCGGCGATGTCGGAACTCGACTCGGCCACCCGCGACCGGCTCCACGACGCGATTCGCCGCCGCTGGCTGCCCTGGGTGATCGGCGCGATCACGCTCCTGCTCGCCAGCGGCCTGGCCAACTTCCTGCTCTTCAACGCCCGCGTGAAGGCGGAGGGCTGGGGCGGCGGGATGTGGATGCGGCAGACGAGCTACCACGCCCTCTTCGGGGCGAAGTTCCTGCTCGCCCTCGTGATCTTCTACTTCGCCAGCGCCCTCGTGGGCCGCGGCCAGGGCACGCAATGGATCCGCAACGCCCGGGCCACCTGGCTCTCGGTGACGCTCGGCCTCGCCCTCGCCGTCGTGATGATCTCCGGCTGGATGCGGCAGCTCCATACGGGCCCGAACGAGGTGTTCGACGGTGGCGTGCGGATGGAGAGCCGGGAGCCTGCAGACGAGACGCCGGCGGCCGCCGGCCGCGAGGAGTAGCATCACCCGCGCGGGAGAGATCGGAATGGACAAGAAAGACAAGAAGCGGATGGAGGTCTTGCAGCAGAAGATCGCCAAGCTGCAGCAGCTGCTCGCGGGCGCGAAGAAGCAGCCTGACGATCCGGCCGAGGTGCCGCGGCTCGAGAAGGAACTCGCCGCCGCGCACGCGGAGCTGGCCACGCTCAAGAAGGGCTGAGCGGGCTCACTGCTCGAGGCTCGCCTGCACCCGCGCCCAGTCGATGGCGAGCGGTTCGACGGCGACCTCGGGCAGCGCCGCGATCTGCCGCCGCAGTTCCGCGATCCGCCGGCCGGTGTCGGGGTGCGTCGCGAGAAACTCCGGCGTGTCGGCCGGCGCCTGCCGCTGGAGCCGCTCGAAGAAGGCCAGCAGCGCCGTCGGCGGCAGCCGGGCGCGATGGAGCAGCGCGAGCCCGTCGCGATCGGCCTCCGCCTCCTGCTCGCGGCCGTAGGAGAGCTGCACCAATTCGCCGACGCGGCCTGCCAGCCCGGCGAGATCGCCGCCGCCGGTCGCCAGCGAAATCACGGCGGCTCCGCCGAGCTGCTGCACGATCCGCTTCAGACCGTGGCGATGCAGCACGTGCTGGATCTCGTGGGCGAGCACCCCGGCCACCTCGTCGGGCGAGCCGGCCTCCGCGAGCAGGCCCGTGAACACCACGATCTGTCCGCCGGGCAGAGCCAGGGCATTCACCCGCGGATCGTCGACCACGTGGATCGTGAACGTGTAGCCCGTCGACTGGGCCGCTGCCGCGAGCCGATCGACCATCAGCCGCACCGCGTCGACGGCCGGCCCGTCGTCGATCCGCCGCTCGCCCTCCAGAAATCCCTCGACGAGCACGCTCCCCAGTTGCATCTCCGTGGCGACCGGCATCAGCTCGGCCGCGATCTCCGGCGCGAGGCGGGTGCACGACCACCAGCCGGCCACGACCGCGGCGATCGCCGCCGCGGCGAACAGCCAGAGCGCCAGCCGCTGTCGCCCCGCGTGGGATCGTGCGCCGGCCGCGAAACCGTCGAGCACGGCGCGGCACGGATCGGGAGCCCGCGTGGCCAGCGCCGCGACCAGCGCGGGCTCGCGCAGCACGACCGCCCCGACGCCGGGATCGAGCGGCCGCCCGCACGTGAGCGAGAGCCAGGCCCGTTCGTCGCCGGTCGGAGCGCATGAAAGGGCGTCATACGGCCACCGAACCGGCGGACCGCCGGCGGGGCGGACGACGATCCACCGCGATGCGACTTCGACCGTGCATGGCCGCGAACCGCCGCCGTCGTCGACGAAACACGAAGCGGTGAACGTGTCGGCCATGCGGCGCAGCCCCTCTCGCGCCCCGCGGCTCAGCCGCGGCTGGGAATGTAGCGGCTCAGCCAGCCGGCGAATGCGGCCGGGCTGCGGGTTTGCACGTAGATCGTGCCCGGACCCTTGAAGCGGCACACGAATCCTTCACCCGACGTGAAGCTCGAAATCCAGCCGGCCGCGGCCTTCGTGATCTCGTAGCTGGTGGTGGCCTCCCAGGCGACGAGGTGATTGTTGTCGACGATGTATTCCTCGCCGGGGGCGAGGTCGAACCTCATGAGGGCGCCGAAGGTGTTGATGATCAGCGTGCCCGACCCGCCCACGCGGGTCACGAAGAACCCCTCGCCACTGAACAGCCCCTTCGTGAGGTTCTGCGTCTTCGTGGAGAGCTGCACGTCGTGCTCGGCCGCGAGAAACGATCCCTTTTGCAGGAAGAATTCCGTGCCCGAGAGCTCGAGCACCTGGATGCCCCCCATCATCGCCGGGGCCAGGAGCGCCTCCCCGCCGGCGGCGCCCGCCGTGAGCGTCAGGTAGAAAAATGTCTCGCCGCGGAGCAGCGAGCGGGATAGCGCGCCCATCACCCCGCCCTTGAGCGAACTCTCGATCGTGATGCCGGGCGTCATCGACATCATCGCGCCGGAATCGGCGAAGATCGACACACCCGCCGGCAACGACGCCCGCACGATCGGCGCATCCCCCTCGTCGATGATCTCGAACCGAACTCGACTCATGGCGGCCTCCGGTTGGCACGGGCGACGTGGACCAGCTCCACTCTATCAGGGAGGGCGTGCCGCGCGATACAATCCGCCCCGCGCGGCAAGGGTTCGAGGGCGTTTCTCGGGGACACCCTCGGACGATATGACGCGAACAACGCGAGATGGCGACATGGGTGGATTCTTCTCCAAACTCTTCGGTTCCGAACGGGTCGATCTCTGGCGGCGGTTCGAGCGGCTGCAGGAGAGCAACTCCGGCACGATGTCGACCTTCTACAAGGTGCGTGACACGAAGACCGGGGCCGTCGCGGGACTCAAGCTGATCGACCGCTCCAAGCAGGATCCGGTGGAGGCCCGCTACAAGGGCCTCGACAAGCCTTCCGAAGGGGTGATCGGCACGCGGATCACCGGGCCGAACATCGTGCGGACGCTCGAGTCGGGCGTTGCCACGACCGGCGACCAGTTCATCCTGCAGGAGTTCCTCGAGGGCACGCTCCTGCACTCGCTCATCTCCGCAAAGAAGCCCTTCACGCCCGCCCAGCGAATCGACCTCGTGCGGCAGGCGGCCACCGCGATCGCCGCGGTGCATGCCGCCGGCTTCGTGCACCGCGACATCTGCCCGCGGAATTTTCTGCTGCGGCCGGACGGCCGACTGATGCTCTTCGACTTCGGGCTCACCGTGCCCGACAAGCCGGCGTTTCTCCAGCCGGGTAACCGGGTCGGCACACCGAACTACATGGCGCCGGAGGTGATCCGGCGGCGGCAGGCCGACCGGCGGATCGACGTCTTCTCGTTCGGCGTGACGGCCTACGAGATCTGCACGCTGCAGGCCCCGTGGCCGCGGAGCACCAATGCCCAAGCGGCCCTCGCCCACGAGTCACCGCCGGCCGACATCCGGACACACTGGCCCGAGATTCCGCCGGCGCTCGCCGACGCGATCATGGCCTGTCTCGCCGCCGATCCGGCCCGGCGGCCGCCCACGATGGACGCCTTTCTCAAACTCGTGGCGGGCGTGAAGGCCTGAAATGCCGCGGCCGCCACCGGCCGGCCTTGATCGACCCTCGGTCGGTTCGTACCTTCCATGCTTCGCGAGCGGCCGCCCGGCCGCCGCCGTTTCTGGACAGCGACGAGGACCGACTCCGATGACGATGGACAAGAGCCTGAAGGTTCGCAAGGGCTCATCGAGCGCCCGCGGTGTGCTCACCCGGGCCGAGCGGATCGCCAAGATGAAGGAGCAGGAGCTCTGGAAGGAAGGCCGTAGCCCGATCGGCCTGCCGAAGGTTCGCGTCCAGAAAATGGCGATGAAGAAAAAGAAGAAGGCCAAGGAAGAGGGCGCCGAGGGCGCCGCCGCGAAGCCGGCTGCCGGTGCCGCTGCCAAGAAGAAGTAGTCGGCGGCGGCTTCCGCGGATCGCCAATCCGCCGCTACCGACCGCACACGCGACGGGCAGCAGCCTGGCCCGACGCGATCACCTGTGGAATGCCGACGCCCTTGTAGGCGGCCCCGGCCAGCGCGAGCCCGTGCAGTTCCGCGGCCCGCGCCATGATGCGGGCCACCCGCTCCACGTGCCCCACGTGATACTGCGGCATCGCGCCGTGCCACCGGTCGATCTGCACGATCTGCGGCGTGCCTCGCGCTCCGAGCAGCTCGGCCACTTCCGCACGGGCGAGCGCCTCGAGCGCGGCGTCGTCGCGGCCGACCACGTCGGGATCGAGGGCACCGCCGGCGAATACCCGCATCAGCACGCAGCCCTCGGGCGCACGTCCGGGATACTTCGAACTCGAGAAGCTCACGGCGAGGATCTGCCGACCTGCCCGCCGCGGGATCACCATGCCCGCGGCATCGAGCGGATGTGAAACGTCCGACCGGGCGAACCCCAGCGAGATCACGGCCGAGCCCGCATACTCGATGCCCGCGAGCTCGGCTGACAGACCGCGGTCGGCATGGGCCAGGAGCATCGCGGCGACACGGGCCGGCACGGCGAGCACGACGGCATCAGCGTCGAGCGAAGCCGGTGTGGAGCCCGCATTCGATTCCGGCTGCATGGCCACCCGCCAAGAGCCTGCCGCCGGCCTTTCGATGGTGGCCACCGTGGCGTCGACGAACCGCACGCCGCGGTCGCGCAGGCTGGCGGCGAGCCGCTCCGGGAGCGTCTGCATGCCCGCGGCAAGCGTGAGAAACTGGCCGTAGCGGGCGCCCGACGCCGCGGTGGCAGCGCCCGCCTGCGTGCGCCGCCGCTCACCCGCCCACAGGCTGCCCTGCTCCCGCTCCATCGCCAGGAACTCACCGCACGCGGCCGCCATACTCAGCCGCGCAGGATCAGCCGTCCAGATGCCGGCGGCCAATGGCTGCACGAGTCGCTCGAATGCCTGGCGGCCGAGGCGGCGGACGACGAACGACTCGAGCGATTCGTCGGCCTGCGACCGCCGCCGCGGCACGAACCGCTCGGCCAGCACCCGCAGCCGACCGACGGGCGAGAGGAGAGGGGTGGTGAGGATCGGGCCGATCTGCCCGGGAGCCAAGAGCCGAAAGCCCCGCGGTGCCGGCACGGCCCGGCCGTCGTGCCAGACGAGTGCCCGCCGGACCCGCGGGTCGACGCCCAAAAGCTGATCCTCGAGGCCGAGCCGCTCCACGAGTTGCACCGCTTCGGGCCGCGCGGCGAGAAAATTGTCGGCCGACCGTTCGATCAGCCAGCCGTCGCGGCGCACCGTCGAGAGCACGCCGCCGATGCGGCCCGCCGACTCGACGAGCACGATCTCCGCAGACTCCCCTGCGGCGGCAGCGAGGCCGACCGCCTCCTCGGCAGCCGCCAACCCGGCCATGCCACCACCGATGACGACGATCCGGCGGGGGAAGGAGGTGGGCATCGGGGCGGGGTGAGGTGCGAGCGGAAAACCGTGAGTGTACCCACGCCCTCACCGGCGAGACCTCCCCTCAAGGAAGCCCCCAGGCGCAAGCCGGGGGATAATGCGGGCCGCTTCGGGATCGACGCC
>CAZXIG010000182.1:0-6281 GCA_964640405.1 uncultured Candidatus Kuenenia sp.
GGAAAAACGCGCGGGGGTTGGATGTCATCGATGGCATCGGTGGGGCGGTTCACCGATCGTCGTACACCCGCGTGACTTCTTCCTTCGTGATCGGCGCGGGGTGATCCTCGCTCGTGAGTTGCACCTGCACCCGCTGGTCGCCCGCGGTGCGGCCCTTCGCCCGCACGCGGAAGATCGCCTCCTCGGCCGGGGCGAGCTTCGCGAGCGGCTCGAACGAGACCGTGAGGTTGTCCACCCGATGCCCCGACGGCCCGCGGGCCTCGACCGGCTCGAGGTCGCCGAGCAGCGTGGCGGAGAGCCGCACGCCCGTGGCCGGCTTCGTCCCCTGATTGCCGACGCGGACGACGTATTCGGTGACGCCGTCCACCTCGATCGGATCCTCGCTGTCGGTGACCTCGAAGAACAGGGCGGCCAGGCCTTCGACCTCGCACACGTGCGCGACCTGATCGGCGAGGCCGTCGGCGCTGCGGGCGGCGGCCACGATCTTCTGCGGTCCGAGCTCGACCGGCATCACCACCACCTCCACGAGCCCCGTCTCGCCCGGCGGCAGCTCCTCGAGGTTCCAGAGCACGCGGTGGGTGCGTTCGTCGTGCCAGCCGGCATTGTTGGCCCGCACGAACCGTACGCCCGGCGGCAACTGGGCCGCCAGCTCGATCGACCGGGCCGTGGCGGTGCCCGCATTCACCATCGAGATCTCGCAGGTGGCCGACCGCTGCAGGAACCGCCGCAGCGGCATGTCGATGGCGAGCTCGAGCGTGGGAGCCGTGACCTCGAGCTTCACCCCCTGCTCCGCGAGCAGACCGCCGTCGCCCCGCGCCGCGAACCGCGCCTGATGTACGCCGGGGCCGCGGGTGCCGAGCACCAGTTCGATCGTCCGCGATTCGCCCGGCTTGAGCTGGCCGACGTCGAACTCGAGCTCGCGGCCCGAACGGTGCGACACGTTCTCAGGCAGGAAGCCTTCGAGCACTACGCCCGTGGCGATGCCGGAGCCCGGATTGCTGATGGTGATCGTGACCGCGGCGTCGCGGCCGATGAGCGTGGGGGGCGGCTCCGAGCAGGCCACGGTGAGCGCCGGCTTCGTGGCCCGCGACCGCACCGACGCCTCGGCGCGGAAGCTCACGCTCGCCACGCTCCCGATTTCCCCCTCGGCCTGTGGCATCAGTTCGATCACCACGCGAGCCTGGCCCCCGGGGGGCAACTGGCCGAGCGACCAGACGAGGTCGCCCGCGTCAGCGCCGCCGGCGGAGGTGGCAGGGCTGGCCGGAGGCGTGGTGGTGATCAGCGACGTGCCGAAGGGCACGGCATCGCGGAGCACCACGTCGTTGGCGGTCGCGCTGCCGACGTTCCGCACGAGAATTTCGTAGCGCACCGGCTTGCCCACCTGGATCTCCCGCGGCCCGCGCTTCTCGACGGCCAGCTGCGGCGATTGCACGCCCTCGAGCTGGAGCGGGCCGGGACGGCCCTGACCGACCGAGTCGACCGCGGTGGGAGCGGACGCAGGCTGACCTGCGCCGCCGAACGACGCCCTCGGACCGGCCGCAGGATCGGCCACGATCGCGGGCGCAGCCGCGAAGGGGGATGCGACCGCGGCAGCCGGCGGCGCGGGGGGTGTCGCCGGCGTGGCGAGCGGGGGCAGAGGCGGCAGCGTCGGGGGAGGAGCGAACCGCGGCGGCGCTGTCGGCGCGGCTGGCGGCGGCGCGATCGCCGGCGCGGCGGCGAACGGCGCGACGGCCGGGGCCGGCGGCGGGGTCGGTTCGGCGACGGGAGACGCGGCAACCGGAGCTGTCTCCTGCGGCGGCGCGGGATCGGCAGGCGGCGACACGTCGCTCGGCTCCTGCGGCGGCGCATCCGCCACTGCATCAGCCGGTGCCTTCTCCGCGGCCGGCTCCACTGGCGGCAGGTCGTCGCTCGCGGCGGGAATCGCCCCGGCCAGCGGCAGCTCGAGTTTCGCCGGAGCATCCGCGTCGGTAGCGGACGACGCGGCCTCATCTGCCTCGGGTTCGGCGGAGCTCACGGGCTGGACCTGATCGTCGGTCGCAGCGGCTCGTGCGTCGGAGTCTGGGGTTTCGCTCGGCGGGGCCGATTTTGTCACGACCTCACCCGCCGGCTCTTCAGGCGGTGGCAGATCGGCCGCCGAGAACCGTGAGAAGCGACGGGATGAGGAGGCTGCCTGCAGGGCCAGATCGGGCGTTTCGAGCGATGTCGGCTGCACGTCGTCGTTCGGCGGCTCGACCGCTTCGCCGCGCGGCCGCCAGCGATCCTCGCGGGCCGGTCGCATCGTGTCGGCCCCTTGAAACAGCTGCGGCTCCCGGGCGTCGCTCAACGGCTGGTCGCCCGTGGCCGGCAGCGGCTCGGCGGCCGTCTCGACGGGTGAAGCGGTGCTCTCGGTGGCGGGCACCGACGACAGCGGCTCGGCGCTTTGGCGGCCGATTCCGAGCCCCCACACCAGCGCGAAGCCGAGGCAGCCGCAGGCGAGGGAGCCCAAGGCCACGGGCCACTTCGACTGTGGCGGGGGGACCACGAGTTCCTGCCGCGACCGCCGCTCTTCGTGCTGCACATTCGCTTCCGACATGGCCTGATCCTCATGGGCCTGCCCGCAGCCACGCCGTGACCACCGGGCAATCGCCGGGGAAATAGCAGTTTCAGGCAGCCGGGAGAAAGGCCAGTCACATGACCGTCGAGCAACGGCCGCTCGCTCACGGGCGGCGAACTACGCGGTCTGGAGCACTTCGTGAAGGTGGAAGTGGTGCTTGCCCAGCTTGCCACCGTAGTTGCCGGCGGAGATGGCCGGGATGTCGGGGCCGGCGGCGGCGCGGATGCCCACCGCCATCGCCCGGGCCACCGCGTCACGATCGACGCCGTCGATCACGATCTCCAGGGCGCAGGCCACGCCCTCGGCGAGTTCCGTGGGCACGCGGCCCAGGAGCGCCGGCGAGAAGGCCTCGTTGGTGGAGGCCCGGAGCGCCTCGTACCGCGAGCCCACCTTGCTGCCCGACCGCACGACGCCGCCGGGGAAGGGCGTGATCGTGCCGGGCACCGCGGCGATCGCCTCGACGGCCCGGCGGGCGGCCGCGAGCGCCGCGTCGAGCGACCTGCCCTGCAGGATGAAGTTGCCGCCGCCGACGCCCTTCGCGATCCCCATGGTCTCTTCGACGACGAATTCGCCGTCCATCACCGGCACCCGCCAGAATCGCCGGCCATCCACGACCTTGCTCTTCTCGAAACCGTCGCCGAAGAACCGCACGTGGCCGCCGAGCGGCACGCGATCGGGAGCCGCAGGCAGGCCGTCGAACACGGCCGTGGTGGGGCAGGTGAGCAGGCACTGCGCGGCTCGGTTGGCCACCGCCTTGGCGACACCGTCCGCGGCGAAGCCGAACGCGAGCACGGCGGCTCCGGGACGGCCGTCGGGCGACTCGGCCCGGGGAATCATCGCTTCGACACCGATCTCGGCATCGCAGCCGATCACGCTCGTGCCGTAGCCGCAGGCGGCCGCCAGCGCCGCGGCCAGCCAGTGGTCGTCGTGGGCCGTGACGACGAGCCGCGCGAACCGCAGCCCGAAGGCCTCGGCGAACGTGGCGGCGATCTGTGTGGATCCAATGAGCATGTGCGGCGCGGCCCAAAGCTGCGAAACGAGAGGGGAAAATCGAGGTTCCAGATGCGGGCGATTCCCTTATGCTATCGAGAACGCGGCGATTGCCCCATCGCCGCGGTCGCTTCATGGAGGATCGTGCGATGGTGCCCCCTCGTTTCGTCGCGGTTCAGCTGCGTTCTTGCCTCGTCGCCGCGGCTTTCAGCTGGCTCGGCTTCGGGCTCGTCGCCGACGGAGTGGCGGCCGATGCCGGCGGCCTCGCGGGCAGCGGCGTGACCGTCGTGCCCGCCGACGCCGCGTTCTTCTCCGCCACGCTGCGGGCCCGAGAGCAGTTCGACGCGCTGGTCGCCAGCAACGCCTACAAGTCGCTGCTGGCGCTGCCGGGCGTGAAGCGGGCGCTCGATTCGCTGGAAGAGCAGCGGACGATGCCGGGCAGCCCGCTGGCGATGATCGAAACCTTCATGCAGCTCCCCGAGAACGAGCAGGCCGCCGAACTGCTCCGCGACATGGTGGCGACGGACACGTTCGTCTACGGCGAGCCCTCGTGCGTGCCGCTCATCCGGCTGGCGCGGAAGCTGCAGCAGGCCCAGCAGGCGGCCGGCATGCTCGCCCCCGACGCGGCCGGCATCGAGGTCGATCTCTTCGAAGAGGAACTCGAAGAGGACGAGGTGGAGGACGACGACGAGGCGGCCGCGCCGCGGGCGCCGGCGCGGATCGTGCCGGTGCGGCTGGCGGATGCCGCGGAAGAACTCGCCCCCGAGCAGCTGCAGAAGCGGCTCGTGGCGGAGACGCTCGTCGACAACCTCGAGTTGATCGTCGTGCCCGACGTCGTGTGGGGATTCAAGACCGAGAAGCGCGACGCCGGTGCCTCGCAGCTCAAGCGGCTGGAGGTGCTGGCCAAGCTGTTCACGCAGGCCAACCCCGATCTCTCCGACTCGCTCGCCCGCAAGAAGATCGGCAAGGGGGAGTTCGTCACCTTCACGTTCGAGGCCTCGTCGCTCCCCTGGGCCGAACTGCGGGAGCAGCTGGCCGACGAGGTCGGCGACGTGGAAGGGCTCGACAAGGTGTTCGAGCGGCTCGAGTCGCTCGACCTGGTGGTCGCCCTGGGCATGATCGACGATTGGGTGCTGCTTTCGCTCGGCGACTCCACCGATCACCTGCAGAAGCTCACGGTCGCGGCCGAGAAGCCGGCGACGGCGGGCAGCCTGCTCGACCAGAAGCCGTTCGTCCCGCTGCTCGCCCACAAGGACCGCAGGCTCACCGGCATCAACTACATGAGCGGCGAGCTCACGGCCGCCCTTGCGGGAAGCCCCGACGACTTCGAGCCCGTGCTCGAGGCGCTGCCCGACGCGGCCGAGGCGGCCGGGTATCCCGCAGCCGCGGCCGAGGCCGCACGGGACTGGCTCGGTGAGGCGGCCGCCGACTACGGCAAGCGGATGGCCGTTCCCGGGCCGTGGATGAGCTACGCGTTTCTGGCCGATCAGGGCTACGAGGGCTACGCCTGGGATTGGGGCCGCAACCAGCCGGTGGACGGGTCGAAGCGGCTCGATCTGCTCGAGCATGCCGGCGGCGCGCCCCTGGCGGTCGTCGTCTCGCGGCTGAAGTCGGATCCTGCGCTGTTCGACGACCTGGTGGCGTTCGTGGCCGGTGGCCTCGACCTCGTCCGCGACTGGGGCCTGCCGGGGGAGAGCGAGGAGGATGCCGAGGCATTCGCGGAGTTCGACGAGCATCTTTCGCCGCTCGGTGAAAAATTGGTGACGGCCCTGCGGGCGAAGATCATTCCGTCGCTGGCCGACGGCCAGGTGGGCTTCGTGATCGACGCCAAGTCGAAGACGAAGAAGCCGCAGCAGGAGCTGCCGGCGTCGAGCGAGCCGCTGCCGCTGCCGGAGGCGGCGATCGTGGTGCCGCTCGCCGATCCGAAGCTCTTCCGCGAGGGGCTCAACGATCTGTTCGCCCTTTCCGACGAACTGGTCGATGCGGTCCGCGACATGGATCCCGGCGCGGTGCCCGCCGACTACCGGGTGCCCGACCCGGAGAAGTCGAAGGCCGAAGGGGGCTCCGTCTGGTCGTTCTCGCTGAAGGGCGCGGGGCTCGACGAACAGCTCCGGCCGTCGATCGGTGTCGGGGAGAAGTCGGCCGTGCTGTCGCTCGCCCCGAACCAGGCGGCGCGGATGCTGGTGGCCAACAAGCTGGAGACGGGCTCCGGATTGTCGGCCTTCGACGAGCCGCTGGCCGGTGCCGCGGCGCTCGACTTCGCCGGGCTCGTCGATGCGATCAAGCCGTGGATCGATTACGGCGTGCGGTATTGGTGCGTGTCCGAACGGGAGAGTGGTCAGGTCGATCCCGACGAGGAACTTGCGGCCGACGACGAGAACGAGCAGGCGAAGGAGGCGCTGCAGCACGTGGGCGTGGTGGTCGAGGCGATCAAGTGCCTCCGCGCCGCCGTGGCCGAGACGTCGTTCGCCGACGACGCCGTCGTGACGCACTGGCGCAACGTGATCCGCGACCTCCCCGCGAAGCCGTAGGGCCGCGGGTCGCGCGAGCCTTCCTCATAAAAGCCCCCAGGCGCGAGCCGGGGGATAATCCGCGCCGCCTCACGATCAAACCCGAACGTCTTGCTTGCGGCCGCATCATCCCCCTGCTTGCGCATGGGGGCTTTTATGGGACAGCGCAAGCATGCGGGCGTTATTGG
>CAZXIG010000183.1:0-6240 GCA_964640405.1 uncultured Candidatus Kuenenia sp.
CTCGCCGCTCGACGAACTCGGCCTCAATCTCACCCGTCGCAGGTTCTTCGAGCGGGGTAGCCACGTGCTCGGTGGCGCCGCCCTGGCCTCGCTGCTCGCCGAGGATGCGGCCCGCGGCAACAGCGTCACGCCCCCGTCCGTGGGCGTGGAGCGGGTGCCGGGCGCCATCGGCCCCCACTTCGCCCCCAAGGCGAAGCACGTGATCTACCTGCACATGGTGGGCGGGCCGCCGCAGCAGGACATGTTCGACTACAAGCCCGCGATGAACGACTGGTACGACAAGGACCTCCCTGAGAGCGTCCGCAATGGCCAGCGGCTCACGACGATGACGAGCGGCCAGTCGCGGTTTCCGATCGCCCCCTCGAAATACAAGTTCGCCCAGCATGGACAAAGCGGCATGTGGGTGACGGAGCTGCTGCCCTGGACGTCGAAGATGGTCGACGAGATGTGCTTCATCCGCTCGATGCACACCGAGGCGATCAATCACGAGCCTGCCATCACCTATATGCAGACGGGCAACCAGATCACGGGCCGGCCCTGTCTCGGGGCCTGGCTCAGCTACGGCCTGGGCTCGCTGAACAAGGATCTGCCGGCCTTCGTCGTGCTCGTGGCCCGGCCCACCAACAACGAGCAGAACCAGGCGATCGGCGCCCGGCTCTGGGGCAGCGGCTTCCTGCCCGGCGAGCATGCGGGCGTGAGCTTCAGGAGCGCCGGCGACCCGATCCTCTACATCAACAACCCTCCCGGCGTGTCCGCGGAGGTGCGGCGGAAGACGCTCGACGGGCTTCAGGCCCTCAACCAGCGGACGCTCGAGCAGCTCGGCGACCCCGAGACGCGGACGCGGATCTCGCAGTACGAGATGGCCTTCCGGATGCAGTCGAGCGTGCCGGAGTTGACGAACCTCGCTTCCGAGCCGGAGAGCACGTTCACGCTCTACGGTGAGGCGGCGAAGAAGCCGGGCACGTTCGCCAACACCGTGCTCATGGCCCGACGCATGGTGGAGCGGGGCGTGCGGTTCGTGCAGGTCTACATCAACAACTGGGATCACCACGGCAACATCGCCGTCCGGCTGCCGAGCCAATGCAAGGACGTCGATCAGGCCTGCTACGGGCTCGTGCAGGATCTCAAGGCTCGCGGCCTGCTCGACGAGACGCTCATCATCTGGGGGGGCGAGTTCGGCCGCACCGTCTATTCCCAGGGGGGGCTCTCCAAGGAAAACTACGGCCGCGACCACCATCCGCGGTGCTTCACGATGTGGATGGCCGGCGGTGGCGCCCGCCCCGGCACGATTCACGGCGAAACCGACGACTTCTCCTACAACATCGTGAAGGACCCGGTGCACATCCGTGATTTCCACGCGACGGTGCTGCACCTCATGGGCTTCGACCACGAGCGGCTGACGTATCGCCACCTCGGGCTGGACTTCAAGCTCACGGGCGTCGATCACGCCCATGTGATCAAGGAGCTCCTCGCGTGACGGCCGGCGAAGCGGAAGCGAAGCCGAGCCAGGTGCGGCCGCTCGACGCTGCCGAGCGGCGGGTGCTCGGCGTCTTGATCGAGAAGGCGAAGACGACGCCCGATCAGTATCCGCTCTCGCTCAACGGCGTGGTCACCGGCTGCAACCAGAAGAGCAATCGCGACCCGGTGATGACGCTCGACGAGGAGCAGGTGATGCGGGCCCTCACGAGCCTGCGGCATTCAGGCGCCGTCGCGGAGGTGTTTGGCAGCGGCAAGATTCCTCGCTATCGCCACCTCGCCTACGAGTGGTTCGGTGTGGAGAAGGAGGAACTCGCGATCCTTGGCGAGCTTCTGCTCCGCGGCGAGCAGACCGAGGGGGATCTCCGCGGCCGTGCCAGCCGCATGGATCCGATTCCGGATCTCGACGTGCTCCGCGGCCATCTTGACCGGCTCGCCGCGAAGGGACTCGTCGTCTGGCTTTCGCCCCCGGGCCGCGGGCGGATGCTCACGCACGGGCTGCTACCGCCGGAGAAGCTCGAGAAGGTGCGGTCGCAGCTCGGCATGACGTCCGCGCCGGTCGCCGCGCCGGTCGCCGCGCCGGCCCCGACGCTGCCCTCGCTGCCGCCTCGCGAAACTCCCGCAGCCGAGCCGGATTCAGGCGACGGCGAATCGCTCGGCGACCGCGTGGCCCGGCTCGAAGCGGAGTTGGCGGATCTCCGCGGCCGGCTCGAGTCGCTCGAGCGCGACCTCGGCCGCTGATCGGTGATCGTTGATCGGTGGCTGCGGTCGATCAGGACGGATTCGTAGGCCGCTGCAAATCGGGACGACCACGGACGCGCTGACGCATCCATCGTGGCCTGACCGGCGCGTGGGGCGCGGGGCGGTGCTCGTGCAGTCGATGCGGCTGCTGCGGGGCGATCTCCGCCCGGTATCTCCGCTCCGCTTCCGGGGTGCCCGCCTGCCGGTGCTGGAAGGCTCCGAAATAGGGATCGGGGAACTGCCAGTCGTTCTGCCCGTGGGCCGCTGCCCCGGCAAGCCACAGCGATGCGA
Organism: uncultured Candidatus Kuenenia sp.; assembly: GCA_964640405.1. GTDB lineage: Bacteria > Planctomycetota > Planctomycetia > Pirellulales > UBA1268 > QWPN01. The sequence continues at coordinate 2,509 of CAZXIG010000183.1, forward strand.
CGAGGACGGCGGCGGGAAATCGTCCGGCGGCAATCGATACAACGAACGGATTCCACCAGCATCCCACCGGCAGGGTGATGAATTTCATGCCGTGCTTCCTTGAAACGGATTTCAGAAATCGAAGGCAAGACGCGTGCCGAAGCCGTGAATCCAGCCGCTGCCGTCGTAGGACGTGCCGGGCACCACCGCGCCGGTCGAGTCCTTCCGCCACGGCGTGCTGGCAAAGTCGCGGTAGGTGAAGTCGTAGTTGAAGTAGACGCGGGCGTTCGGGTTGAGCAGCCAGTTGAGCCCCAGCGTGCAGCCGTTGAGGACGCCGCCGTTCACCTCGCCGTCGCTCAGGCAGAGGTAGTTGTAGCGCAGGCCGACCTGCCACGCACCCTCGCTCAGGCTGATCCGCCGCCCCGAACCGCCGCCACGGAGCAGGTAGAAGTTGTTGTGCGGTACGGGCCGGTCGAACCGGTACTCGAGCCGCGAGTAGGTGCGGCTCTCACCGGTCAAGAAGTAAAGAACCTCGGCATAGCCACTCTGGAAATAGACCGTGCCGACGTTCGTGCCCGGCTGGGGCTGGTAGCCATTGGTCACGAGCGGTCCGGCGGACGTGGTCTTGGCGTTGTAGAGCCACGACCCGAAATACTCCGACTGAAACGACCAAGGGCCGTTGTTGCCCACGAGTTCCAGGCCGATCATGTTTTGCCAGGTGCCCTCGAGCAGTCCGCTGTCGGCGTAGATCGAGTTGAGCGGGCCGGGCGGGCCGTTGCGAATGCTGCCGCGGCTACGGAAGCGAACGGCCGTGATCTGATCGCCGACAGGCAGACCATTGGCGAACGACGTGTACTGCCGCCGTGGCTCCATCGTCCGGCCGGACAGGCCGAGGTGAACGAGTTGTCGCCCCTCGTCCTCGAAGACCGGCAGATAGACGAGCCGGCCGACGGTCATGCTGCCACCGGTGGAATTCGAGAAACCGAACGGATTGGACGTGTTCTTGAACTGGCCGATTTGCCAGGCGAGGTCGCCCTCCTCGTTGTTGTTGAGAATCTGGATGCCGGGGAGAAATCCGTTGTTGAACGGCCCCTCGAATGCGTCCTGGCTGAACGACCGCTCCATGAAGTTGAGCCAGCGGCTGCTCGTGAGGTGCTCGTAGCCGTAGGGATCCTTTTGATTGCCGACGCGGATGATTCCGAGCAGCGGCACCTCGCGAACCTGGAGCCACAGGTCGGTAACCGCCGTGAGCGGGCCCGAGTCGCGTTCCGTCGGAAAGACCTCGTTGTTGACGTTCACCTGGTTGACGAAGTCGTATTCGCAGGCCCAGTCGTAGAGCTCGTACATCCGCCCCTCGATCCGGAAGCGGGCGCGGCGGAAGTCGACCGTATCGGCCAGTTCCGGATCGAGGCCGCCCTGGTTGGACGGTTGATCCGGCCCGCTTCCCGCCGTGAACGCCACCGCGTCTACCTGCGTGCGGCCGCCGATCTTGACGCGAAAATCTTTGTTGGCCGACTCCGCCTGGAACGAATCGGCCCACTTCGATGTCGTGAACGTCTTGTCGCTGCCCACCTCATAGGGCTCGGGCGGCGGCTGATCGGCCTCCTTGGCCTGCGGCACCGGCAGCGGCTCGGCGGCCTCTGACTCCTTCTCGAGCGCCTTGAGCCGGGCCTCGAGCAGCTTGATCCGCTCACGATCCGCCCGTACCGCCTCCGACACCTCCTCGAACGTGGCAAATCTGGTAGCGACGCTTGGCAGATCGATCCCGCCCGCCTCGGTCTCGTCGGCGACGACGAGGAAGTTGTCAGCGATGTCGGAGCCACTGCGTTCCGCTCCTTGGGCGAGCGCGGCGAACAAGCCCATGGCGATGACCACGAGCCCGCGGCCGATGCACGGGCGCCGGCACGGGTGCGCGATCGAAGGCATGCGAAATCGAGCGACCATTGGATTTCCCGGCGACGCGCGGGCCAGTCGCGGAAACTGCCGGCAAGGACAACGCAGCCCGCGTATCCCTCCTGAGCGGAATCAACGGAATCATCGGCACCGATTCCCGGAGAACATGGCTTCGAAATGCAAAACTGCCTTACGTTCCCCCCAGCCAGGCGTCGAAGTGCCTGCCCAGTTTCCGCAGCCTACCTCGAAGCCGCTGGTTGCCGCGGGGTGTCGGCAGGCTGATGTGGATCTTGGGAAGGGCATGAACGTGCCCGATATCTGCCGACTGCGAGAGCGCATCTGGCTTACGTGGAGCGGTAGCCGCAGTGCCTGAAGCAGTTGCGGCACTCGGCTTCGGTGAACCGGTCAAGCAGCTCGCCACAGAGCGTCCATAGGGCATCGACGGTCCTTGCCGAAGCACTCTTCAGGAGCCACGTGAACTTCGAGAAGACAAGTCAGGTCAGACAAAGCCGCTGAAGCGCCGTGCACCACGTCTGAATCGACAGGTCCGTCCGGAGTTCAGCCTCGAGTTCCCGGTGCGTCAGGTCGGGCTTCCGTTGAATCAGTTTCCGCAGCTGGTCAGCAAAAGCCGCCCACAGCGGGATCCGGCGCCGCTTGCGGAAGTGCCGTTGGCCGACCTGTTTTTACTTGATTGTGGTCGGTTTCGCCGATAGTGTCACGTGATGAAGCGGGGTTTGACCCTGCTGGGCGACAGAAATTCTGAAGGGTTCACCACGATGAGTACTTTCTTCTCTCGCGGGTTTGGCAACGTTCCGTCGCGCAAAAACAAGTCCCGGGCCGTGCGTTTCCCAGCATGCGTCGCCGAGCAGCTTGAAGCCCGCGGGATGCTGAGTGGTATTGGCATCGCCGTGATTCCACCCCTGGTCCCCGCCAACAGCGCCCCCGCAAACACCGACTCACCCGTCGTCATCGCCCCGCCGCCGGCGGCAGCTTCAGGCAGCGCGTCGAGCCCCGTGACGCTGCCCGTCGTCCGTGAATCGCTACGGATCACGATTCCGTCGCAAGCGCGGGCGGGAGTACCGATCAACGTCACGGCCGTCGCGGTCGACGCCGCCGGAAGACCGCTCTCGTCGTTCAATGGATTGGCGACGGTCGTCAGCAGCGATCCGGAGGCGAGTCTGCCGCTGGTTCCGGTGACATTCCGGAACGGGCGGGCATCGTTCCAGGTGACGCTGGCGACCGCCGGCCGGCACTCGATCACCGTGAGGTCGCTGAGTGACGCACCTCTATCGGGGACTGCGATCACCACGGTCACGGCCGCCCAGGTGGCCTCGAGGTTCGCCGTGACGCTGCCGCGGGCCGTCGCCGTGGGTGTGCCTGTCAGGGTGACGCTCATGGCGGTCGATGCCCAGGGGAGGCCCGTGACGTCTCATCGCGGGATCGCGACGCTGACTTCGACCGATGCGCAGGCCAGGTTTCCCTCGACCGTCACGTTCGTGAACGGCAGGGCGACGGTGCGAGTGATTTTTGGCACCCTCGGCCCGCAGACGCTGTCGGCGAGCCAGGGGACTCCCTCGGCGCCGCCCAGCGGGGACATCGTGGGCAGCGGCACGACCCAGGTCGGCGAGGTGGTCACTCAGCGGATCGGTCTGTGATGGCCATGCGGGACATCTGACCGCTACCCGTCTTTCCGCCAATCGCGTTTTTGCGGCGTTCGCTCGATGACCGCGGCGGCCCACGACCTGCGGCGGGCCTTTGGCGAGTGTTGGGACGCCAGATTGCGAACCCCGTTCTTTCCCGTTGAATTCGCAATGCCGGAGGTGGGACTTGAACCCACACGCCCTTGCGGGCAACGGATTT
>CAZXIG010000184.1:0-4120 GCA_964640405.1 uncultured Candidatus Kuenenia sp.
AGCCCGACCCCGGCCGTGCCGCAGCGGCGTTGCTCGGGCGGTAGTAATCCCCGGCGTGCGTGGGTCGGGCTGGCGCCCGACGTCCCCCGGCTTGCGCCTGGGGGCTTCCTTGGACTTTCGGCATAGAAGCCCCCATGCGCGAGCAGGGGGATGATGTGGCGTCCATCCCGAAGCGGCGCGGATTATCCCCCGGCTTGCGCCTGGGGGCTTGTATGTTCCTGCGGCGGGCCTCGTCACCGCACGAAGCGGTAGCCCGTGCCGCGGACGGAGAGGAAGTGCACCGGCTTCGACGGATCGGCTTCGAAATACTTCCGCAGGTTGAGCATGAACGTGTCGATCGTGCGGGTGGCGGGCGCCCGCGTCAGCCCCCACACGTTCTTGAGCAGCTCCTCCCGCGAGACGACGCTGCCTTCATGCTCCACCAGATAGCGGAGCAGCTTCATCTCGAGATTCGTGAGCCGCACGGGCTGCCCGCGGGCCGAGGCCTCCCAGGTGTCGAAGTTCACCTCGGCGGAGCCGAACCGATAGACGTCGTGCTTCGCCGCACTCTCGGCCGTGGCGGCCCGCTCGCTGCGGCCGCGGCGGGCGAGCAGGTTGCGGATGATCGACATCAGCTCGTCGAGGTCGAATGGCTTCTGCAGGTAGACATCGGTGCCCGCGTCGAACCCGCGGATCCGATCCTCGACGAGCGTCCGCGCCGTGAGCATCACCACCGGCACGTCGCTGCCCCGCGCCCGGATCGCCTCGCAGACGGCATAGCCGCTCATGCCGGGCAGCATCAGGTCGAGCACGACGAGATCGACGGTCGGATCGCCCGCCTCGAGCAACGCCAGCGCCGTCTGCCCATCCCCCGCCGTGCTGACGGCATACCCCTCCGACTCGAGGTTGTATTTGATGCCGAAGGCGAGGTGCTCTTCGTCCTCAACCACCAAAATATGCGGCATGCCGGCAGCTCACTCGCCTATCGACCACCACGGACACGAACCACCAAGACGGGAGGCGAGCGGATCGGCGAAAGCTCGAGGAGCATTTGGACCGAGTCCTCGAGGTCCACCGCGACGAGACTTTTGCCGTCCGTTCGCCGGCGCAGTCCTGAACGATCCGCTCCCAGGCTTCCACTCGCGTTCGCTAGCGCACGAGCTCCGGCCGCGGCGCGACCGCCCGAGCATAGCCCCGCGCCACGAACCAGTTCCACGCATCCTGCACCGTCTCCTCGAACGGGCGGTAGTGGTAGCCGAGTTCGGTCTCGGCCCGCCGGCACGAGAAATTATGGGCGAGCATCGACATCCGCGTGGCCGCCGAGTTGACGTCGGGCTCGCGGCCAAGCAGGGCCGCGGCCAGGTCGCCCACGAGGCCGGCGACACGCACGATTCCGCGGGGCGCCATCCCGAGCGGCTGCATGCGGCCGGCCACGCGGGCGAACACCCGCCAGGCGTCGAGGTAGGAGAGGCCGTGGCCGCCGAGGATGTAGCGGCGGCCGGCCTTGCCGCGGTCGAGGGCGGCGAGGATGCCGGCGGCGACGTCGCGGACATCGACGAAGTCGTTGGAGCCCGGAGGGGCGAAGAGCCCCTTGCCCGCGCCCACTTCCAGGAGCATGCGGCCGCTCGACGGCTTCCAGTCCCAGGGGCCGATCATGTAGACGGGGTTGACGATCACGGCGTCGAGGCCCGCCGCCACCTCGTCGAGCACGGCCGCCTCGGCCTCGCGCTTCGTGACCACGTAGGGGCACTCGGGCATCCCGCCGGAAGGCGTGTTCTCGTCGGCAGGGCTGCCGTCCGGCTCGAGGCCGATCGCGTCGACGCTCGAGACGTGCACGAGCCGGGCGCCCGCCCGCCGGGCGGCGCGGGCGATCCGCCGCGTGCCCTCGACGTTCACCTCCCGCATCTCGTCGAGGTGCTTCCAGCCGCAGTGCACCATCGCGGCGGAGTGGATCACGCAGGAAGCGCCGTCCACCGCGGCCTGCAGGGCCCGCTCGTCGTCGAGGCCTCCGGTCGCCCGCGTGATGGGGAGACCCGCAAAGGCCTTGTCGCCCACGGCGCTCGACTGCCTCACGAGCACCCGCACACCGCGGCCCTGCTGCAGGAGCATCCGCACCACGTTGTTGCCAACGAGGCCGGTGGCCCCGGTCACGAGACAGTCGCCGGCGGCATCGAACACGCGTGACGCGATCATCGGAGCATCGTCCTCGAGGCGGATTTCCTGCGCCCGGGTCGATCGATCCGTCACCACGTACCCAGGCCGACAGTTGTAGATCGGTGAAAGGTGGGGGGCGAATTTGGGGGGTGGGCGGTCCTGCCGGCGTTGACGCGCGGGGCACCCGCCCCGCAAGATGCTGCTGGCGTGCCGCCGATCGGTCGGAAGGTGTTGGAAAGGCACGATTTCCGGCAATTTCAGGCCGCGCCGGCTGCCGGGCGCGGTTCTGCGAAGCCTGCGGCGGCGAGGGAGTCCACGTGGCAGAGGTTGGCATCGAACCGGTCGACACCCGGGCCCGGCAGCGGCGGTTCGTCCGCCTGCCGTGGCGGATCTATCGCGACGACCCCTGCTGGATGCCGCCGCTGGTGATGTCGCAGGAGGAACTGCTCGGGTTCCGCCCGCATCCGTTCTACGAGCGGTCGAAGAGCCGGTCGTTTCTGGCCACGCGGGGCGGCCGCGACGTGGGGCGGATCACGGCCATCGTGAATGCGGGGCACATCGAGCGGTACCAGGAGCAGCGAGGGTTCTTCGGCTTCTTCGAGTGCGACGACGACCCGGCCGCGGCCAAGGCCCTGTTCGATGCCGCCAAGGGATGGCTCCGCAGCCAGGGCATGCAGAGCGTGCGCGGCCCAGCCAATCCGTCGCTCAACTACGAATGCGGCCTCTTGATCGAGGGCTTCGACACGCCCCCGTTCTTCATGATGACGCACAATCGTCCCTATTACGCCCGCCTCGTCGAGCAGAACGGCTTCGGCAAGATCGAGGACCTCTACGCCTTTTGGGGCAAGACCTCGATGCTCTCCTCGCTCGACTCCAAGCTCGGCACGATGGTCGAGGGCGTGAAGGAGCGGTTCGGCGTGAAGGTGCGGCCGCTCGACCGCAGCCGGTTCGACGCCGAAGTGCGGATGTTTCTCGAGATCTACAACTCGAGCCTCGGCGGCACCTGGGGCTTCGTGCCGCTCAGTCCCGGCGAGGTGAAGCACATGGCGGCCAGCCTCAAGCACCTCATCGTGCCGGAGCTCGCCCTCGTGGCCGAGGTGGATGGCAAGCCGATCGGCACGGTCTTCTGCCTGCTCGACTACAACCCGCGGATCAAGGCGATCAACGGCCGGCTCTTCCCGTTCGGGTTCCTCAAGCTGCTCTGGAACAAGCGGGGCATCAAGCGGATGCGGGCGATCAGCACCAACGTCGTGCCCGAGTATCAGGCCTGGGGCGTGGGGCTCGTGCTCATGGCCGCCCTCGTAGAGCCAATCCTCGACTGGGGCATGGAGGAAACGGAGTTTTCGTGGGTGCTCGAGAGCAACCACCTCTCGAAGCGGACGCTCGAACGCGGCGGCGCGCTCGTCACGAAGAAGTACCGGATCTACGACGGCGATCTGACGGGCTGAAGCCGGCGCCGGCCACGGCGTCAGGCTGCCGCTCGCAGGCCGCGGTTATCGGCGGGACCGGCGGTAGACCCGCGGGCTGGAGCGGTAACGGCCCCCCTGGATGATCGCTCCGCCGCCACCGCCGACGAAGCCGCCGGCGGTCACGACGCCGCCCCGCGAATAGCTCCGGGACGGCGTGTTGTAGTAGGGCCACACCCGCTTGCCCTGCCGCTGGGCCCGTTCCCATTGCATCGAGCCGTAGTTGATGCCCGAGAGGTTGAAGCTGCGGTAGGGGTTCTGGGGCGAGATCGCGAAGGCCGGCGCCGCCGGGACGGCAAGAGATGCGGCGGTGAGCAGGCAGACGAGCAGGCGCGGCGTGCGATGCATGGACGGCTCCTCGGAGATGGGTTGACGGGAGTGTGTACGGACCGCGCACCGGGAGAGTTCGGGTGTGGCGGAAGGCGGGAGATGATTTTCTCATACAAGCCCCAGGCGCAAGCCGGGGGATGATTTTCTCATACAAGCCCCCAGGCGCAAGCCGGGGGATGATGCGGGTTGTT
>CAZXIG010000184.1:4220-6121 GCA_964640405.1 uncultured Candidatus Kuenenia sp.
GGGATGATGGGACCAGGCGCGAGACGGGGATGATGGGACCAGGCGCGAGACGGGGATGATGGGACCAGGCGCGAGACGGGGGGTGATTCGGGCCACGCTCGGGCCGGAGGATCACGAGATCACGTGCCGGGGCGTTTCGGGCGGTAGCCGATCGTCTTGCGGGGCCGCCGCTGCTTGCGCGGGCCTTTGCCGGGCCCGCGATCTCGGGCCGCTGAGGGCCCGCCGCGGATGTGATCGCCCGAGGTCTCCTCCGTGAACGCCTGCGTGGCTTCGCGGCGCTTCTTGTCGATCGCCTCCTTGGGCGGCCGGTCGGGGATCAGGCAGTCGCAGCCGCTCCCGATGAGGTCGTGCCGGCCTGCCTGCTCGAGCGCCCGCCGCACCTCGAAGTAGTTCTCCGGCTTGAAGAACTGCAAGAGCGCCCGCTGCATCCGCCGATCCTTGAGCCCCTTCGTCACCTTCACGGGCTCCTTCGTCATCGGGTCGAGGCCCGTGTAATACATGCAGGCGGCGATGTCGAACGGGCTCGGGATGAAGTCCTGCACCTGATCGGGCTTGTAGCTATTCCGCTTCAGGAAGAGGGCGAGATCGATCATCTCCTCCACGCCGCTGCCCGGGTGGCTCGCGATGAAGTAGGGCACGGTGAATTGCTTCTTCCCAACGCGGCGGCTGGCCGACTTGAAGGCCTTGTCGAACTCGACGTAGTCGTCGGCCGACGGCTTCTTCATGAGGTTCAAGACCTCGGGATCGGTGTGCTCCGGCGCCACTTTGAGATGGCCCCCCACGTGGTGCGCCGCGAGCTCCTCCAGATACTCGGGATCGCGGCGGGCGAGGTCCATCCGCACGCCGCTCGCCACGAGCACCCGCTTCACTCCCTCCACGCTCCGCGCCTCGCGCATGAGGCTCTTGAGCGGGCCGTGGTTCGTGCCGAGCAGCTTGCAGACGGTGGGATGCACGCACGAGAGCCGGCGGCACTTCGCCTCGACCTCCGGCCGCGTGCACCGCATCTGATACATGTTGGCCGTGGGGCCGCCGATGTCCGACACCGTGCCCTTGAAGCCGGGCTGGCTCGCGAGCAGCTTGATCTCGGTGATCACCGACTCCTGGCTGCGGCTCTGGATGATCCGCCCTTCGTGGGCCGTGATCGAGCAGAACGTGCAGCCGCCGAAGCAGCCGCGCATGATCTGCACGCTCGTTTCCACGACCTCGAAGGCGGGGATCCGCGCGGCGCCGTAAGAGGGATGCGGCCGCCGCGTGAAGGGGAGGCCGTAGACCTGGTCCATCTCGTCCTGCTCGAGGGGCAGGGCAGGGGGATTCACGACGATCGATTCGCGGCCATACCGCTGCACGAGCCGGCGGGCGTTGTGGGGATTCGTCTCGAGGTGCGAGATGCGCGTCATCTCGCAGAAGGCGAGCTTGTCTTTCGACACCGCGTCGTAATCGGGCAGCTCGATCGTGTCGGCCGCGCCGCCCCCCGGGCCGGTCGGCGGCGGCTCGCTGGCGCCGAGCCGATAGGCGATGCCGCGGAGATCCCGCAGCTCCTTCACCGTCTTGCCGGCGGAGAGGCCGCGGGCCACGTCGAGAATCGTCCGCTCGCCCATGCCGAAGACGACGAGGTCGGCCTTCGAGTCGAGGATGATCGAGCGACGGACGGTGTCGCTCCAGTAGTCGTAATGCGCGAGTCGCCTGAGGCTCGCCTCCACGCCGCCGGCCACCACGGGCACACCGGGAAACGCCTCCCGCGACCGCTGGCAATAGGCGAGCGTGGCCCGGTCGGGGCGGCGGCCGATCTCCCCGCCAGGCGAATAGGCGTCGTCGTTTCGCACCTTCCGGTTGGCGGTGTAGTGATTGATCATCGAGTCCATGTTGCCGGCCGACACGCCGAAGAAGAGCCGCGGCCGGCC
>CAZXIG010000185.1:0-6100 GCA_964640405.1 uncultured Candidatus Kuenenia sp.
GTCGACGGCACGGAACTCGACGAGGTCGTGCTCGACGAACCGGCGGGCTGACGGCTTTGCGGAATCAACTCGCCCAATCCGCCGGTCGGCTCCGCGATCATTCTTCATGCAAGCCCGTGCGGTGGCGGGCGAGCACTGCCTGAAATCCGCCGAGGAGTCCGCCGCGGCTGATCGCTTCGGCGGCCCCGGCAGCCTTCGCGTCGTCGAGCCGTTGCGTGGCCACGTGCGGGCCGAAGGCGACGATCGGGGGTGCCGCTTTCTGCACCGCGGCGAGCATCCCGCGGGCCTTGGCCACGAGCGTGGCGGTGTCGGCGGCCGGCGTCTGCAGGTCGAGGAGCACGAGATCGTAGGGGCCCGGAGCGGCGGTCGCGTCGGCTGAACCCACCGCGGCGACGGTGGCCCCCGCGGCGGCCGCGAGCGGGGCGATCCGGCTCGAGATCATGAGGTCGGGGGAGATGAGCAGGATGTGCATCGGATTCAAATCGCCTCGGGGCCTCTCACGTCACGGTAGAGCTGCACGGAATCGTCGATCGGCAGCACGCGCACGCGTTCCCGCACGTCGTCGCCCCCCGCGGTCACCACGGCGGCGAGCGTGTCGAGCGTGCGGTCGAGGAAGTCGTCGTTCACCGCGATCTCGAGCACGGCCTCCTGGGCGAGCGCGTCGGGAAAGGTGAGGTCGTAGCCGTGGGCGTCGCAGATCGTCATCCGCATGACCTGCACCCCGGCCAGCGCCTGACGGGCCTGTTCCACCTGCGCGGGCCTGAGAATCGCGATCACCAGCCGCATGCGAACCACTCCTGGCGGGCCGCGCGTCATGCAAAGCCGGCGTTCACAGCGTAGCATCCACCCCATCCGCCGGCCACGCAGCGGCCTGCTTCGAGAGGAGGCACGAGGGTGACATCCGAGGAGATTCGCCGCGTCTGCACGCTCTGGGGCTACGGTCCCGCGACGGTGTGCGAGCCGCTCGGGGCGACCGGATTCAGCGGTGCGGCCCTGCACGCGGTGCAGTTCGCCGGCATCGCCGGCCGCCACGTGCTCAAGGCGTTTGCGGCCGACGCGCCACGCGAGCGATGCGAGTGGGTGCATCACCTGATGCGGCATGCCCGTGCGGCTGGCGCGACCGAAGTGCCCGAGATGCTCGCTTCTGCCGACGGTCGCACGGTCGTCACCGCCGCCGACGGACGTCACTGGGAACTCGTGCGGTTCGTCGGTGGCAGGCCGTGCGAATCACCGTCGCCCGCCGCGGCCGACGCGGCGCTCGAGGCGGTGGCTCGACTGCATCGCGCGGTCGCGTCGCTGCCTGGAACCGCTCCGCTGCGTGGCCCGTCGCCGGGCGCCGTGCGGCGGATCGAGCAGGTCCGCGCGCTGCTCCGGCGGCCGTGGTCGATGCGGCCCCCCGACGGCGGTTCGTCCATGCTCGACGGTGGGCTGCTCGGATCGTTCCAGGCTGCCGAGCGGATGCTGCTGTCTGCCGAAGGCGCGAAGGCGCTCAGGGCCGTGGCGGAACGCGAGCCTGCCGTCGTGCCCTGCCAGGCGGTGGTCCGCGATCTCTGGAGCGATCATGTGCTCTTCGAGCCGGCGGGATCGACGCGGGTCGCCGGCATCGTCGATTTTCATGCGGCCGGCGTCGACACCCCCGCCACCGACATCGCCCGACTCCTGGGAAGCTGGCGAAGCACGGGCTCCGCCTCGCTCGTGGAGCGGTGGCGGGAGCCGCTTGCGAGCTACGAGCGGATGCGGCCGCTGACGGCGGAAGAGCGGTGGCTGATCGACTGGCTCCACGCCTCGGCCGTCGTCTGCGGCCTCGACAACTGGTTTCGGTGGCTCGTGGAAGAAAACCGCCAGTTTCCCGACGGTAATCGCGTGGCGGCACGCGTCAGCCGTCTGCTCGACGACCTCCCGGCCGCGGTCGCCTGGCTGGCCGCCGGCGGCTCGATTGGGTTGGCGAGCCCTGTTTGACCGCCGGAAATTGCAGTTTGTAGACTTGAAACGTCGATTTTCACCATGGAAGGTACCGCCGAGGATCGAGATTTTGACGGAGCGACTTCGAGCCTGGTGCCGGATGTGGGCCGTCCTGCTGGCGGCTGTTCTTCCTCCCGGCCTCTGTCTCGCCGTCGATGACCCGCTGGCGGCGATCAATGCCGCCCTCGGCAGCCCGGTGCGGATCGACGCGGCCATCGAGGCCGGCGCCGCCGGGAAGCCGGACGTCCTGGCCGTCACCGCCACCCTCGAGGAGGGCTGGCACCTCTATTCGATCACGCAGAAGCCGGGCGGTCCGCGGCCGACGAAGATCGAGATCGCGAAAGACTCCCCGCGGCAACTCGCCGGCGGTTTCCAGCCCGACGCCCCCCCGCATTCTCACGCCGTCGAAGACATCCCGAGTTGGAAGGGCCTTATCGTCGAAGAGCACGCCGGAACGGTGACGTGGCGGGCCCCGCTCCAGCCCGGCCCAGGCGGGGCCGGCGAGGTTCGCGGCAGGGTCAGCCTGCAGCTCTGCCGCGACAACGCCTGCCTGCCCCCGGACACGATCGAGTTCACGGCCCTGCCGGGGGGCGCCGCCGCGTCGGCGGCCTCCACGCCGGCCCCCGCGACCTACCAGCCCGACCGCACCCACGCGACGGTTGCCGCGGTTCTCGGCCCGCGTCAGGGGGCGGCCGACGCACCGGTCTGGCCCCTCGCGATCACGATCGAGCCCGAGGCGGGGTGGCACGTCTACAAGCCCGGGTCGTCGGCCGCGAGCGAGATCGGCCAGGGCAAGCCCACGATCGTGGCGGCACGCCCCGACATGGCCGGGCGGATCGTGGCGGCGGCCGCGGGCAAGACCGAATCGCCGGCTTCGGCGGAACTGCTGGCGGCCGGAGCGGTCGAGGGGCCGGTGACGCTCGAGCTGAAGCTCGCTGCGGACGCGGCACCCGGGCCGATCGACATCCTGCTCGGCTTCCAGACCTGCAGCGACACGACCTGCGATCCGCCCTCCGCCGTGCGGCTGGCCGTGACGCTGCCCGAGGGGGATGCCGGCGCGGTGGCCCCGATCGAGTTCGCCGACGCCCGCTACGCGGAAGCCGCCAAGTCGCCACTCCCGCTTGCGGCGGCTGCCCGGGAGAAGGACCCGCCCGCAGTCAACGCGGAGGCAACCGTGCAGCCCGCACTGGCCGGCCCGGCATCGGCCTCGGCACCGCTCACGCTTCCCGTCGTCCTGCTGATGGGGCTCGCCGGCGGCCTGATCCTCAACCTCATGCCGTGCGTGCTGCCGGTGCTCGGCCTCAAGCTCATGTCGTTCGCGCAGCAGTCGGGCCGGGCCCGCCGCGAGGTGTTCGAGATGAACCTCTGGTATTGCGCCGGCCTCTACGCCGTGTTCTTCGCCCTGGCGACGGCGAGCGTGGCGGCCAACATCGGTCTCGGCAATTCGAACCTCGCCTGGGGCGAGCAGTTCACGTCGGCGTCGTTCAATATCGCGATGCTCGGGATCGTGTTCGCCTTCGGCCTGTCGTTCCTCGGGATCTGGGAGCTGCCGATTCCGGGGTTCATCGGCGAGCAGGCCGGCCACGTGCAGACCCGCGAGGGGCCGATGGGGGCGTTCTTGAAGGGCGTGCTCAGCACGGTGCTCGCCACCCCGTGCAGCGGGCCGTTCCTCGGGCCCGTGTTCGGCTTCACGCTCACGCAGTCCACGGCCGTGACCTACGCCGTGTTCGGGGCGATCGCCACCGGCATGGCCCTGCCCTACATCCTCGTGGGGCTGTTCCCGGGGCTCGTGAAGTTTCTGCCGAAGCCGGGTGCCTGGATGGGCACGTTCAAGGAGGTGCTCGGCTTCGTGATGCTCGGCACGGTGGTCTACCTGTTCACGTTCCTCAATCACCAGTGGTTCGTGCCGACGTTGGCGATGCTCGTCGGCATCTGGATGGCCTGCTGGTGGGTGGGCCGGGCCCAGGAGCGGCAGGGAGCCGTGGGCTTCGGCCGCTGGGTGCAGGGGGCCGCGCTCGCCGCGGCGATCGGCACCGCCGCGTTCATGTTCCTCGGACCGGTCAAGAAGGTGATCGAGTGGGAGCAGCCGTTCACGCGGGCCCGGCTGGCCGAGCTGCGCGAGCAGGGCTCGACCGTGATGGTCGATTTCTCGGCCGACTGGTGCCCCACCTGCAAGTTCAACCTCGCCACCGCGATCGAGACCAGCCGCGTGAAGTCGGCGCTCGACAAGAACCGCGTCGTGCCGATGCTCGCCGACTGGACCGACGGCTCGCCCGAGATCAAGCAGATGCTCGAAAGCCTGCAGAGCAAGTCGATCCCGCTGCTGGCGATCTTTCCGGCGGCCAAGCCCGGCTCCCCGCTGCCCGAGCCGATCGTGCTCCGCGATCTGATCACGGAGTCGCAGGTGCTCGAGGCCCTCGAGCGGGCCGGCCCATCGTGCTGCCCGCCCCCCGAAATCCGTGCCGCCTCCACCGGAATGCCGGCGGCCGGACGGTAGCCGGCGACCTGCGTACAACAACTTCCCGCGACATTCGTAACGCCGGTGCGGTATCCTCTCCGCAACCGTCTTCGTACCGTTCTTCTGGGAGCCCATTCATGGCCACCGCGACCGCCCCTGCCCGCCTGCTGCCCGAAGTCGAGAAGTTCCTCTCCGAGTCGCCGCTCAAGAGCGTGATCGGCGGCAAGGACGTCGCCTCCGCGACCGGCGAGACGATGGCCACTCGCGACCCCGGCACGGGCGAGCCGATCGCCGAGTTCGCCGTCCTCGGCGCCGCCGACGTCGATCGGGCCGTGAAGGCTGCGGCCGACGCCTTCAAGCGGTCGGGCTGGGCGACGATGACGCCCGCCGAGCGGGGCGTGCATCTTCACCGGCTCGCCGACGCGATCGAGAAGCACAAGCCGATCATCGGCCAGATCGAATCGCTCGACGCCGGCAAGATCCTCGGCCAGGCCCTCGGCGACGTACAGAACTTCATCGACACGCTCCGCTACTTCACCGACATGGCGCAGCACGTGCAGCGGCGAAACGTGCTGGCGGTCGCCGGCCACGAGGCCTGGACCACCCGCAATCCCTGGGGGCCGTGCGGCTTCATCTTCCCCTGGAACTTCCCCTTCCTGCTCATCGGCTGGAACATCTCCCCTGCCCTGGCGGCCGGCAACACCTGCGTGATCAAGCCGGCGGAAGACACGCCCCTCTCGGCGATCTATCTGGCGCGGCTGGCCCGCGAGGTGGGCATTCCCGACGGCGTGATCAACGTGATCACGGGCACCGGCGCGGGCGCCGGTGCCGCCCTCTCGGCCCATGCCGGGCTCAAGCGGATGAGCTTCACCGGCTCGCCCGAGGTGGGCCGGCTCGTGGGTGAGGCCTGCGGCCGCAACCTCGTGCCGGTGAAGCTGGAACTCGGCGGCAAGGGGGCGGCGGTCGTGTTCGACGACGTCGACGTGGCCGCCACGGCCGAGAAGCTCGTGGGAGCGATCACGTTCCACACGGGGCAGGTCTGCTGCGACGCCACGCGGTGGATCGTGCACCGCTCGATCTACGACCGGTTCATCGACGAGTGCCGCACGCGGATGCAGAAGGTGCACGTGGGCCACCAGCTCGACGGGGCGTCGTCGATGGGGCCGGTGGTCAACGCCAAGCAGCGGGCGAGGGTGCTCTCGTATCTCGAGAAGGGCGTGCAGCAGGGGGCGAAGGCGGTCGTGGCCGGCGGTCCCGCCGAGGTGCCGGGCCGCGACGGCTACTACGTGAAGCCCGCGCTCCTGGCCGGCACGCTCGACAACGTGGCCGCCCGCGAGGAGATCTTCGGCCCCGTGGCCTACCTGGCGAGCTTCTCCAGCGAGGAGGAGGCCGTCGCGATGGCCAACGACACCGACTACGGCCTGGCCAACAGCGTCTGGTCGAGCGACCTCGGCCGGGCCGCCCGCGTGGCGGAGTCGATGATCGCGGGCAACAGCTGGATCAACGCCCACAACCTGTTTCCGAAGGGCGTGCCCTACGGCGGCGTCAACAAGAGCGGCGTCGGCGGCGGCGTGAACTCGATCGAGACGCTGTTCGACTATTGGCGGAGCCAGTCGGTCGTCCGGCCGCTGTGAGGTCGTCGCCGGTGGCCTCGCCCAGCTCGCTCCCGACGCCGGCTCT
>CAZXIG010000186.1:0-6058 GCA_964640405.1 uncultured Candidatus Kuenenia sp.
AAGCCCCCATGCGCAAGCAGGGGGATAGTGCGGCATCCATCCCGAAACGCCCCGCATCATCCCCCGGCTCGCGCCTGGGGGCTTGGATGAAAATGCGCATAGAAGCCCCCATGCGCAAGCAGGGGGATAGTGCGGCATCCATCCCGAAACGCCCCGCATCATCCCCCGGCTCGCGCCTGGGGGCTTGTATGGGAAGGATCATCCCCCGCTTTGACGCCGATCACCACTCGAGATCCACCACCACCGGGAAGTGATCCGACACGTCGAGGTCGGTGGCGTGGCAGATGAACGCCCGTTGCACCGCCGACTCCAGTTCCCGCGGCAGCAGGACGTGGTCGATCATCGTGAACACGTCCTCGCCGTCGGGGGCGCCGTTCTCGTTGAAGTCCCAGTGCGACGTGTAGCGGTCGGCCACCCGCGGCATGAAGGCCGCCGCGTTCACCAGCTCCGCTCCCGGCCGCTCGGGATCGAAATCCTTCAGGTCGCGGAGCACCGTCGTCTGCGTCTTCCGCACGCCGTCGGCCATCGGCACGTCGGGGTCGTAGTCGTTGAGATCGCCCAGCACGATCGGCAGATAGCCGCGGGCCACGATCTCGCGGCGGATGATGTCGCGGGCGATCCGGGTCTCGGCCGTCCGCTGGGCGTTGGCCGCCGGATCGGACGGGTTGCTCTTGAGATGCAGGCCGAGCACGCCGAGCTTGCGGCCGCAAACGGTGAAGTAGGCGAGGGCATGCCGCTGGAGCACCGCCTCCTCGCGCTCCTCCGCGCCGGCCGCATCCCGCACGAGGTAGGGCTCCCGCAGCCAGTCGTCGGCCATCGGCGCCGCAGCCTTCTCCCCCTTCTTCCGCTTCTCGGGCACGAGGATCCGGATGCGACGGCCGTCGATCTCGTCGGGCTCGATCCGCGACAGGATGGCCACGTCGAAGCCGGTGAAGGCGTCGCTGCCGTCCACGTGCCAGCCGCGGTAGCCGTCGAGCCCCTTGGCCCGCAGCAGTTCGGCCAGCTCGTCGACCGCCCGCCGCGACACCACCTCCGGCAGCACCACGATGTCGGGCGCGAGCGTCTCGAGCACGGCCGCCACCCGGTCGAGGTGCCGCCGTCGGGCGGGCTCGAACCGATACCGCGTGAGCCGCGTCTGCTCCCCCGGTGCGGCGAGGTTCTCCGCGTTGAAGCAGGCGATCCGCAGCCGACAGTCCGTCGCCGGCCGGTCTGGAGTCGCGGCGGAGGGAGTGTCCGCCAGCGTGGCGGCACACACCGCCAGCAGGGCGGCGGGAGCGATGACGAGCGGCAGCGCGGCCGACATGCGTATCCGTTGACCTTGTCCGACCATGCCTTGTAGATTCCCGTCTCCCACCTGACTGCCGCACCCGACTCCGCAGGAGTGTATGTCCCACGATTCGCTGACCAGCCTCAAGCCTACCCTGCACGTCGATCCCACGCGGCATGAACTCGGAGACCTGATCCTCATCGGCACCACTCCCGTGGGCCGCGGCGTGTTCGCCAAGCGGAAACTCGCGGCGGGCATGGTTCTCGGGGAGATTCTCGGGGAGATCCTCGACGACCATCCCGAGGACTCCAGCTACGTCATGGAGTTGCCCAGCAGCAAGCTTCTCGAGCCGGCCCCGCCGTTCCGCTTCGTCAACCACAGTTGCGACCCGAACTGCGAGCTCTTCTACTGGTTCGACGAGGACAGCGACACGCAGGAAGACCGGTTGTGGCTGCAAACGATCCGTCCGATCAAGCCGGGAGAGGAGCTCCTGATCGACTACTGCTGGCCGGCCGACGCGGCGATCCCCTGCCGGTGCGGGGCGGCGAGTTGCCGAGGCTGGATCGTCGATCCGGAGGAGCGGCACCTGCTTCCGGATCCGAACCGGCCGCCGACACCCGACCAGCCAGTGGTGTCGTGAGTCCCTCCCCCGCACGGGCCCGCACCGCGGGCTGGGTGATCGCGGCCCTGCTCACGGGTCTCGCCATCTTCGGCATCGGCCGCCTGCGGATCGACGACGATCTCCGGTCGCTCGTCCGCGACGCACGGGTGGACTTCCGGCTGCTCGACGAGATCGCGGCCGTCTTCGGCGCGCCCGATCGCGACTGCATCGTGCGGGCCAGGGCGCAGGCCGGCGACATCTTCGCCGCCGCCCCCCTCACCGAGTTGCAACTGGTCGTCGAGCGGCTCCGCGGCGTGGAGGGCGTTGACGAGGTCCGCTCGATCTTCGACGTGCGGCGGCACGGGGCCGCCGGGGCCGTGCTGCCCGTCATTCCCCGCACCGCCGGGGGCCTCGACGACGAGGCCCGCGCGGCGGCACGCTCCCGTGCGGCGGCCCACCCGCTCGTGGCCGGCCATCTGCTGTCGGCCGACGCCGCCTCGTCGCTCGTGCTCGTCCGGCTCGCGGCCGATGCCGACCGGCCGCCGCTGTTGCCGCGGGTGGTCGCCAGGCTCGAGGCGACCCTCGCGGAGGCCCGCCGCGACTGCCCGAACCTGCAACTGGAACTGACGGGCCTGCCCGCGCTGCGGGAGCAGGCCGCGGAGGCCCTGCGGCGGGACATGCTGCTCTTCAATTCGCTCGGCCTGTCGCTGGCCGTCGTGCTCTCCGCCGTCGTCGCCCGCAGCCTCCGTTCGACGGTCGTGGCCTGCGTGCCGCCGGCCGTGGGGGCCATCTGGGCCCTCGGCTTCCTCGGCCTCGTCGGGGCGCCGGTCAACATCCTCACGAGCGTCGTGCCCTCGCTGGCCCTCGTCGTCGGCACCTGCGACTCGATCCACTTCATCGAAGACATGCGTCGCAGCGCCCGCCGGGGCATCGATCCCCTGGTCGCCTCGACGGGCGCCGTGCAGCGGGTCGGCCGCGCCTGCGGGCTCACGAGCCTCGTCACGGCGATCGGCTTCGCCTCGCTGATGGCCGCCCGGATCGACGCGGTGCGGACGTTCGGGGCCACCGCGGCGGTTGGGGCCCTTGCGAGCTTCCTCGCGGTCACGCTCCTCACGCCGCTGATCGCCTCCACCGGCTTCTGCAGCGGGCTGCGGCTCGGCCGGTCGTCGCGGCTCGCCGGCCGGCTGGCCGGGACGCTCGCCGGATTCTCTGTGCGGCACGCCCGGCCGCTCGTGGCGGTGGCCTGCATCGCCACGCTCCTGCTCGGGATCGTGGGGTCGGGGCTCGACGCCGACAACCGCGTGGTCGACTCGCTCCCGCGGGGCGCGGCCGCGGCCGCGGCGCTCGCGGCCGTGGATCAAGACTTCGGAGGTGCGATGGGCGTGGACGTGGTCGTGGGCTGGCCCGCGGGCGTCGACTGGCGGGATGTCGAGGTGCTCGCCGCCCTCGACGGCGTGCATGCGGTGCTGGCCGGCACGGAGGGCATCTCGCGGGCCATCTCGCTCTCGACGATCGCCACGCCGCTGCCCGAGCGGGCCCGCCGTCGTCTCGCCGCGGAGCACTTCGGCGACCTCGTGGCCCCTAACGCCCGGCTCGCGCTCGTGCGGGCCCGCGTGGCCGACCTCGGTTCCCGCCGGCTCGATGCGGTCTACGGCCGGGTCGACGAGGGCCTGGCCGCCCTGCAGAAGTCGCATCCGGGCTGGCGATTCGAGCTGGCCGGGATGTCGGTCGTGTCGGCCCGCAACATCCGCCAGCTCGTCCGCGACCTCGGCTCGAGCCTGCTGCTCGAAGTCGTCGTGATCGCCGGCATCCTCGCGATCGCGTTCCGGTCGCCGCTGGCGGGGATCGTGAGCCTGATTCCCAACATCTTTCCGCTGGCCGTGATCGGCGGACTGATCGTGGCGACGGGGCGGGCGCTCGACCCGGCCACGGTGATCGTGTTCAACGTCTGCCTGGGCCTGGCCGTGGACGACACCGTGCACGTGCTCTCGGCGCTGGCCCGCCATCGGCGCGAAGGGATTTCGATCGCCACGGCCGTCCGCCGCGCCGTCGCCGAGACGGGCAACGCGGTGGTGATCGGCGGGCTGGTGCTCGCGGTGGGCTTCGCCTGCGTGACGGCCAGCAGCGTGCCGTCGCTGGCGGGCTTCGGGGTGCTGGCCTGTGCCGCCGTGGCCGCGGCGACGATCGCGGAGCTCGTGTTCCTGCCGGCGCTGCTCGTCGTCACCGACGAGATCGTCCGCCGCCGGCGGCCGCTCTTCCGCGACGGCATCTTCGGCGCAGCGCCGCTCACCTGGCGGCGCGAACTCAGCCCGTCTTCGTGACCGCCACCACGTCGGCGAGGGTCTCGACCGTCCGCACGATCTGCTCCTCGCTGTGCTCGCAGGTGAGGAAAAACCGCACCCGGGCAGCCGACTCGCGAACCGCCGGATAGAGGATCGGCCGGGCGTTGATGCCCCGCTCGAGCAGCATCTGCGACACCTGGATCGCCCGGGCGGAACTGCCCAGGATCACGGGGATGACCGGCGTGTCGCCGCTGGTGCCCGTGTCGAGCCCGGCATCCATGCAGAGCTTGAGGAACAGCTCCGACCGTTCGCGGAGCACGGTCACCCGCCACGGCTCGCGACGGAGCACCCGCAGGCCCTCGAGCGCCGCGGCGGCGTTGGGGGGCGAGCAGGCCGTCGAGAACACGAAGGCCGGCGTGGTGCAGCCGAGGTAGCGGATGAGCCGCTCCGAGCCGGCGAGATAGCCGCCGCCCGAGCCGAGGGCCTTGCTGATCGTGCCCATCCACAGATCGCCCTCGGCGGGATCGACCGAGAAATAGTCGCAGATGCCGCGGCCATCGGGCCCCATCGTGCCGACCGAGTGGGCCTCGTCCACGTAGAGCATGGCGTCGTGCCGCTTCTTCACGTCGATGAAGGCCGGCAGGTCGGGATAGTCGCCGTCCATGCTGTAGACGCCTTCGATCGCGACCACCACGCGGCGGTATTGGCCGCGGAGATCGCGGAGCAGGCCGTCGAGCTGGCGGTAGTCGTTGTGGCGAAACGACCGCTTGCCCGCCTGCGAGGCCGTCGCCCCCTGCATGATGCTGTTGTGGGCGAGTTCGTCGTAGAGGATGAGGTCGCCCGCGCCGAAGAGGTGGCCGAACAGCGAGGCGTTGGTGCCATAGCCGCAGGGGAACACCACGGCCCGCTCCGTGCCGATGAAGGCCGCCAGCTCCCGGTCGAGCGCCTCGAGGATCGAGTTGTTGCCCCCCACCATGCGGCTGGCCGACGCGCTGCAGCCGAACCGGTCGATCGCCTCCTTGGCGGCCCGGGCCACGTCGGGATGACCGGCGAGGCCGAGGTAGTCGAAGCTCGTGTAGCTCACGACGTCGCGGCCGTCGATCCGCGCGGTCCGGCCGCGCACGGATTCGTTAGCCAGCAGGAACGGGTTCTCGAGGCCCGCGGCCTTCAGCCCGGCCAGTCGATCCTCGAGGGCCGTGCACTCGGGGAACGGGTCGCCGTGCGGCCGCGTCTCGGCGCGGGAAGCCTTCACGGCCGGATCGCGCCGCAGCGGCGCCGCGGCACCACCCCGGTCGGCCGCATCGAACATGCGCTCGGCTATGCAGTCGACGAGGTCGTCGCAGGTGTGGATGTCGCGGAGCCAGTCGGGGTGGAACCGCATCTGGTAGCGGCCCTCGATCCGCGTTACGGCGTCGAGGAACCGCGGCTCGTCGATGCCGGCGTCGGCGAACGCCGCCCGCGGGGCCAGCCGCGCCCGGCCCGTCGGCGGCGCGACCCGCTCCAACTCCTCGAGCACGAGCCTGGTGATCGCCAGCCTGGAATGGGCCCCGGGGCGGTTGCGAAGCTCCGCTGTCCCGTACCCCTGACCACCGCCTGCTGCGGCCTCGCGCAGCCCGAATTCGACCGTTGCCACGATTGATTCCCTTCACAATCCGCCGGATCCCACCGGCGTTGGCCGCACTATACGGAAACCTGGAAAAACCGACACCCACCGCCGCCGAATTTCGGGAGACGTGAGCGTGGCATCGCGGATCGCGACGCCGTTTTTCCCCGCATGAAACGCGAACGCGTCACACTGTGCCGCTGCGGCAACCGCTGCGGCCCGCACCGATCGCACCGATCACAAAAACGGTGCGGGGCGTGGTCGTGGACCGTCGCCGATCCCCGGGCTTCCGCCCGGGGCTTCTA
>CAZXIG010000187.1:0-6037 GCA_964640405.1 uncultured Candidatus Kuenenia sp.
GGGCAATAACGCGGTGGCGGGCCGATCCGTCCGGAAAATGGCATCGCGCCGATGGCGGAATTACCCTTGCCCGGAGCCCTCGGGTGCCGGCCCCGGGCCGCGATTTGTGCGGCCGATTTCAGGCTGGTCTCGGGAGCGGGCGATCGCAACAATTCCCGCCCCTTGTTGGGCCCTGCGGTTGATTCGACCCACGGATGGAACCCGTTGCCACGGCCGGCGGACCCGTTCTCCATCTACCTCATCCGACACGATCTTATGGATCCGCGCCGCCACCCGTCGCTCGGTATCTCCGCCATCGCGGTTCACCAGCCCGCCTGGGAGCTGGAGAACGCCTGGTTCGGCGACACCATGCCCCGCAAGTTCGCCCATCATACGGGCATCGAGGCCCGCCGCATCTCGCTCGACGACGAGCTGACGATGGGCCTGCAGGCCGTCCGCCAGCTGCAGCGCGAGACGGGCTGCAACCTCGCCGACTGCCGCGGCATCGCGTTCGTGTCGCCGTCGTTCATTCCCGCGTCCACCGCGCGGCAGCATCTCCCGCCGACCGACCTCGAGCGGGAACGCCCGAGCCACGCCGCCGAAGAGCTCGCCCGCGGCCTCGGTCTCACCCGCTGCCGCACCGTCGGCCTCAACTGGTTCTGCTGCGGCTACAGCCGCGCCTTCTCGGTCGTGACCCGCCGCTGGGCACCGCGGCTCTCCCTGCGTCGCGACGAGTTTGTGATCGTCGTCGTCGCTACCCGCATCAGCCGGATCACCGATTTCTCCTGCGGGCAGACCGCCGGCCTCTTCGGCGACATGGCCTCGGCCACGCTCGTGGCCCCGACGACGAGCCGCAAGTATCCGGTGCACTTCGAGATTCTGCATGCCGACGCCGAGAAGCAGGCGGCCGAGCGGCCGGCCTTCCACTTCCATATGCAGCAGCACGTGGCGATCCCGGCCCCGGATGGCGGCACGCTGCACGCCGACGAGCGGCTCGTTTATTCGCTCGACGGCATGGCGATCGCGGAATTGGCACCCCGGGCCATGTCGGCGGCGACGGCCAAAGCGCTCTCCGCGGCTCGCGTCTCGCCCGGCGACGTGAACTTCGTGGTGCCCCATCAGGCGGGCACGGGCATCGTGCGGTTCACCGGCATGAAACTCGACGAGCTCGGCGTGCAGGGTGAGCTCGTCAACGGACTGACGCGGCGGACCGGCAACGTGAGCGCCTGCTCGATTCCCCATGCCCTCAAAGAGACCTGGGGCCGACTCCGCGGCCTCATCGCCTGCCCGACCGCCGCGGTCGGCAGCCCCGGCCGCCCCGAGGTGCTCCAGGGCTGCATCCTGCTGCGGTCCACGCCGTTGCACGAGCGACAGCCGAACGTCGCCGCCTAACCCCTCACGACCCGGCGTCGTCGCTCGTCTGCTCGTCCTGCCCAGCCTTGCCGCGGCGCTGCGGCCGCGGGTCGTCGTCGCGGCGGAAGACGGCGACCACGTCCTCGATCGGCACGACGTAGAGCAGGTTGTTCTGCTCGAAGTCGACCGGGATCGAGTTCTTGGGGTGAAAGAGCACCTTGTCGTACTTGGCGAT
Source organism: uncultured Candidatus Kuenenia sp. (assembly GCA_964640405.1). GTDB lineage: Bacteria > Planctomycetota > Planctomycetia > Pirellulales > UBA1268 > QWPN01. The sequence continues at coordinate 1,568 of CAZXIG010000187.1, forward strand.
CGGGAAGTCGGCGTCCCGCTCGACCTGCAGGCTCACCTCGACGACGCGGCCGGTGATCGTCGGGATCTCGGCCTGATCGGGTAGCACGATGCCGCCGCGTGTCTTGTGCCGGCTCTCGTCCTTGCGGATGAGCACCCGCATCCCCAGTGGTTCGACGAATTCGTTCACGTCATTGCCCTCGACGGATCGTGGATGAATGTGACTTCGATACCACGCCGCCGCTCCGCTGCCAACTCATGGCTACCACCCCCCTCAGAATGCGCGGGGCGGTTCGTGCGGTGGGGCGTTGAGGCGGAAAATGAGCAGTGGCACCTCCATCACCTTCTCGTGATGGAACGCGTGGCCGTACAGCCCCTGCTCGCCGAGGCACTCGCCGTGATCGGCGGTCACCACCACGGTCGTCGGGCGGCCGCGGGCGATGAAGCACTCCAGGAGGTCGGCCATCTGGCGGTCAAGAAATTCCGCGCACTGCCGCTGCCGCTCCCAGAGCTCGCGATCGAGCGTGCCGGCCGCATCGGGCACGCCTGGCGAGTTGAACAGCCTGCCGAGGCTCATGCGGTCGGCCACCGGATCGGCGGCCACGACCGGCATGTCGGCGTGGCGAAATGGGCTGTGGGTCTCGCCGAAGTTCACGAATACGAAGCAGGGCCGGCGGCGGGCCCGTCGCGGAATCTCGCCGGCGAGCAGCTCCACCTGGCGGTGGGCGCCCGTGCCCGTGACACGAAACCACTCGAAACCCTGCTGCAGCGGACTCGGCTTCGCAAACCAGTCCATCGCCGCGACGCCGAGCGTGGCGTAGCCCCGGCGACGAAAGCCATCGACGATGCTCACGGTCCGCTCCGGAAACGTGACCAGCGGCCGCGAGGCCAGATTACGGTGCGAGATCCGCCACAGCTGCTGCACGTAGCGGTTGTAGAGCGGCAGCGGCTCGAAGACGTGCGGCAGGAACCCATTGAACATCGCCTGGTGCGCGGGGAGCGTGTAGGTGGCCATCGCCCACGCCCGCTTCGCGATGCCGTGCCGATCGAGCACGGGCGTGCGGGCCGCGGTGTAGACGTCGTAACGGCAGGAGTCCCAGGTCACGAGCAGGAAGTCCTCCGCGTCGTCGGCCGCCTGCCGACCGCGATGCCGCCACTCGTCCCAGGCCCGTCCGACGGGCGTCCTCGTCAGCCAGCCCATCAGGCCACCTCTCCCGCGATCGGCCGGCGGCAGACGGCGACGTGGAACCGCGGCGAACCATACACGTCGGCCACGGCCGCGGGCACGATGGGAAAATCGGTGATCCCCGGGGCGGCGAGGCCCGCGAGCTTGGCCCAGGGCCGTTCGTCTCGCCGACGCCACGGCCACTTCCGCCATGCCAGCACGAACAGCGGGTTGCTCGCCATCAATCCCTGCCGCAGCGCCGCCACCGCGTCACGTCTGGCCTGCGCCGCGGCCGTCTCCACCTGCACGTGCAGTTCCACGTCGTGAAAGTGCCGCCGCACGAGCGCCAGGAACTCATCGCGATACCACTCATGCTCGTGGAACCGGTTTCGCGGCCGACCGTGCACGAACGGGGCCGTGCTGGCGCGGTCCGGTGTGGAAACGAGCAGCACGCTGTCGGGAGCGAGGTGGCGGCCCGCCGCGACGAGCAGCTCCTCCGGCTGCGGAACGTGCTCGATCGCCTCGAAGCAGCAGATCACGTCCCACGAGCCAGGCGACGACGCAAGCTGCTGGCAATCGTCGACGGCGAACGTCACGCCCGGACCGCCGTGCCGAACCTGCGCCTGGGAGACGGCCTCGGGATCGACGTCCACTCCGTGCACGGCGGCGGCACCTGTGGACCTCAGCACCGCGGCGCCGTAGCCGGCACCCGACCCCAGGTCGAGCACCCGCCGACCGTTCGCGAAGCCCGCGGCGAAGAGGTAGCGGGCCAGATGCGGGGCGGCGAGATCCGCCCACTCCGGCGTGCCAGGCTCACCGCGTTCAACGGTCATGCAACGCTCCTGCGGCTCGTCAAACCGCCGCGAGCAGCCTGTTCGAGCGTCTCGACGAGCTGCGGCCCCCACGCCTGCACGCTCCATCTGCGTTCCACCAGCCGCCGTGCGACCCGCCCCATTTCCCGCCGCAACTCCGGCGCGGCGGCCAGCGTCGCGATCGCCTCTCGCCACGCCTGCGGTGTGTCGGCCAGAAACCCGGTCCGTCCGTGCTCGACGAGTTCACGATGAATACCGTACGAGTTGGCCACGACCGGCACACCCGCCGCCATGTACTGCAGCACCTTGAGGCCGCACTTGCCCTCGCTCCACGGATGATCGGGCAGCCACGCCACGCCGATGTCGGCCCGGGCGAGGGCCTCGGCCTCCATCAGACTCGACCATACCGAGTGCCGCGTCGGCATCCCGATCTCTCGCTGCATTCCGTCACAGATGAGATGCAGCCGCACATCGGCCGCCGCCGTCGCCGCCGCCTGAAGGCACGTCTGGGCATCGCGAAGCGACGGGGCCGTGCTCGGGCTGCCGATCCAGACAAGCTCGACGGTGCCGGGCAGGCGATCGTGAGCCGCGATCGGATACCGACCCGGATCGACGCACGTGGGCATGACGTGCACCGAGCCGCCGCCAACCGCGACTGCTTCGCGATAGAGATGATCCGAGCCGGCCAGGCACGCATCGACCATGCGGACGATTCGCTCGAACCGCGAGCGGCGAACCGGATCAAAGGTGCCGCGGGAGCTGTTGCTGTCGCGGGCGTAGATGGCGTCGTCGAAGTCAAAGAGCAGGGTGCGTGCGGCGCGGCGGATGAGCCAGGCCTTCGCGGCCCCGAACAGGCGGCGCTGGATCACGACGGCGTCGGCGGCCCGCATGGCCCGCAGCGTCGCCGCGAATTCCCGTGGGCCGCGGGGCCGCGGCCACGGCTCGAGTGTCCAGTCTGCAGCCGCGAGGGCGGGCGCAAACGCCGCCAGCCGGTAGCGATAGCACACGAAGTCGGCGCCTTCAGTCAAAGCCAGCAGTCGCCGCACGGATCGCGTTCCTAAGACAGCCGCATGGTTTGCCGCACCCTCGAAAATCGGCGGCCGGCACGACCGCCATCCAGTCGCTCACGGAGAGTTTTCGCAACATACGCAGTCTGCCCCACCGCGCGGCGAATTGGGGGGAGTCGTGAAGATGGGCCGGCGACGGGCCGCCGTCGCGACTCGCCCGTCGAGCCTGCCTGAAGCTGCGCCGCGCCGCGGGCCGAATCTCCTTGTTTATGGAACGCTTCCTGCTTCGCGATGCGATCGGTCTGCGCCGCCCGCCGCGGATCGCCCTGGTCGCCGATCGTTTCGACGGCCGCGGCGGCGCGGAGATGTATGCCCGCAATCTGGCTGCCTGGCTCGTGGCCCGCGGCTGCGACGTGCACGTGATCGCCCGGGCGATCGGCGCGATCGAGCAGCGGCTGCCCGTCGCGTTTCACGAGATCGCCGCCCATCCGCGACAGCCCGCTTTCGCCCGCGAGGCGCTCGCCTGCGCGGCGGCGATCGAGGCCGACGTCACCCACGACATGGGCGTGGCGGTCGGCTGCGACATCTTTCATTCCCACGTCGGTTCGCCGCTGGCCTGCCAGCGGGCCGCCGAAGCGGCCCATGCGGCCTGGTATCGCCCTGTTCGTCGGCTTTTGCACGGGGCGACACGTCACCGCCGGCTGCGGGCCCGTGCGGCCGAGCAGTTCGGGGCCCGAGATTCGCTCTTCATCGCCCTCTCGCGGCGCGGTGCGGCGGATCTCACGACGCTGCACGGCGTGTCGCCGGCCCGGATTCGACTCGTGCCCAACGGCGTCGATGCGGCGCAGTTCGATCCGGCCGCCCATCGCGACGCCGGCGCCGCGATCCGCCGACGGTACGGCTTCAGCCCCGATGACGTCGCGGTCATTGGCGTGGCGCACAATCGCCGCCTCAAGGGCATCCCCGCGCTCACGCGAGCCGTGCTGAATCTGCGGCGCGAGGGTCTGCCGCTTAAGCTCCTGCTCTGCGGAGGTCGGCCTGCCCGCGCCTCGGATCCCGGTGCCGCCGTGTTCGAGGCGGGCTGCGTCGCCGACATGGCGGCCCACTACGCGGCGGCCGACATCGCCGTGCAGCCGACGTTCTACGACGCCTGCAGCCTGGCGACGCTCGAATCGCTGGCCAGCGGCCTGCCTGTCGTCACCACCCGCGCCAACGGGGCGAGCGAACTGCTCACGTCGGAAACCGACGCCATCGTCCTCGACGACGCAGCCGACGTGGCCGCGCTGACTGCAACGCTTCGTCGGCTGGCCACCGACCGCTGGCTGCGGGCCTCGCTGGGCCGCGCCGCCCGCCGCCGGGCGCTGGAGTTGGGCAGCGACGCCGCCTTCGCGTCGCTCGTCGCCGTCTATGGCGAGGTGATGGCCGACCGCGGCCAACGGCTCCTCACCGTAGACGGCTCCGGTTCGTTCACGCTCCGCGTCGCCTGACGCGACACCGGCAGGCGTCGG
>CAZXIG010000188.1:0-1751 GCA_964640405.1 uncultured Candidatus Kuenenia sp.
CGCCACCGACGGCCAGCCCCTACAATACGTCCATGCCCCACCGCGACTCGCTCGGCGGGATCGTCCATACGTACCAGCGGTACGATCCGGCCCGGATTCCACCGCCCCGCCCTCCTGCGGCCGACCTCGTGTCGGCGGCGATGGAGCACCTGCTCGAATACGGCGATTTGGCCGAGTCCGAGTTCACCGAGGAGCAGCTCGCCGCGGCGATCGAGCTCGACCCCGAGCAGTTCAAGAACCTCGGCCCCTCGCTCGACTCGCTGAAGCGGCTGCTCGAGGAGCGGCGGCGGAAGCTGTTGGAGCAGTACGAGACCGACACCGTCCGGAAGAAGGCCCGCAACGCCTTTCGATCCGCCGCCCAGCGGGCGCAGCCGCCGGCGAAGTTCCGCCAGGAGTTCGAGCGGGCGATTCGCGAGGAGCAGCTGCGGCGGCTCGAGCAGCTGTGGTATGCCCAGGATGACGACCAGAGCCGGTTCGGGGCCGCGCTGGCGGGCCTGATCGACCGGCTCGGCGAGGTCTACGAGATCGACGAGCTGGCCACGAAGTGGGCGTTCACGGGTCGCGAGAAGCTGACGGTTCCCGAAGCCCTCGAACTCAAGCAGACCCTCGAGGAGATCGAGGAGCTGCTGCGGCAGCTGGAGGCCGCGCGGCAGAACGCGCAGCTCTACTTCATCGACATGGAGAAGCTCGGCCGGCACGTCGAGCAGGGAGAGCTCGACGACCTCGACCGCCTCAAGCGGCAGGTGCAGGCGCTCGTCGAGCAGATGGCCGCCCAGCAGGGGCTCGAGCGGACGAAGCGGGGCTACGAGCTCACGCCGAAGGCGATGCGGACGTTCCAGGGCAAGCTGCTCGAGAAGATCTTCTCGTCGCTCGACCCGTCGCGGACGGGCCGCCACCAGGTGAACGTCACGGGCGACGGCGCCGTCGAGCTCGTGCCCACGCGGCCCTACGAGTTCGGCGACTCGGTGGCCCACATGGACATCCCCGGGTCGCTCGTCAACGCGATGCTGCGGCAGGCGGGTGAGCCCGCGGGCAGCCGGCTTCGGCTCACGCCCCGCGACATCGAGGTGCACCGCACCCGCAACACGCCGAAGTGCGCCACGACCGTCGTGCTCGACATGAGCGGCTCGATGCGATACGGCGGCACCTACATCGACGTGAAGCGGATGGCGTTGGCGCTGCAGGGCCTCGTGCACCGCGAGTTCCCGGGCGACTTTCTGCAGTTCATCGAGATGGCGTCGTTCGCGCGGCCGCGGCCCGCGGGCGAGATCGTGAAGCTGCTTCCCAAGCCGGTGACGATCTTCGACTCGGTGGTCCGCCTGCGGGCCGACATGAGCGACCCGCGGATCTCCGAGGCCGACGTGCCGCCGCACTTCACCAACATTCAGCACGCGCTGCAGCTCTCGCGGCAGCACCTCGCCCGGCAGGACACGCCCAACCGCCAGGTGATCATCATCACCGACGGCCTGCCCACGGCCCACTTCGAGGGGAGCGACCTCTACCTGCTCTACCCGCCGCACCGGCGGACGGAAGAGGCGACGATCCGTGAAGCCCAGGCCTGCCGTCGCGAGGGGATCACCGTGAACGTGTTCCTGCTCTCCGGCTGGTCGCAATCCCGCGAAGACATCCAGTTCGCCTACCGGCTCGCCGAGACGGCGCGGGGCCGCGTCTTCTTCGCGGCCGGCAAGGACCTCGACCGCTTCGTCGTCTGGGACTACGTCGCCCGCCGCCGGTCGATCGTGGGGTAGGCG
>CAZXIG010000188.1:1851-6012 GCA_964640405.1 uncultured Candidatus Kuenenia sp.
CGGGCGAGCATCGCAGCTGATCCCAGGGCGGCGGCGGCGGCGAGGCTGGCGAGGGTCCAGAGCGGCACGATCCGTTCGCGGGGCTGCGCGTCGGGCTCGCGGGCCGAGTCGGCGAGGTCGATGGCGGGCAGGCCGGCGGCGCGACGCTGGCGTTCGATGGCAGCCTCCTGCCGGCCGAGGAACCGCCCCTCCACCTGCCGCTGCCGCCGGTCGAATTTCGGGGCGATCACGGCGATGCCCACGAGGGCCATCCCGGAGAACATCAGGCCCCAAAACCACGGACTGTCCGTGGCCCGAAACCGAGGCCCGGGCTGCGGTGAGGGCTGGTCTGGTTGGGGAAAAGGTTCAGCGGCAGACACGGAGACCTCAGGATTCAGGGGCGACGCCCGAAATTTACACACAGCGGCTTGTCGGAATTCGGCAGCCCGCTACAGTCAGGGTATGACGAATCCCACCTCCCAGCCAGCGGCACGGCACACCGACCAGGCGGTCATCGACCTGTTGCGCGGCGATACCGCCTTGAGCGTGGGAGATCTGGCGACCGCACTCGGCGTGACGGCCACGGCCGTGAGGCAGCGGCTCGATCGGCTGATGCGGAGCGGACTGGTGGAGCGACAGTCCGTCGGCGGCCGGCGGGGTCGCCCGTCGCACGCCTACAGCCTGACCGAACAGGGGCACCGGTTGGGCGGCGACAATTTCCGCGATCTGGCCCTCGTGCTCTGGCGGGAAATCCGCAGCATCAAGGATCCGCACGTGCGCCGAGGCCTCCTCGGCCGGATCGGCTCGGGGCTCGCCGAGATCGACCGCTCGGCGGTCAACGGGGCGACGCCTGCAGAACGGCTCGGCGGAGTGGCCGACCTGCTGCGGCGCCGGCAGATCGCCTGCGGCGTCGAGGCCCAGGCCGATGGCGGGCTGCCGGTGCTCACGACCTATTCCTGCCCCTACCCCGACCTCGCCGAGGCCGACCGGGGCATCTGCGCCGCAGAGCGCTCGATGATCGAGGAACTGGTCGGCGACGCCGTGCGGCTCTCCGAGTGTCGGCTCGACGGAGGCTCCTGCTGCCGCTTCACCGTCGGCGCCGCGGCTGGAAGCAGCGGCGTTTCGGTCGCCGTCGATCTCGACGCCGACGAGCCCTTGCAATCCCGGGTGTAAACACGTCGAATGCCGTCACCTGCGGGTGTTTTTCCTCGCAAAACCAGATTCAAAACCGTTCCCGACCACACCCTGGAGCCCATCCCATGACCGTCACTGCCCCCACGAGCTTCGGCACCGCGATCACCGGCTCCGCGGCCGCGCCCGGCGCGCCCTGGATCGAGGGCCGGTTCGAGGAGAACCTCGTGCTCACGACGGTCGAGCAGGCGATCAACTGGGCCCGCCAGTCGAGCATTTGGCCGATGACGTTCGGCCTCGCCTGCTGCGCGATCGAGATGATGGCGGCCGGCGCGAGCCGCTACGACATGGACCGCTTCGGCGCCGGCGCCTTCCGCGCCACGCCGCGGCAGGCCGACTTGATGATCGTGGCCGGCACGGTGACCTACAAGATGGCGAGCCGCGTGCGTCGGCTCTACAACCTCATGCCCGATCCGAAGTACGTGATCGCGATGGGCGCCTGCACGACCGGTGGCGGGCCGTACTTCAAGTGGGGCTATCACGTCGTGAAGGGCGTCGACCTCGTCGTGCCCGTCGACGTCTACGTGCCCGGCTGCCCGCCGCGGCCGGAGAGCCTGCTCGAGGGGCTGATGCGGATTCAAGACAAGATCCTGGGCCAGCGGATCGCGAAGCAGAAGGGTGCCGCGGGCAAGGTGGCCGATGAGCTGCCGGTGCCGCACCACTCGGGCTACGTGGCCCCCGCGACGGGCGAGGGAGAGTTGGTGTTCGATCACCAGAAGCTCACCGGCTGAGGCCGTTGGTTTCGCGGCAGGCTTGCGGTTCGACGGGTACGAGACAGCGACGTTCGACACACATTCAGACAGCGTGGAGCATTCGGTCATGGCGGCAGCGGGAACGGCGGGTGAGCAACTGGTCATTCGGGGCCTGCACGTGGCGGTCGAGGGACAGGAGATCCTCAAGGGGGTCGACCTCACGATCGGCCGGGGCGAGATCCATGCCCTCATGGGCCCGAACGGCTCCGGCAAGAGCACCCTCGGCTACGCGATCATGGGCCATCCCAACTACGAGGTGACGGCCGGCTCGATCGAGCTGGTGACCGCCGACGGCTCGCGTCACGACGTGCTCGCGATGGAGCCCGACGAGCGGGCCCGTTCCGGCATCTTCCTCGCCTTCCAGCGGCCGATGTCGATCCCCGGCGTGCGGCTGGCGGAGTTCCTCCGGCATTCGGTGACGAACGTCCGCAACCCCGACCGCAAGGAAGGGGAAGAGCTGATGCCGATGCGGGACTTCCGCAACGAACTGAAGGCGAAGATGAGCGAACTGTCGATGGATGCGGAGTTCGCCAAGCGATACGTCAACGACGGCTTCTCCGGCGGCGAGATGAAGCGGGCCGAGATCCTGCAGCTCGCCATGCTGCGGCCGAAGTTCGCGATCCTCGACGAGACCGACAGCGGCCTCGACGCCGACGCCGTGCGGCTTGCCAGCCAGAGCATCGCGAGGATCGGCAGCGGAGGCGCTCCGGGCAGCGCCGAGATGGGCATCCTCATCATCACCCACCACGAGCAGCTGCTCGAGCACAACATTCCGCTCCGCACCCACGTGATGCTGGGCGGCCGGATCGTGGAATCGGGCGGGCCTGAACTGGCCGCCGAACTCCACAAGAAGGGCTACGAGCGGATTCGGGCGGCCTACCCGGAGGCGGCCGCGGCGGAGCGGGCCCTCGAACGGACGGCAGAGCCCGTTGGCGCCTGAGCCCCCGACGGCACACATCGGCACGATACACATCGGACGAGGAGACGCATCCATGGCGACCGGACTGGAAGAGAGCTCGACGCTCGCGATCGGCGAGATCAACAAGTACGACTTCCGCACCGACTCCCCGGCGGTCTTCAAGGCTCGCAAGGGGATCGATCCGGAGATCGTCTGCCAGATCTCCGAGATGAAGCGGGAGCCCGAGTGGATGCGCGACTTCCGGCTGAAGTCGCTCGAGATCTTCAACTCGAAGCCGATGCCCAACTGGGGCGGCCGGATCGGCGTCGATTTCCAGGACATCTACTACTACCTCAAGCCCGCCGAGCAGCAGGGTAAGACGTGGGAGGAGGTGCCCGACGCCATCAAGCAGACGTTCGACCGGCTCGGCATCCCCGAGGCCGAGCGGAAGTTCCTCGCCGGCGTGAAGGCCCAGTTCGAGAGCGAAGTCGTCTACGGCTCGCTCCAGGAAGACCTCGCCAAGAAGGGCGTGATCTTCACCGACACCGACACCGCCGTCCGCGAGCACTCCGACCTGCTGCGGGAATATTTCGGAAAAATCATCCCCCCCACCGACAACAAGTTCGCCGCCCTCAACTCCGCCGTCTGGTCGGGCGGCTCGTTCATCTACGTGCCCAAGGGGGTGTCGATCGAGTTCCCGCTCCAGGCCTACTTCCGCATCAACGCGGAGAGCATGGGGCAGTTCGAGCGGACGCTGATCATCGTCGATGAAGGCGCCCACGTGCACTACGTCGAGGGCTGCACCGCCCCGATGTATTCGACGGAGAGCCTGCATTCGGCCGTCGTCGAGATCGTGGTCAAGAAGCACGGCCGCTGCCGCTACACCACGATCCAGAACTGGGCCAACAACATCTACAACCTCGTCACGAAGCGGGCCATGGCCTACGAGGGGGCCCTGATGGAATGGATCGACGGCAACCTCGGCAGCCAGCTCACGATGAAGTATCCGGCCGTCTACATGATGGAGCCGGGGGCCCGCGGCGAAATCCTCTCGATCGCCTTCGCATCGGCCGGGCAGCATCAGGACGCCGGTGCGAAGCTGGTGCACGCCGCCCCGCACACGAGCGGCCGGATCGTCTCCAAGAGCATCTCGAAGAACGGCGGCCGGGCCAGCTACCGCGGCCTCGTGAAGGTGGAGCCGGGCGCCCGCAAGAGCCGGTCGAGCGTGGTCTGCGACGCGCTCATCCTCGATGACAAGAGCCGCAGCGACACCTACCCCTACATCGAGATCGAGGAGCAGGATGTCTCGATCGGCCACGAGGCGAGCGTCTCGAAGATCGG
>CAZXIG010000189.1:0-5970 GCA_964640405.1 uncultured Candidatus Kuenenia sp.
CTGGGCAATTTGCTCCGGGCCGGTTGTAAGGCGTGTGCGAGTGGTCGCGGTCGTGCCGAAAACACGCTCAGGCGGTTTTCCCTCCTGGAACTGGTGCCGATGCGCTGCTGCTCAACTCTGATCTGCTTCCGTGGACGGCTCCCGAGACGCTCGGCCCTCGTGGCCTGGGCGGTCGTGCTGATCGCGATCGCTCAGCCCTGCGTGGCCGTGGCGGAGAACTGGGCCGCCCAATCCGGCTCGCAGCTGCTCGATCCGGGGCAGCCGCTCGACGCGCGACGGCAGACCGAGGCGGTCGTGCCGACCGTGCCGGGCATCCTGCAGGGCCCGCGGACGCTCGCGGAGTGCGTCGCCCAGGCCGAGCGGATGCATCCCCGGATTCGTGCCGCCCAGGCCGCCGTCGAGATGGCGCGGGGCAAGGCGGTGCAGGCGCGGCTCTATCCGAATCCGGTCGTGGCCGGCTTCTCGCCGCAGATGGCCGGTTCCTACAGCCAGTGGTCGGGCACCGTGGCTCAGGATCTCGTCACCGCAGGGAAGCTGCGGCTCTCGCAGCAGGCCGCGCTCCGCGAGGTGCAGAAGGCACAGTTCGAGCTCACCCGGGCTCGGTTCGACGTGCTCCGCGACGTGCGGCGCAGCTTCTATCTGCTGCTCGTCGCCCAACGCCGCCAGGAGATCTTCAACCAACTGCTCCAGATCGCCACGCGGTCGTACGACATCGGCCGGCAGCTCGCCGAGGCTGGCGAGGGTACGAAGGCCGACGTGCTGTTCTGGAACATCGAACGCGACCGGGCCGAGGTGCGGCTCTTGAACGCGGGCGTCGACATCGAGACGGGCCGCCGCGAGTTGGCCGCCGCGATGGCCGTGCCGCGGGAGGAGATCGGGCCCGTGGCGGGCGACCTGCTCGCCAGCCTGCCCGACTTCGACCTCGCGATGCTCCAGGAACAGGTGGTGCAGCTCAACGCCCAGCCCCGCGCCGCCGCCGCCGACGTGGCGCGGGCCCAGTGGGCCCTCGAGCGGGCCGTCGTGGAGCCGATCCCGAACGTCAACCTGTTGGGCGGCTATCAGCGGAACGTGAATTTCCCGGCGCAGGATCAGGGCCTCGCGCAGGTGATGATGGAAGTGCCGCTCTTCGACCGTAACCAGGGCAACATCCGTGCCGCGCAGGCCGACATCGCCGGCTCCCGGGCGGCGCTCCGCACGATCGAGCTCGACCTCGCCACGCAGACCGCGCAGGCGGTCAACGCCTACCGCACGGCGCGGCGGCTCGTTGCCTGGTACGAAGAGTCGATCCTGCCCAAGGCCCGCGAGACGTTGCAGCTCACGCAGATGCTCTACGGCAAGGGGGAGGTCACGTTCCTGAGTCTCTTGCAGGCCCAGCGGACGCTCACCGAGACGGAGCTCGCGTTCGTCGAGGCCCAGGCCGAACGCTGGTCGAACGCGGTCGCGATCGCCGATTTGCTGCAGCTCGAGGTGTTTCCCCCCACGCCCGCCGCCCCGGCCGCGGTCGAGGTGCCGGTGGGGCCCGATGAACGTGTCCCGGCCGCGGCGCCCGCCAATCCAGCTGCGGTGCAGCCGCTTCCGCAGCCGTGACCGCGAAGCGATAATGAACTGATCGCTTTCGCCTTCTGGAACCCTCGGGCATGTCCGGTTCTTCCTCCGCTCACGGCCCAGCCGTGCCCGTGCTTGCGCGGCTGCGCCGCGGCCTCGCCGGCGTGGTCTTCCTGGCGCTCGGCGGCCTGGCCTGGTGGTGGCTCGCGACGCACCACTTCACCGGGGGCGGGCACGAGGCCGGCCACGAGGGAAATGCACCGCCTGCGGCCACTGGCCCCGAAGACGTCGTCGCGCTGCCGGAGGCGACGGCGGCCGCCGAGATCACGGCCGTCACCGTGGAACGGGTGCCGCTCCGCGACCACGTGACGGTGCCGGGCCGGATCGACTACGACGCCCGGCGGCAGATCGATTACGCGGCGCCGGTCGACGGCATCGTCTCGCAGGTGCTCGTGCGGGTGCGGCAGCGGGTGCAGGCGGGCGAGGCGCTCGCCGAACTCTCGAGCCGTGACGTGGGCATGGCCCGCAACGACGTGCGGAAGTGCATCGCCGATCTCGAGATCGCGGCCAAGGCGGCCGACTGGGCGGCCACGATCCAGCGGAACGTCGAGCGGATGCTCGGCGACCTCGAGGCCCATCCGCCGCTCGAAGAGGTCGAGAAAAAGTTCGGCAAGGAGCTGCTCGGCAACTACCGCGACCTGATCCTCGGCAGCTATTCGAAGCTGCTCCAGGCGGAGAAGGTGCGGGCGAGCACCAGCTCGCTCGAGACCGGCGGTGCGCTCTCCGGCCGGATCGTCGAGGAACGTCAGAGCAATCTCGAGGTGGCGCGGGAACGCTTCCTGGCGCAGTGCGAGGAGGCGCGGTTTCTCACCCGGCAGGAGCGGGACAAGTCGGCGGCCGAGCGGGAGCAGGCGGAGCGGGTGCTCGAGATCTCGCGGGAGCATCTGCGGGCGCTGGTGGGCAGCTCCGACGGCGGCGCCGACGTGGCGGGCGATCAGGCGGCCGACGACTCGCTCTCGACGCTCGTGCTCCGGTCGCCGCTCGACGGGCTCGTCGAGGACATCTTCGTGGCGCGCGGCGAGCGGGTGGAGCCGGGCAAGCGAATGTTCGTGGTGGCCGACACCTCCACGCTCTGGGTGCGGGCCTTGGTGCACGAACGCCAGTGGACCGCCGTCGAGGTGGCCGACGGGCAGACGGTGAAGGTGACGGTGCCCGGGGCGTCGGTGCATGAGACGACGGCGAAGATCAACCACGTGGGGGCCACGGTCGAGGCCGAGAGTCGCAGCGTGCCCTTGGTGGCGGAGCTCGACAACGACGACGCCCACTACAAGCCCGGCATGTTCGTGTGGGTGGATCTGCCGCAGGGGCAGCTCCGCGAGGCTATCGCCGTTCCGGCCGCGGCCGTGATGCGGCACGAGGGCAAGGCGTTCGTGTTCGTGCCCGACGGGGAGGGCCGGTTTCGCCGCCGCGACATCGAGACGGGCATCGAGACCGACACGCTCGTAGAGGTGACCCGGGGCCTCGCGGAGGGAGAGGAAGTGGTCTCCCGCGGCGCGTTCCTGCTCAAGAGCCGGCTGCTGCTCGAAAAGGAAGCGGAGAGTGCGTCTGTCCCCCGGCTCCCGCCGGGGGCTTTCTCCCTGGCCGTGAAGCCGGAGGCGCGATGCTCTCGGGTCTGATCGAGTGGTCGCTCGGCAATCGCGTGCTCGTGATCGGCCTGTTCATCGCGCTGGCCGTGGGCGGCCTGATGGCGGCGACGAAGATTCCGGTCGACGCCGTGCCCGACCTCGTCAACGTGCAGGTGCAGGTGGTCACCGACGCCGGCACGCTCACGCCGCTGGAGGTGGAACGCTACATCACCTATCCGGTCGAGCTGGCCATGAGCGGCCTACCGAGCGTGGAGGAGACGCGAAGCATCTCCAAGTTCGGGATCTCGCTGGTGACGATCGTGTTCCGCGAGGGCACCGACATCTTCCTCGCCCGGCAGCTCGTGTCCGAGCGGCTCGCCGAGGCGAAGGCGCTCATTCCACCGGGGCTGCCCGATCCCGCTCTCGGCACGCTCTCCACGGCCCTGGGCGAGATCCTCCAGTTCGAGGTTCGCGGCAAGGGGCACGACCTCATGGAGCTCCGCAGCCTGCTCGAGTGGGAAATCGCCCCGGCGATGCGGGAGGTGTCGGGCGTCACCAACATCAACAGCCACGGCGGCTATGCGAAGAGCTACCAGGTGCAGGTCGATCCCGACCGGCTGTCGAGCCACGGCATCCCGCTCTCCGACGTCGTCGGGGCGCTCGAACGCAACAACGCCAGCACCGGTGGCGGCTACATCGTCAAGCACGGAGAGCAGCGGTTCATCCGAGGCAAGGCCCTGCTCGATAGCGTGGACGACATCGGGCAGGTCGTGGTGCGGTCGCCCGCAGGGGGCGTGCCGATCCTCGTCCGCGACATCGGCACGGTCACGATCGCCCCGCTCGTGCGGCAGGGGGCCGCCACGCGCGACGCCCGCGGCGAGGTGGTGACCGGCATGGTGATGATGACCCGCGGCGAGAACAGCCGCCGGGTCGTCGCCGCCGCGAAGGAGAAGCTCGATGAGATCCGGAAGACCCTGCCGCCGGGCGTGACGATCGACGTGATCTACGACCGCTCGGAGCTCATCGCCCGCACGCTCGACACGGTGCTCCACAACCTGGCCGAGGGCGGCCTGCTCGTGATCGGCGTGCTGCTGCTCCTCCTGGGCAACGTGCGGGCGGGGCTGATCGTGTCGCTGGCGATCCCGATGTCGATGCTCTTCGCGGCCAACCTCATGTGGGCCTGCGCGATCCCGGCGAGCCTCATGAGCCTGGGGGCGATCGACTTCGGCCTCGTGGTCGACAGCTCCGTGATCATGGTCGAGAACTGCGTGCGGCGGCTGGGCCTCGCCCCGCCGACGGCGTCGCGGCTGGCCGTCGTGCGGGACGCCGCGATCGAGGTTCGTGGGCCGACGATGTTCGGCGAGCTGATCATCGCGATCGTCTATCTGCCGATCCTGGCGCTCGAGGGCACCGAAGGGAAGCTCTTCCGGCCGATGGCCCTGACGGTGCTCTTCGCGCTGGCGGGGTCGCTCGTGATCTCGCTGACGCTCATGCCCGTGCTGGCGGCGACGGTGCTCTCGCGGGAGGAGGAGCACGAGCCCCTGCTCATGCGGCTGTTTCATCGGCTCTACCAGCCGCTGGCGAAGCTCGCCGTGCTCCATCCCGTGATCATCTCGCTCGTGGCCGCCGGCCTCGTGGCGGCGAGCGTGCCGGTGGCGCTGAAGCTCGGGGCCGAGTTCATGCCGCGGCTCGACGAGGGGGATTTGCTCGTCGAGATGGTGCGTTTGCCGAGCGCGACGCTCGAGGACTCGGTGCCGGTCACGACCCGGGTGGAGCGGGCGCTCAGGGCGTTTCCGGAGGTGAAGACGGTGTTCTGCAAGACGGGCCGGCCCGAGATCGCCAACGACGTGATGGGCGTGCAGCAGACCGACGTCTGGCTGATGCTCAAGCCGCGGGCGGCGTGGCCCGAGCAGATCTCGCGGGACGAGCTCGTGACCAAGCTCGGTGAGGCCCTCGCAGCCGTCGTGCCCGAGGCCAACTTCGGCTTCAGCCAGCCGATCGAGATGCGGGTGGACGAACTGGTAGCCGGCGTGAAGGCCGACGTGGCGGTGCTCGTCTACGGCGACGATCTCGACACGCTCGGCACGCTCGGCAAGCAGATCGAGCGGGTGCTGGAGGCGATCCCGGGAGCGGCCGACGTGCGGGCCGACTGGCAGGCCAACATCCCCACGCTCCAGATCGACGCCCGGCCCGACCAGCTCGCCCGGCACCACATCGACGGCGCCGAGGTGATCCGCACCGTCGCCGCGATGGGGGGCATCGACGCCGGCGTGATCTTCGAGGGGCGGCCGCGATACCCGCTCGTCGTGCGGTTCGCGCCGCAGTGGCGGGAGAATCCCGACCTCTTGCCGCAGATTCCCGTCGGGGCCGCCGGCAGCCGGCCGGTGCCGCTGGGCGAACTGGCCGACGTGCGAATGGAGGAGAGCCCGCCGTCGATCGAGCACGAGAACTCCCGCCGCCGCACATTCGTGTCGGCCAACGTCCGCGGACGCGACGTGGCCGGCTTCGTGCAGGAGGCGCAGGCCGCGGTGGCCAAACAGGTGCAACTCCCGACGGGCTACACGCTGCGCTGGGGGGGCGACTTCGAGAACCTCGTTTCGGCGAGCCGACGGCTGGCCCTGATCACGCCGGTGGTGCTGGGGCTGATCGCGATTTTGCTTTATGCGAGCTTCAAGTCGTTTCGCCTGGCGGCGCTGATCTTCGTGGCGGTGCCGGTGGCCGCGTCGGGGGGCATCGCGGCGCTGGCGCTGCGGGGCATGCCCTTCTCGATCGCGGCCGGCGTGGGGTTCGTGGCGCTCTT
>CAZXIG010000190.1:0-5912 GCA_964640405.1 uncultured Candidatus Kuenenia sp.
AGCACGTGTTTTTTCATGCAAGCCCCAGGCGCAACATCTGGGGCGATTGTTTTTTCATACAAGCCCCCAGGCGCGAGCCGGGGGATGGTCCGGGCCGCTTCCGGTGTGGGTGCCGTATTATCCCCCTGCTTGCGCATGGGGGCTTTTATTGCATGGGGCCTGCTTCGGCTCAGGCGACGGCGGCCGGGATGGCCGCCGCCGCATGCGCGGGCGACCTTGGCTCGCCCCGCATGCGGAAGCCCGCGGGGGCCATGGATGGCCCCGCGGGCGCTCCATTTAGCTCGCCGCGTCGAGGTACGGATCCTGGCTCATCTGCACGTGGGCCTCGGCCCGCTGACGCTCGACGTACTCGAGAATCCGCCGCTGGCGGCGATGCCGCGCTTCGACGCGTTGTTGGGCCCGCTTGAACGTCGCGAACAGCCGCTCGGGATTGCCGCCGAGCCGCCGCCGAAGTCCGGCCGCGATGCGGGCCGCTCGCTTGGGGCCGAAGCCGGCGATCAGAATCTCGTCGTCGCAGGCCACGTAGAGTCGCCACGTGCCGGGGTCGCCCTGTCGGCCGCAGCGTCCCACCAGCTGCCGGTCGATGCGGGCGGAGTCGTGGAGCTCCGTGCAGATCACGTGCAGCCCGCCGAGTTCCTCGACACCGGGTCCGAGCTTGATGTCGGTGCCGCGACCGGCCATGTTCGTCGATACGGTGATCTGCCCGAGCTGCCCGGCCTGCGCGACGATCTCGGCCTCCTTTTCGATGTGTCGGGCATTGAGCACCGTGTGCCGCAGGCCGGCGGCCTCGAGCAGTCGCGACAAATCCTCCGACTTGTCGATCGACCGGGTGCCGATGAGGACGGGACGTCCGATCGCGTGCATCTCCTGCACTTCGGAGACGATGCGGTGCAGCTTCTCCTGGTAATCGCCGCACACGACCGTCGGCAGCCGCTTGCGGATCGCCGGCTTGTTCGTCGGCACGGCACCGACGGCCACGTCGTAGGTGCGGGAGATCTCGCCGGCGCTCGTGGCGATCGTGCCCGTCATGCCCGCCAGATGCGGCCAGCGGGCGAAGAGATCTTGGATCGTGATTCGGGCCGCGTGCCCCGAGGGCACCGTCACCTCGATGTCCTCCTTGGCCTCGACGGCCTGGTGCAGGCCGTCACGCCAGGTGCGGCCCTCGGCGGCCCGGCCCGTGAACTCGTCGATGATCACGATCTTGCCGTCGCGGACGACATACTGCCGGTCGCGGTTGAAGAACTGCCGCGCCCGCAGCGCCCGTTCCACGGCATCGTAGAGTTCGAGGAGGCTCGTGGCATCGAGGGCCGGCGGGCGGTCGAGGGCCCGCACGCGACTCCGGCCGCGGCCGAGCAGTTCACAGGTCTGCTTCTGCACGTCCTGCTCGAAGTCTTCGTCGATTTCCAGAAGCTGGGCGGCGTGGGCTGCGAACCGGAAGAGAGCCTGTTGCACCGCCTGGGCTTCGCCCGGGGGCGAGGCGATGATGAGCGGGGTCCGGGCCTCGTCGATCAGCACGTTGTCGGCTTCGTCGACCAAGGCGAACCAATACGGTCGCTGAAGGAGTTTGGCAGCCGAGCCGGCCGTGGCACCGGTCAGCATCCCGCCGAGGTCGCCGCGGCCCTCGGCGATCTCGCGATTCATCAGCCGATCCTTGAGAAAGTCGAAGCCGAATTCCTTCGCTGTGCCGTAGGTCACGTCGCAGGCGTAGGCCTTCCGCCGCGCGTCGAAATCCATCTGCGATTCGACGACCCCGACGGAAAGCCCGAGCGCCTCGTAGATCGGCCGCATCCATTCCGCGTCGCGCCGGGCCAGATAATCGTTGACCGTGGCGAGGTGGGCGCCCTTGCCGGCGAGGGCGTAGAGCGCGAGCGGGAGCGTGGCGACGAGCGTCTTGCCCTCGCCCGTCTGCATCTCGAGGATGGCGCCGTGCACGAGCGCG
Source organism: uncultured Candidatus Kuenenia sp. (assembly GCA_964640405.1). Classification (GTDB taxonomy): domain Bacteria; phylum Planctomycetota; class Planctomycetia; order Pirellulales; family UBA1268; genus QWPN01. The sequence goes on from CAZXIG010000190.1 coordinate 1,940, forward strand.
GTTCCGGCGAGGAGCTGCACGTCGTAGTGCCGCATGCCGAGCCGGCGGCGGCCGGCCTCGCGGGTCGCCGCGAAGCAGTCGACGAGCAGCGAGTCGACGGGCTCGCCCGCCTTGGCGCGATAGGAGAGCGAGCGTCCGAGCCGCTTCAGGGCGACGTCGTCGAGGGCCTCCATCGCGGGGGCGAGTTCCTCGATGCGTTGCACCTGCCGCCGCGTCGCCGCCGTGATGGCCGGTCGCCTGCCTGGTGCGATGCCTTTCAGCCAGTCGAGCATGTGGGATCGTGCGTCAGGACGTTGCGGAAGCCTTGCAACGCATGATAACAGCCCGCCGGGGCCGGCTCTTTCAGACGAGCCACCGCACGCACATCCGGGGCACGTGTTTTTATAGAAGCCCCCAGGCGCGAGCCGGGGGATGATTGGGGTGGCTTCGGGATGGACGCCGCATTATCCCCCTGCTTGCGCATGGGGGCTTGTATTGGATGGGGCTTGTATTGCAAGGGGGCTTGCTTCGGCTCAGGCGACGGCGGCCGGGATGGCCGCCGCCGCATGCGCGGGCGACCTTGGCTCGCCCCGCATGCGGAAGCCCGCGGGGGCCATGGATGGCCCCGCGGGCGCTGAACCTAGTACCGCGGCACCGTCGTCAGCGGCGTGGCGCGGGCCGGGGGCATCGACGAGGCGCTCGTGGCGAATGGGTTCCACGTCGTGCTCGGCGCCGGCTGCTGCGGCATCTGGGCCGTGACCTGCTGCTGGGCGTTGGTGATGGCCTGCTGCCCCTGATTCAGGTACTGCTGGGTCTGTTGCTGGGCCCCGTTGAACGCCTGCTGGGTCTGGTTCTGCAGCTGGTTGTTCATCTGCTGCCACTGGTTGTTGAGGCTCTGCTGATACTGGTTCGCCGTGGCCTGAGCCTGGTTGGTCAGCTGTTGCTGCTGGTTCGCCAGCGACTGCTGCATCTGGTTGGCGTACTGCTGCGGCATGGCCTGAACTTGATTGGCATATTGCTGCGCCTGCGCGTTCAGATTGGGTGCCGGAGCCGCCGGTTGAGTCGCGTAGGTCGGAGCGGCCGGCTGCGACCACGACCAGGTGTTGGCTGGGGGGGCGGCAGGGACCGCCGGGGCCGCCGGCATGGTCGACTGCCACTGCGTTGCCGGGCCCGGCATCGGCGGGGCGCTCGATCCGGCGGGGTAGGCCGCTCCCTGCGGCATCGTGGCCCAGCTGCCGTACTGTGCCGGCTGTCCGATCATGCCGGTGGCTGGGGGCGGCACCGTGCCGGCGTTGGGCGTCTGGCAGCCCGCGAGGCAGAGCAGGGCGATGGCCGCGATCGCGGCGGTTGCCAGGCAGAGATACGAGCGGTGTTCGTTGGCCGATGCGAGCTGGTGGTCGGGGGGCACGGCATTCACTCCGCTTGGAGACGGTTTGGAAAGACTCCGCCGTCGGGGACAATGGGGGCGGACGATAGCGACCGCGACGGCTGGGTCCAGATCAATTCCTCCCCCGGCCGCGCGGGAAGTCGATACATCGCCTGCTTGCCCAGATTCCCTGCCTTCCTCGTTCGGTGGTCGTCGTGGTCGATTCTCCCGCATCCTCGAGTGACGATCGGCACGCCGGCGTGCAGCTCGCGGAGGAACTCCGCCGCGAGGCAGGGCGGCTGGGCTTCGCCCGCATCGGCATCGCGGCCGTCGGGCGGCCGCCGCACCACGAGGCCTTTCAGCGGTGGCTCACCGAGGGGTTGGCGGGTCCGATGCGGGAATGGCTTTCCCGCCATGATCCGTTGCGGGCGGATCCCACGAGCCTCCTCCCCGGGGCGCGGAGTGTCATCATGCTCGCCACCGACCATGCCGTCCGCGCACCGGCAGGAGATGGCGAAACCTCATTTGCCGGATCGGGCCGCGGCCGCGTCGCCCGGTACGCCTGGGGCGACGACTACCACGACCTGCTGCGGGCACGGGCGAACGACCTTGGAACGTGGCTCGAGCAACGGTTGCCAGGGGCGCGTACGCGGGGCGTCGTCGATTCGGCTCCGCTGGCCGAGCGCGACTTCGCCTGGCTCGCAGGGCTCGGCTGGGTGGGCAAGAACACGATGCTCATCTCGCCGCAGGCCGGCAGTTACTTTTTTCTGACCGCGATCCTCACGGACATCGACCTGCCCGCCGACGTGCCGCTGGCCGTCGATCACTGCGGAACCTGCACCGCCTGCCTCGATGCCTGTCCAACCAACGCTTTTCCCGAGCCCAGGGTGCTCGATGCCAACCGATGCATCAGCGCCCTCACGATCGAGCATCGGGGCGAGGTGCCCGCGGAACTTCGCGGCGGCATGGGGCAGTGGATCTTCGGCTGCGATATCTGCCAGGAGGTGTGTCCGTGGAACCGACACGCCCCCGGATCGCCGGAGCCCACGTTTCAGCCGCGGGAGGGAAACGCCACGCTCGACCTCGCCGACCTGCTCTCGCTCGACGACGCCGGCTTCCGCAGGCGGTTCAGGCAGTCGCCGCTCGCGAGGGCCAAGCGTCACGGCCTTGCCCGGTCGGCCGCGATCGCTCTCGGCAATCACCCGCATCCGCCCGCGTTTCCCGCGCTCGTCGCGGCACTGCGCGACGCGGAACCGGTCGTGCGCGAGGCCGCCGCGTGGGCGCTGGGCCGGTGGATCGAGTGCGGGGTCATGGCCGACGAGGCCCTCACCGCGCTGGCCTCGCGCGATGCTCAGGTCTCGTCGATGTCGCCGCCGGGGTCGCGGCCGGGGCCGTCGGCGGAATAAAAGCGGTCGAGCACCGCCTGCCAATCGGCATTGACCTTCACGCCGATGAAGGCGTCCCGCACGGCCATGAATTCCGGGTGCACGCGGGCGTATTTGATGGCGAACTTCCGCATCGTGCGGCCGGCAAGCTGCTCTCCGTGAAGGTCCACGGCCAAGCGCCAGTGCTCGCGAAGGGTGTCCCGCTGTTCATGAATGGACGGCCAGGCAGGAGGAGGTCCGCCGGCGAGCAGGGCCCGCGTGTGGGCGAAGATCCAGGGGTTGCCGATCGCCCCTCTGGCCACGCTCACCCCGTCGACGCCCGTGCGTTCGAGCATCGCGACGCAGGCCTCCGCGGAGAAGAGGTCGCCGCTGCCGAGCACCGTACGGTCGCCGGCGTGCCGTTTCACCGCGGCGAGGAACTCCCAGTCGCTCGGGCCGACGTATCGCTGCTGCACCGTGCGGCCATGCACCGTGATCGCGGCCACGCCTCGGGCGAAAGCGCCGTCGAAGATCGTCCAGAAGTTGTCGGCGCTTCGGGGCGAATCGTCGAGGCCGCGGCGCATCTTGAGCGTCACCGGCACCTGCGGCGGCACGGCGGCCCGGACCTTCTCGACGATCTCCAGCGCCGTCTGTGGCTGCGAGAGCAGGAAGCCGCCGCGGCAGCGGCCGAGCACCTTCTTCACGGGGCAGCCGAAATTGATGTCGATCACGTCGTAGCCCTCGGCGACGAGCCGCCGTGCCGCCGGCGGGAAGTCGTCGGGGTTCGAGCCCATGAGCTGGCCGCCCACTGGATGCTCTTCGTCCGCCAGCGCCAGGCGTGCGAGATTCCGGCGGTTGGTGCCGACGGTCGCGACGAACTGGTCGAGCAGCACTTCGCCGAGGGAATAAGACGCCCCATGACGGCGGGCGATCGTCCGCATGGCCCTGTCGCTGTAGCCGGCCAACGCCGCCTGAACGACCGGGGCGTCGAGCCGGACACCACCGATCGACAGGCCTCGAGGCGAGGCGGTCGCCGGAGTCACGTGAGCACCGGGCACTGGTCGAACCAGGTTCGTCCTTGGGCGGCCATCCACTCGACGCTCGCCATGGGTCCCCAGTCGCCGGGCTCGTAGGTGGCGATCGGCGGCATGTCGGCGGAGCCCCAGGCCCGGACGAACGGATCGATGATCTCCCACGACTTCTCCACCTCGTCGGCCCGGGCGAAGAGGCTGGCATCCCCCTCCATCACGTCGAGCAGCAGGGG
>CAZXIG010000191.1:0-5849 GCA_964640405.1 uncultured Candidatus Kuenenia sp.
CGGACATGCAGTGAGCGAGGGACAGGATGTCCCGAGCGAACGTCCGCCGAGAGGGGATGTGCAGGCCCGAGCCGGGGTGGGCGAGTTGAGGCCTGAATCGCCATCGGACAAAAAGGCCTAAGCGAACGTCCGGGCGAGACGGCACGGGCAACCCCGGCCCCGCTCGACGTGGTCTATCGCTGCGTGACCGCGCGGGAGAGGCGATCGTAGATGGCCCGCCAGGCGTCGGTGTCGGGCACGGGATCGACGACGATCCGGCCAAGTTCGCGCTGATCGAGCGCCCGGAGCGTGGCGTAGAGCTGCCGCGCGTAGTCGTCGGGATTCGCGGGCATCGGCACGATCACGAGCTCGCGTGAGCCGGCGAGCTGCCTCACCTGCGGCTCGGCGCCGGCCATCGTCATCCACCCGACGCGATGTCCGGCGGCGAGCAGGGCGGCGACGTGGGCCAGCGGGTCGGCCGGCATCTCGAGTGGCGTCCGCGGGGCGTAGTGCTTCGACTGCAGGCCGGGCGACCGCGCCGGTGCTGTTGCAGCGTCTAGCGGTGTGTCCGGCCAAGCCACCGTGGTGCCGACAACGGCCTCGAGCCGCTCACGAGCCAGAGGACCGGGCCTAAGGATTCGCGGCGGCTCGACGGTGCAATCCACCACGGTCGACTCGATGCCGCGGCCGCATGGGCCGCCGTCGAGGATCAGATCGATGCGGTTGCCCAGGCTCTCGAGCACGTGCGCCGCCGTCGTCGGCGAGACGGCTTCGGAACGATTCGCGCTCGGCGCCGCCAATGGGCGGCCAACCTTCTCGATGAGCCGGCGGGCGAGCGGGTGATCGGGGCACCGCAGGGCGACGGTGGCCCCGCCGGCGGTGACGATGTCGGGAACCGAGGGCCCGCGGGGCACGACCACCGTCACCGGCCCCGGCCAGAGATGCGCGGCAATCGCCTCGGCGGACACAGGCCAAGCCCCTGCGAGCCGTCGCGCCATCGCCGCGTCGCTCACGTGCACGATCAGCGGATTCGTGGACGGCCTCCCCTTCGCCCGAAAGATGCCCGCGACGGCCTCGGCATCGAGGGCGTCGGCCGCGAGGCCGTACACCGTCTCGGTCGGGATCGCGACCAGGCTGCCGGCGCGCAGGATGTCGGCGGCGCGGTCGAGCGCGGCCTCCGTGTCGGCCGGCGGGCGGTCGGCTCCCTCGGGCCAGCGGATCTTCAGGATGTCGGGAAGCGGGCGTGCCATGCGGTCAGGTTGCATCGGCGGATGGTCCGGAGCAAGATGCTCGCAGGATGCGGCCTCGGGCCGCGACTCTTCCCCTCCGTGAGATGGTGCCCCCCGTGCCTGCCTCCGCTTCGCCAACCCCGCTCGTCGGCGTCGTCATGGGGAGCCGGTCCGACTGGGCCACGCTCCAGCGGGCGGCCGACGTGCTCACTCAGCTCGGCGTGCCGCACGCCTGCGAGGTGGTGTCGGCCCATCGTACGCCCGACAAGCTGGCCGACTACGCGAAGTCGGCCGCCGCGCGGGGCCTCAAGGTGATCATCGCCGGCGCCGGCGGCGCGGCCCACCTGCCCGGCATGCTCGCCGCCCAGACCCACCTGCCGGTGCTCGGCGTGCCGGTCGAGTCGGCCGTGCTGCGGGGCGTCGACTCGCTGCTCTCGATCGTGCAGATGCCCGCCGGCATTCCCGTGGGCACGCTCGCCATCGGCCCGGCCGGGGCCGCCAATGCCGCGCTTCTCGCCGTGGCGATCCTGGCGCTCGAGGATGCGTCGCTCCGCGACCGGCTGATCGCCTACCGTGCCGAGCAGACCGCCCGCGTGCTGCGGGAGGATCTCAACGGCGAATCGTCGGCCTGGTCCGAACGTCCCTCGGAGCGGTAGCGCGTGTCGCACGGCGCTGCACGACCGATCCTGCCCGGTGCCACGCTCGGCATCCTCGGCGGAGGCCAGCTCGGCTCGATGTTCGCCCAGGCCGCCAAGCGGATGGGCTACCGCGTCGAGGCGTTGAGCGACGTGGCCGACTGCCCGGCCGCCCGGCACTGCGACCGGGTGCACGTGGGCGATTATGCCGATGGCGACTGGCTGGCGGCGGTCGCGAAGTCGCTCGCGGTGGTCACGTTCGAGTTCGAGAATGTGCCGGCCGAGGCCGCCCGGGCGCTGGCCGCCTTGTCGGTGCCCGTGCGGCCGCATCCCGACGTGCTCTTCATCACGCAGGACCGCGCCCGCGAGAAGGCCTTCCTCGTGAAGCACGGCTTCGCCTGTGCCCCGCACCGCACGGTCCGCTCCCGCGACGAACTCGAGGCGGCCGTACGCGAGCTCGGCCTGCCCGCCGTGCTCAAGACCGCCGCCTTCGGCTACGACGGCAAGGGGCAGCGGAAGCTCGTGGCGCCGACCGATGTCGCCGCAGCCTGGGAGGCCCTCGGCGACGGCCCGACCGGACCTTGCGAACTGGTACTCGAGGGCTGGGTCGACTTCGAATGCGAGATCTCGGTCGTGGCCGCCCGTGGACTCGACGGCGAGACGACGGCCTTCGCGCCATCGCGGAACGCCCATGCCCATCACATCCTCGACGTCTCGAGCGTGCCCTCGGGGCTTCCGGAACGGGTGCTCGCGACGGCCGTCGAGACGACCCGCAAGATCCTCGCGGCCCTCGACGTCGTGGGCGTGGCCTGCGTCGAATACTTCGTGACCCGCTCGGGCGAGGTGCTCGTCAACGAGATCGCCCCGCGGACGCACAATTCCGGCCACCTCACGATCGAGGCCTGCGAGACGAGCCAGTTCGCCCAGCAGGTCCGGGCCGTGTGCGGCCTGCCGCTCGGCTCGACCCGGCAACTCGCGCCGGCCGCGATGGCCAACCTGCTCGGCGACTGCTGGGAGCGTGGTGAGCCCGACTGGGCCGCGGCCCTCGGCGTGCCCGGCGTGAGCCTGCATCTCTACGGCAAATCGGAGCCGCGTCCGGGCCGCAAGATGGGCCACCTCACCGCCCTCGCGGCCTCCGCCGACGAGGCGATCGCCCGCGTCACCCGCGCCCGCTCACTACTGCGGGGCGAGTGAGCGGCCGCGCCAGGCGGTTTGGAGGCCGAGCGTGCGGCGGGCGAGGGCCCACCACTGGATCGCGAGAAACACGGCGATGCCGAGCGGGTGGGCGAGCACGCTCGACCAGCTCTGACGGAATCGCGCCGCCTCGAGCATCCGTGGCAGATAGGCGAGGAAAGCCGCAGCGATCGCGGTGGGCACGGCCCAGGCGGGCCAGCCGCGCCAGCCGGTGGCGAGGCCGGCCGCCACGAGGATCACGGGCAGGATCTGGCCGCCGGCGAGCAGGAGCGTGAACGGCAGGATCGTGGCGGGGCTGCCGATCCCCTCGGTCGCGTTCTTCGCGAGGCCTCGCCAGACGTCGAGGCTGCGGGTGTACATCCGGCACGACGCGATGTCGCTGGCGTCGAAGACGTCGGTCTTCAGGCCGGCGCGGCGATAGGCCCGCGGCAGCTTCACGCCGTCGTGCAGCGATCCGCGGATGGCCGCGTGGCCGCCGGCCCGCTCGTAGTCGCGCCGGCGCGTGACGAAGAACTGGCCGCAGCCGGCCGCGAGCCCGGGCGAGTTGTCGCGGCGGGCGCGGCCGAGCGGCAGAAAGCCGAGCAGGATGAAGTGGATCAGCGGAAGCAGGAGCCAGTCGAGGAACGAACCGGTCACCTGTCGCGGGAAGCCGCCGCCGAGCGCCGCGCCGGAGGCATCGAGAAAGGCGACGGCCCGCGAGATGGCGTCGGGCGTGGGCGACACATCGACGTCGAGGAAGACCCACGTGTCGTGCCGCGCGGCGGCGGCGAGCTGCCAGCAGGCGTGCTGCTTGCCGCACCAGCCCGCCGGTAGCGGCTGGCCGGGCACGAGCCGCACCCGCGGATCCGCGGCGGCGATACCGGCCACGATTTCGGCCGTGCCGTCCTGGCTGTCGTCGTCGAGGATCACGAGTTCGAGATCGACGCCCTCGCTGGCGAGGACGTCACGGCAGAGCCGGCCGATCGCGGCCTCCTCGTTCCGCGCCGGCACGAGCACCGAAACGGCGGGCCGCGGCGGTGTGACCGGGCTCCGGGGCGTGCGGGCGAAGGCCCGCAGGTTCGCGAGCGTGAGCAGGGCCGGCAGCGCCGCGAGGGCCGCTGCGAGCGCCACCACGATCCCGATCGCGAGCGGGCTCATGAGTCGCTCCCGCCGTGCGCCGCGTCGAACCGTTCGCCCCGCAGCCAGGCCCCCGCCCGCCGCACCGCGTCGTAGACGAACCCCACGCCCACGCGGCCGGAGAGCAGCGTGGTGAACGCCGCGGGATCACGGGTTTGGGCAGCCGCCGCCAGCCGATCCTGCGTGGCCTCGAGTTCCCGGGCGAGGATGGCGGTCCATTCGTCGGCGGATCGACCGGGCGCGTCCGTCGGCCGCAGCACGGGCCCGAACGCCACGAGCGCCTCCGGCAGCCGCTCGTTCCAGAACGGATACTCGACCGCCATCGGCACGACGACGCCCTCCTCGGCCGCGGCCACCGCATGCCCCACGCCCGGCCGGATCTCGACCGGCCGCCGGCGCGGATCGGCGAACTCCCCCTGTGCCGTCGTCCAGAAGATCACGTCGCTCCGCCGGCCGGCCGCCCGCGCCATCCGCAGAAACCGCGCGGAGCCCCGCCACGTGCCCGGGTCGATCCCGATGAACCCGATCCGCTCGAGAAACTTGTACTTGCCGAGTGCCCCCGAATCGATCGGACCGTAGCTCATGCGGGGCGGATAGAGCCGCTCGCCGACGAACAGGAAGATCAGCGGATCCCACCAGCCCGGATGGTTCGTGTAGACGAGCACCGGCCGGCCGCCGAGATCCGGATGCGATCGTCCATCGGCCTGCTTCAGCACCCGCACCGCATGAAAGTGCCGCCGCAGGTAGCGGCGCACGTAGAACATGAACCAGCCGTTGAGCCAGTGCGAGAAGGGCGGGAGTTCCGCCTCTCTCTCACCAGCGGCTGGATCACGGTTGACGGTGGTCATCGATCGACGGGGGATGGAGGGGTGGAGTCGAAGGGAGATGGTAGCCGGCGATCCCCCGGCTTGCGCCTGGGGGCTTTTATAGGCGAGAGCCAAACGACGTTCAGCGAGGGGCTGCCCGTGCCCTCGAGCCGGCGTTGCTGGCAAGCGAAGCCAGGATGGCGAGAGCGCAGCCAGCATCGAGTGAGCGAAGGACAGGATGTCCGTAGCGAACGTCCGGCGAGAGGGCACGGGCAGCCCCGAGCCGCAGCGGCCAGCCCGTCAGACGGCGACGGCGGCGCGGGCGGGACTCCCGCGGGCGACGAGCTTGTCCTGATCGACGCAGTCGGCCGCGATCCAGCCCGACATCATCACCATGGGCATGCCGGGCCCCGGATGCGCGGAGCCGCCGGCGAGGTAGAGCCCCTCGATGTCTGGCGACCGGTTGGCCGGCTTGAAGGCGCCGAGGTATTTGCCGTGGCTCGCCAGGCCGTAGATCGCGCCGTCGAGCACGTGGTAGCGGTCGTTGATGTCCTGCGGCGTGAGGGCCTTCTCGAACACGATGTGCTTCTCGAGATTCTTCATGCCGGCGGTCCGCTCGAGCTTGCGGATGATCGTGTTGCGATACTCCGGCAGCATCTTCTTCCAGTCGTGGTGCGGCCGCAGATAGGGCGTGTGCACGAGCACGTAGAGGGCCTCGCCCCCGGGGATCGCCACCTCCGGCTCGGTGACCGCCGGGGCGCAGACGTAGCAGGTCGGATCGGGGGCGGGCTCGCCGCGGCGGTAGATCGACTCGAACTCCGCGTGCGGATCCTCGGAGAAGACGAAGTTGTGGTGGATCAGCTGCTCGTACCGCTTGTCGAGGCCGAGGT
>CAZXIG010000192.1:0-1316 GCA_964640405.1 uncultured Candidatus Kuenenia sp.
GGCAGCCCCCGTTTGGACGGCCCCGATTTGCGAACTACCCTTGCAGGACGGGTCACGCCGACCCGCCACGCCGAGGCCCCCCATGAACGACCCCGCCCTGCCGCTCCCGTTCCCCGCACTCGTCGCTGCGGGCATCATCCTGGGCATTCTCGCCCTCACGATGCTGCTGCTCGTGTTCAACTACGGGCAGCTCTGGTTTCAGGCCTACTGGTCGAAGGCCCGCGTCGGCTTTCTCGAGCTGCTCGGCATGAGCCTGCGGAAGGTCAACGCCCGCACGATCGTGCAGGCGCGGATCATGGCCACGCAGGCCGGGCTCGGGCCCGACATCACCTGCCGCCGGCTCGAGGCCCATTACCTCGCCGGCGGCGACGTGCCCCGCGTGATCCGGGCGCTGATCGCGGCGCAGCGGGCCGATCTGGATCTCGACTTCGACCGTGCCTGTGCGATCGACCTCGCCGGTCGCGACGTGCTCGACGCGGTGCAGACGAGCGTCAATCCGAAGGTCATCGACTGCCCCGACACGGCGAGCGGCAAGTCGACGCTCTCAGCCGTGGCCAAGAACGGTGTGGAACTCAAGATCCGGGCCCGCGTCACGGTGCGGACGAATCTCCAGCAGCTGATCGGTGGCGCCACCGAGGAGACGATCATCGCCCGCGTGGGCGAGGGCATCATTACGTCGATCGGCTCGGCCGACAGCCACTTCGAGGTGATGGAGCATCCCGACACGATCTCGAAGGCCGTGCTGCAGCGGGGCCTCGACGCTCAGACGGCGTTCCAGATCGTGTCGATCGACATCGCCGACATCGAGGTCGGGGAGAACATCGGCGCCCGGCTGCAGGCCGATCAGGCCGAGGCCGATACACGGGTCGCGCGGGCCAAGGCCGAGGAACGGCGGAGCGTGGCGATCGCGCGGGAGCAGGAAATGAAGGCCTCCACCGCCGAAAACCGGGCCCGGCTCCTGCAGGCGGAGGCCTTGGTACCCACGAGCATCGGCGAGGCTTTCCGGGCGGGGCGGGTCGGCGGGAAGCCCGGCGCGGCTTGACGGATCGCTCCAGTTTGCCCGGCTTACCGGCCATCGCCGGCAGGATCGCTACGACCGCGGACTTCGGTCAAACCTCGACGGCCGAGACTGCCGATGAAGGTGGTATCGGGAGTCGTCGATCGTCACGATGACGGCCGTCCTCACCAGTCCGGCACGGCGGACTCCCGAGCAAACAGCCTCATGGCAAGGGAGTGTGCCCATGGCGATCCGTCAACTCCGCGTCTATACCGGCCCGGAACTCGATAATGGCGGCCTGAAACTGCTGTCGGCCCCG
>CAZXIG010000192.1:1416-5804 GCA_964640405.1 uncultured Candidatus Kuenenia sp.
TTGACCCCTCTTGTAGGTGTGGCGGGTCGGAAGCATACTCCTGCTACGACCATGAATCACACTGTCAATCTTGCGGATCTGGGCCGCCGAGTTCGCGCCGCCCGCCTCGCCCGTCGGCTGACGCTCGAGGAGGTCGTCTCCAGAACGGATTTCACCGTCAGCTGGCTCTCGAAGCTGGAAAACGGCCTGCTGGCACCGTCGCTGGAGGGGCTCGTCCGCCTGGCACAGGTGCTCGAGTGCGGTGTCGACTCGCTCGTCGAGGGGCTGTCGATCCCGCCGCAGTATGTCGTCGTGAAGCGGGGCAACGGCACGGTCGGCTCGGGCCGTGCCGGTGTCGTGCACGAGACGCTGGCCGATCAGTGGCGGGATCGCCGGATGCAGCCGGCGATTCTCCATATCTCCAGCAACGGCAATCGCCGGCAGCCCGAAAGCCACGACGGCGAGCGGTTTCTGTTCGTGCTCGAAGGGGAGGTCAAGGTCGCCTACGGCGAGGAGCAGATTCTGCTCGGCACCGGAGACAGCCTCTACCTCCATGCGACCATCCCGCATGCCGTGGCGGCCGCGGGCCGCGGCGGGGCCAAGGTGCTGAGCGTGTCCTACGACACGGCCCTCGCGGCGCCCTCTCGTTCCGGGCCTCGCGGGCGAGCGGGCGCCGGCAACGGAGTCGCGGCAGGCAAAAAAGCCGGGCGGACACGGGCCTGAAAACACCGCCGCTGATTCATGGCCGGCGGCCGAGCCCCCTGATGCCGCGAGGCGAACCGCCGTGTAGGCTTGAGGGACCTTTTGGAGCCCTTCTGCCATGCATCCCTCCCGCCGCGATTTCATCGAACAAGCCCTGGCCGCGACCGCCGTCGCCGTCTCCGGCGTGACGGTCGGCCGCGCCGCGACCGAGTCGGACGCCTCCTCGGCGCAGAGCCCGTCTGACCGGGTCCGCATGGCGGTCATCGGTGTGAACGGGCAGGGGCGGAGCCACGTCGCCGAAGTGCGGCGCGTGCCCGGAGTCGAGCTGGTCGCCATCTGCGACTGCGACCCTTCGGCCTACGTGCGGCTCTGCGAGCAGCATTTCAAGAACGAACATCGCCCGCCGGAATACGTGCCGGATGTTCGCCACCTGCTCGACCGCCGCGACATCGACGCCGTGACGATCGCGACGCCGAATCATTGGCATGCGTTGATGGCCATCTGGGCGATGCAGTCGGGCAAGGACGTCTACGTCGAGAAGCCCTGCAGCCACAATGTCGAGGAAGGCCGGGTGATCACGCAGTGGGCACGGAAGCTCGGCCGGATGTGCCAGATGGGCGTGCAGAGCCGCAGCATGACCGGCATGCGGGAGACGCTCGACTTCGTCCACAGCGGGAAGCTCGGCCCCGTGAAGGCGGCCCATGCGATCTGCTTCAAGCCGCGGCCCAGCATCGGCCTCGTGGACACGCCCACCCCGATTCCGCCCGGCCTCGACTTCGATCTCTGGGCGGGCCCCGCCCCGGCCGAAGTGCCGAAGCGGAAACGACTGCATTACGACTGGCACTGGACCCACCTCACCGGCAACGGCGACCTGGGCAACCAGAATCCGCACGAGCTCGACAAGGGCCGCTGGGGCCTCGGCAAGCAGGAGCTGCCGAAGCGGGTCGTGAGCCTCGGCGGCCGCCTCGGCTACGTCGACAACGGCGACGTGGCCAATTGCCAGGTGACCATCTTCCAGTGGGACGACGCGTTGCTCATTTCCGACGTCCGCGGCCTGCCGTTCAAGACGCCCGTGACCTACGGCCTGAAGGGACCGCAGCCGTTCACGGGCGCCTGCAACGTCTGGTACGGCACCGAGGGCTTCGCGGTCGCGCCGAACTACATGTCGGGCGCGGCGTTCGACTACGACGGCAAGCAGCTCGGCGCCTGGTCGGGGGGCAGCTACCGCGACCATTTCGCGAACTTCGTCGCCGCCGTGCGAAGCCGCCGGCACGGCGACCTGCATCTCGATATCGAGGACGGTCATTTGTCGAGCGCCCTGGCCCATCTGGGCAACGTGTCGTGGGCGCTCGGCGAGACCGTGTCTGCCGGCACGAGACCTACGCTCGCCGCCGACGATCCGCGTGTGGCCGCCACGTGGGAGAGCTTCGAGGGGTACCTGGCCGACAACCCGATCGACTTCGACGTGACGAAGCTCAAACTCGGCCGCGAGCTCACGATCGACCCGAAGGCGGAGCGCTCGACCGACGCCGAAGCCAACCGGCTCTTCAGCCGGGAATACCGCAAGGGCTACGAACTGCCGCGGGTTTGATCCTCAGCCATCCACCGGATGCTTCGGCGTCTCGAGTACGAGCTGCCAGAACTCGAGGTCGAGCCAGCGGCCGAACTTGAAGCCGGCCTCGTAGACCGTGCCGCAGCACGTGAAGCCGGCGGCCCGATGGAGGCCGATGCTGGCGGCGTTCGAGGCGTCGATGCCCGCGACGAGCGTGTGCAGATCGCGGGCCCGCGCCTCGGCGATGATCGCGTCGAGCAGGCGGCGGCCGACACCGCGGCCCCGAAACCGTTCGTCGACGTAGACGGAGTGCTCCACCGTGTACTTGTAAGCCGGCCGCAGCCGGAACGGTCCCCAGGTCGCGAAGCCGGCGAGCACGCCCGGCTCCCATTCGATGCCGAGAATCGGCGTGCGGTCGCGAGCCCGCACCGCGAACCACTCCTCCATCACGGCGTCGGTCCGCTCGTGATACTCGTACAGGGACGTCGAGTGCAGGATGGCGTGGTTGTAGATGGCCTTGATCGCCGGCAGATGGGCGGCGGTACAGGCGATCACGGGCCGGGTGGCGGGCGGTCGGTCCATCGTGCGGGTCAGGTTAGGGCTTCTCGATCTCGGCCACCAGCTTCGTGAGCACCGCGGCCCGATCGGCCGGCTTCGGCCCGCGAATCTCGAGCAGCATCGGCCGCAGTCCGGTGGCCCAGGCCGGGCTGGCCGCGATCTTCGCATTCGCCTTGGCGAGCAGGTCGTCGGTGTTCTTGTTGACGACGGTGGCCGCGGCGGCGACGGCGCTCCGCACGTATTCGGCCGCCTGCACGTCGGGGTTCGGCTCGGCCGGGGCAGCGAAGCGACCGAGGGCCCAGGCGATGCCCTGCTCGATGTGCTTCTGGAACCGCGGCTCCCGCCAGGTGGCGTCGTTGTGGCCGAAGTTCGTGTTGAACACGCGGCCCTTGCCGTACTCCCGCACCCAGGCCACGGGCACGTGCCAGGGCTCCTTGGGATGGCTGGCCACCATGTCCAGACTGACGAGCACCCGCAGGGTCTCGGGCTTGTACCGCAGGTCGTACTGGTAGATCTCATCCTTCCAGCGGAACCGCTCGCCGAGCATGCCCACGACGGGGTGGCTCGGTTCGTGCACCACGAACGCGTGTTCGCCGCTGCCATTCCACGGATGACCGGCGAAATAGCCGCCGATCATCTCGACATAGGCATCCGACTGCTTGAGCGTGTCGGTGGCCGCGTGCATGCCGATGAACGCCTTCCCCGACTTGATCCACTCCAGAAAGCCGCCCAGATCGGGCAGCGGCAGGTCGCCGGTGGTGTTGGCGAAGATGACACCATCGAACTGCGCGAGAGCCTCGGCCGAGAACGCCTTCGCGAATTGCTCTTTGAGCCCCGCCTGCCACACCGCGTCGGCGGCCTTGAATGTGTCCTGCTCTTTCTTGAATGCGGCTTCCTGGGCCTGCCAGTCGGCATCGCTCGTGCCGTCGGCCCGCTTGGGGGGCCGGGGTGCCGGCGGCCTGCCCGGGGGCATCCGCAGGAAATCGACGTGAAACAGGCCGCTGGTGCGGCCGAGCTCCTCGAGCACGGGCTCGGCGGTCGCGATCGAGGCATGGCGAAAGCCGGTCGTCACCGTGACGACGAGGAGCCGCGCGGGATTCGCCGCTTCGGCAGCCGCCGCCGTACAGAGCAGCGTGGCGACCAGACCCCACGCGACGATTGTCCTCGACCGCATCGTTGGTTCTCCGTGAAGTGGTGAAAAGTCCATCATTCTGCCACCAACGCCGCGGTGCCGCCACCGTCGGCAGGGTCCGGATTACAATGCCGCCCCGAACCCGTGACCATTTTCCCCGTGACCCCCGACCCGTCACCATTGTTCAGGAGCAACCGCAGCCATGGCCAAGAAGTCCGTCGCCGATATCGACCCCGCAGGCAAGACGATCCTCGTTCGCGTCGACTTCAACGTTCCCCAGGACGACGCCGGCGCCATCACCGACGATCGCCGGATTCGCATGGCGCTACCCACGATCCGCTCGATCCTCGACCGCGGTGGCAAGGCGGTGCTGATGTCGCACCTCGGCCGGCCTGCGGGCAAGGGGCACGAGCCCGCCTTCTCGCTCGCACCCGTCGCCAAGCGGCTCGGTGAGCTGCTCGGCCG
>CAZXIG010000193.1:0-5752 GCA_964640405.1 uncultured Candidatus Kuenenia sp.
ACAGCCAGATTTGAAGCCGGCCGTCGAGCATGTCGGGGAGCTTCTTGGCGATGATCCGTTTGATCCGCTCGTCGGTGTAGCGGGTCGAGAAATGCGTCGCGATCACCACCTCGTTGCGGAACCGGTCGCGGCGGGCGAGCAGGTCGTCGAGGTGCATGTGGCCAAACTTGTGGATCTTCTCCTTGCGGTGGGAGTGGGCCACGAAGGTCAGCTCGGTGATCAGGATCGTCGCCTCGAACATCGCCGGGCAGCGGTCGAGCCCCTCCGGGGCGCTGTCGCCGAGGTAGGCCACGAGCGGCGTGCGAATCTCGTGGGTCACGTCCACGCCGGAGAGCCGCAGGTCGCGAATCTTGTCGCCGGGCAGCCCCTGGTATTCGTGCTTGAGTTTGCGGCGACGGTCCCACACCACGTAGCCCACGCTGGGCAGCGTGTGACAGGTGGGGGAGACCGTCACCACGTGCTCGCGGGAAAGCTCGATTTCCTCGCCGGGTCGGGCGGGCAGGAGCGTGCAGGGCAGCCGGCCGCGGTCGAGCCGCGACACGGCTCGGAGCAGCTTCTCGATCGGCTCGATCGCCGACTCGGGGAGGTAGATCGTGGGCGGCTCCATCTTCATCATCCGCCGCCGGGCCACGTAGACGGGGAGCGCCGCGATGTGGTCGAGGTGGGTGTGCGTCACGAACCAGGTGCTCGTGGCCATGAAGCCCCAGGGCTGCGAGCCCAGGTCGAAGCCGAGCTTGAGTTCCGGGATCCGCCAGCAACTCTGCACCGCGGCCCGCGAGTAGCCCTCGACGGTGAGCCCCTTGTGGACGAGCGTGCGGAAGGGCGAGTTGTCGATCATTCTTTGTCCGGTGAGGCGGGCGGTGCGGGCGCGGCGGTGGGCGGCTGCAGCCAGATCTCCTCGAAGAGCTGCTCCTGGCGGGTGCCGAGGCGGCCCCGCCGCACGAGCTCCAGCACGGCGAGAAAGATACCGACCACCCGCGACCGAGGCATATCGTCGTCGAAGAGCGTGGTGAACGCCACCCTCCCCTGCTCCGCCACGAGCGCCTCGATGCGGTTCATGTGCGTCTCGATCGGCGTGTCGTCGTGGACGATCTGCCGCGGCCGCCGCTTCTCCCGCTTGCGGAGCACCCGCGACATCGCCCCCACGAGATCCCACACGTGCACGTCGCCGATGGTCACTTCGGGCGGCTCGCCCCGGGCTGCGGCCTCGTCGGTGGCCGAGCGGGTGAACCGCAGCTCCCACTGCCGGGCCCGATCCTCGAGAAGCGTGGCGGCATCGCGGAACTGCTTGTATTCGAGGAGCCGCTGCACGAGATCCTCGCGGACGAGCTCGACCGGCTCCTCGGTCTCCTCGGGCCGCGGCACGAGCGCCCGCGCCTTCAGCTCGAGCAGCAGGCTGGCGAGGTCCACGAACTCGCCCACCTGGTCGATGGCGAGGTCTTCGAGCACGTCGAGATAGGCGACGAACTCGGTGGCGATCTGCGAGATCGGCACGGCCGTGACGTCCACCTCGTGCTTCTTCACGAGGTAGAGCAGCAGATCCATCGGCCCGGAAAAGACGTCGGTCTCGACCTTGAATTCCACGTCGCCTGCCTCGCCGGTTCGCCACGGACCGGACTTCATCATAGGGACGGCGTCCACCGCACGCAGCGGCGGTTTCCGGTAGTCTTGTGGCCATGAGCATCGAGACGCTGTGGGCCCCGTGGCGGCTGGGCTACGTGAAGGGCCAGGATCGCGGCACGCCCGCCGAACCCGTCGAGCCGCGGGCCTGGCGGCCCGGCGCCGAGCATGCCTGCTTCCTCTGCCGCGCCGCGGCGGCCGATGCGGCCCATGACCGCCCGCTCGGCGTGCTCGAACGCACGTCGCACGCCTGCGTGGTGATCAACCGATTTCCGTATGCCAACGGCCATCTGCTCGTGGCGCCGCTCGACCATCGGGCGACGCTCGCCGCGCTCTCGCCAGAGCAGCTGCTCGACCTCCAGCAGTGCATCGTCCGCTGGTGCGGCCTGATGGAGCGGGAGATGCAGGCCCAGGGCTTCAACGTGGGGCTCAACCTCGGGGCGGTCGCCGGCGCCGGCCTGCCCGGCCATCTTCACTGGCACATCGTGCCCCGCTGGCACGGCGACGTGAACTTCATGCCCACGATCGCGGGCGTGAAGGTGCTTCCGCAGGCGCTCGACGCGCTGTGGCAGCAGCTGACCGCCGCCCGCGATCGGGAGGCCTC
Organism: uncultured Candidatus Kuenenia sp.; assembly: GCA_964640405.1. Taxonomy (GTDB): domain Bacteria; phylum Planctomycetota; class Planctomycetia; order Pirellulales; family UBA1268; genus QWPN01. The sequence continues at coordinate 2,225 of CAZXIG010000193.1, forward strand.
ATGACCGCGGCCCGGCCCCCGCTCGACTGGCGCACCCGCGAGTCGCTCACGCTCGCCCCCTGGGCGATGCATGCCACCGACTCGGCCGGTCGCGTGCATCCCGAGCCGCCACATCCGGTGCGCAGTCCGTATCAGCGCGACCGCGACCGGATCGTGCACTCGGCCGCCTTCCGCCGGCTCGCCCACAAGACGCAGGTCTTCACCGGCTACCACGGCGACTACCACCGCAGCCGGCTCACGCACACGCTGGAGGTGACGAGCATCGCCCGCACGCTCGCCCGGGCGCTCGGCCTCAACGAGGACCTCGTCGAGACGCTCGCCCTCGCCCACGACATCGGCCATCCGCCGCTCGGCCACGCCGGCGAAGACACGCTCGCCGAACTGCTCCGCGACGAGGGGGGCTTCAACCACAACGCGCAGGCGCTGCGGATCATGGAGTTTCTCGAGCGGCGGTATGCCGAGTTTCCGGGGCTGAACCTCTCCCGCGAGGTGCTCGACGCCCAGGCCACGCGCAAGAAGGACGGCTCCGCACCGGCACCGCTGCTCGAGACCCAGGTGGTCGATGCCGCCGACTCGATCGCCTACGACACCCACGACGCCGACGATGCCGTCGAGCTGAAGCTCGTGCGGATGGATGAGCTCCTGGAGCTGCCGCTGGTCGCCGAGGCCGCGGAACGGGTGGCCGACCGGTACGGCCGGCTCGAGGGTTCCGAGCTGCGGCATACGGTGCTCCACGAGCTCGTCGACATGCAGGTGGCCGAACTGATCGGCATGAGCCGGGCGATGATCGACACCCTTGGCATCGACTCCGTCGCGGCCGTGCGGCAGGCGTGGCGCGGGCCCGACGGCCGGCCGGGGCGGCGGATCGTGGCCCATGCCCCGGCGGTCGCGGCCGGCAAGCGGCAGCTCGAAAAGTTTCTGTTCGAGCGGGTCTATCGCTGCCCCCGGGTGCTGGAGGTGCGGGTGCCGGCCCAGGGGCGGCTGACGCGGCTGTTCGAGTGGTACTGCGCCCATCCGGCGGAACTTCCGGCGAACTTCCGGCAGCGGACCGAGACGTTTGGCGTGCGACGCAGCGTGGCCGACTACATCGCCGGGATGACCGACCGGTTCCTGGAACTGGATCACGACCGCCGCCTCGGCTGAAGGATTCGCGATGGGCGGTGTGGTACAGTTGGTGTCCCGCCTCCTTTCAACGGTCAGTCGCCCATGGCCCTCGTCATCCTCCGCTCGATCTTCGTGATGGTGACGGTGGGCATCGCGGTGCTCATCGTCAATTCGGAGCCGATGCGCGAGGCACCGACCTGGGCCCCGCTGGCTGTCATCGCCGGCTCCGTGGCCCTGCCACTGGTCGTGATGGCCGTCGATGCGCTGATCCGCCGCAAAGACCTGACGACGATCACGGCCGTCTACTTCGGGCTGCTCGTGGGCGTGTTCCTGACCTACGTGGCGATGCTCGCCCTCACGCCGGTGCTGCCGCTCAATCCGCGAGATTCCACCTGGACCTGGCTGCCACTCGTGCTCGGCGCCGTGCTCTGCTACGTGTGCACGAGCCTGCTGCTGCAGACCCGTGACGACTTCCGGTTCCTGATCCCGTTCGTGGAGTTCGCCCGCGACGTCCGCGGCCTCAGGCCCAACGTGCTCGATGCCACGAGCATCGTCGATGGTCGGCTCGCCGACCTCGCCGCGGCCGGCCTCTTCGAGTCGCGGTTCGTGATTCCCTCCTTCGTGCTCGACGAGCTCCAGGCAGCGGCCGACTCGGGCGACAAACAGCGGCGGATCCGGGGCCGCCGCGGCCTCGACGTGCTCGCCCGCCTCCGGGCCAACAAGCTCGTCGAGATCGACGTGCTCACCCCCGGCGACGAACTCGACGACGAGACGACGCTCGAATCGCGGGTGGTGGCGATGGCCAAGCGGCTCGGCGGTCGCATCGTCACCACCGACTCCAACGTGGTGAAGATCGCCGGCGTGCGGTCGGTGCCGGCGATCAACGTCAACGAGGTGGCCCTGGCTCTCAAGCCCGCCTACGTGCCCGGCGACGCTCTCACCGTGCGGCTCGTGAAGCAGGGCGAGGAGCCCGACCAGGGCGTCGGCTACCTCGACGACGGCACGATGGTCGTGGTCGAGAACGGCCGCGACCAGATCGGCCGCGTGGTGCACGTGGCCGTGACGAGCACGCTGCAGACGACCGCCGGCCGGCTGGTCTTCGCCCGGCCGGAACATGCCGGCCGCTGAGCCGCTCGCTTTTCCGGGGATGACACGATGGCCCACCTGGTCGTCGCCTGCCTCGCGATTTTTCTGGCCACGGCCTATGTCGGCAAATGGCACATGGGGGAGAACAACGACGCCCCGCGGCCCGGCTTCGACTGGTTCGTGTCGCACACCGGCCAGGGGAAGTACTTCGACACGGAATGGAACGTCAACGGCGAGCGGCGGGAGACACCATCCGGCTACTACACGACCATCGTCACCGACTACGCGCTCGATTGGCTCCGGGCGCGGAAGCCTGGCCAGCCGTGGGCGATCTGCGTCGGCCAAAAGGCGCCGCACTCCTTCTACTTCCCCGAGAAGAAATACGCCCATGCGTTCGACGACGTGAGGGTGCCCTATCCGGCCAGTGCCTTCCAGCTCGATGGCAAGCCCGACTGGATCCGGCAGCGGCTCACCACCTGGCACGGCATCTACGGTTCGCTCTTCGACTGGCGGAAGACGTTCCCCGACACGCGGCCGGAGGCCGTCAAGGATTTCGAGAACATGGTGCATGCCTACTGGGGCACCGTGCTCTCCGTGGACGACAGCGTGGGACGGCTGGTCGACTTCCTGAAGGATTCGGGCCAGTTCGAGAACACGATCGTCGTCTTCATGGGAGACAACGGCCTGCTCGAAGGGGAGCATGGCATGATCGACAAGCGGACGATGCACGAGCCGAGCATCCGCATCCCGCTCGTGGCCCGGGGCCCCGGCCTGCCGCATGGCGCGGTGGTGAAAGAGCAGGTGCTCACGCAGGACGTGGCCCCCAGCCTGCTGGAGGCCTGCGGCGCGCAGGCAATCAGCGGCATCGACGGCCGTTCCTGGATGAAGCTCGTGGCCGGCAACGACCCCGCCTGGCGCACCGAGTGGTTCTATGAATACAACTACGAAAAGCAGTTCCCCTACACGCCCAACATCCGTGGCATCCGCACCGACCGCTGGAAGTTCATCCGCTACCCGCACGGCGACGGCTCCCCCGACCGTCACCAGCCCGAGCTGTACGACCTCGCGAACGACCCCGGCGAGCTGGTGAACCTCGCCAAGACCCCGCCCACGCCGCCACGCGGGCCGACCTCGAACGCCGCCTCACGGCCCTCCTCGCCGCCCACGGCCTCACGTCCGCGGCCGACACGATGCCGCTCGACGAGGGCATCAAGACGGAGCTCCCGGACCAAAAAATCCGGTGAAGCATATCCGGGATACGTGAAGCGACCTTGATGAGCCCACGCCGGCTCGCAGGCGGCATGAGTTGCCTCGCTGGCGGCCGCACGCCACGCTCGG
>CAZXIG010000194.1:0-5741 GCA_964640405.1 uncultured Candidatus Kuenenia sp.
TCACCGGTGCCATCCACCCAGATCCGGCTCCAGACGATCTCGCCCGGCTTGCTCACGCCGGCCAGCGTGCTGCCCCCGAGCCGGAAATACATCGGTGGCTGCCGGAAGCCCTGCGCCCCCTTCCAGCCGCCGACGAAGTGGCTCGGCGGCGCGGCGCCCGAAATCTCGAACACCCACACCCACTGGTCGGTCGACCGCGACTGGTCCCAGTCGCCCCAGCGGATGTCGTGGAGCGTGTTCTCGACCGGCTCGCCGAGGGCCTCGTGCACCCGCTGCGTGAGCAGGCCGTCGAGCCCGGCGCACTCGTCCACCTCGTTGAAGTGCACGAGCGGCCGCCCCTTGAAGAGCACCCGCGACGAGCCCTCGGCGGTGACCGGGGGCCGCTTCGAGTCGTTGAGCATGCCCTCGACGAGGTCGCTCGCCGGCAGCAGATCCTTGAGCCCCTGCTGGTATTGGATGCCGATGCAGTCGCAGCCGAAGCGGTCGGCGAGCCGCACCGCGGCGACGTACATCTTGCACTGCAGGAGCACCTGGCTTCGCGTGAGGTGCGTGGCCTCGTCCTTGCCGAAGTGGAACCGCATGCCTGCGTTCTCGAGCCAGCGAAGCACGCCCTTCGCCTCGGCATCGGAGACGCGGGTCGTCTCGTGGTAGAGCGCGCTTTGGCTGAGCCGTTCCTTGAACACGCCGGTCGCGTGCAGGAGCCGGTCGGGGATGATCGCGTTGAACATCCCCATGCAGCCCTCGTCGAACACGCCCATCAAGGCCTTCCGGCGGCGGAGGTCGGCCGCGATCGCCCCGGCCGCCTCGGCGACGGCCCGCGGAATCTTCACGCGGTCGATCGGCACCACGTGGCTCGTGTCGTGGTGGACGGCGCGGTGGTCGAGCCAGGCATTGAGGTGGCGGTCGAAGCTCGGGCTCGAAAAATCGTCGGCCCAGAGCGTGGCGTAGGGGACGCCCGCCTTCGTGAGCGAACCGTTGAGGTTGAGCATGCCGACGAGGCCGGGCCACTGCCCCGACCAGTTGGCCACGGTGAGGATCGGGCCCTTGTGGGTCGTGAGACCGGGCAGCACATGGTTGGAATACTGCCAGACCGCCTCGGCCACGACGAGCGGTGCCTGCTCGTCGATCGTCGCGAAGACGTCGAGGCCTTCGCGAGCGCTGGCGATGAAGCCGTGGCCGCGGGAGCGGGAGACCGCGTGGCCACGTTCGAGCGTCCAGCCGGCTCGGGCGAAGACCGCGGTGAGATCGGCCTCGAGCTGCTTCTGGGCCGGCCAGCAGACGCGATTGGCCTCCTCCCGCAGGTCGCCGCTGGCGACGAGCACGGCCCGGCGCGGCCCGCGGCTCGATGATTTCGCGGGCTTCACGGAACTGGCCTGGGCCGACTTCGCCATGGTCTCTTCTGCTCCCAATCGGGTGGAGAGGCCACTATACTCACGGGCTCACGACAGTTGCCATGCACCACACGGTGTGATTCCCGAGGCAGGTCGTTTCCGAGGAGAATAGGGATGAAGCCTACGACGCGTGGCCTGTGGGCCGTGATCCTCCTGGCGACTGTTGGTATGCCCCGAGGCGTGCAGGCAGCCGATCCCGCGCCGCCGCAGCCAGCCGCGAAGCTCTCCGACTTCAAGCGGTGGATCATCGCCGCCGACTCCACCCGCGACGGTAGCCTGCTCGTGACCGCCGGCGGTGAGAGCCTGCTCTACCGGCCGGGCGACGTCGTCGTGTGGAAGGCTGCCGACGGCAGCCGCGTGGGTGATCTTGCGGGCCATCCGACGGCCGTGTGGGCGGTGAAGGTGTCGGCCGACGGCAAGCTGGCCGCGACGGCCGGCTACGACGGGCTCGTGAAGCTCTGGGATCTGCAGGCCCGCACGCTCAAGCACGACCTCAAGAAGCACAAGGGCTGGGTGCGGTCGCTGGCCTTCTCGCCCGATGGCACGCGGCTGGCGTCGGCAGGCGAAGACGGCACGGTCATCCTCTGGGATACGGGCTCCGGGGCCGAGGTGAAAGCCGTGCCGGCCCACACGGGTGCCGCGACCGCCGTGGCCTTCTCCCGCGACGGGGCCACGCTCGCCACGGGCGGCAGCGACAAGGTCGTGAAGCTCTGGAACGCGGCCGACGGCACCGAGAAGGGCAAACTCGAAGGCCACGGCGACGCACTCTGGGCCATTGCCTATTCACCCGATGGCTCGCGGCTGGCGACGGCCGGTGCCGATCGCACGATCCGGCTCTGGAACACGTCGGACTCGAAGGAATACGCCGTGCTCTCCGGCCACAAGGACTGGGTGACGAGCGTCGCCTTCTCTGCCGACGGCGCTCGCCTCGTATCGGGCAGCCTCGACGGTGCGGTCAAGCTGTGGGACGTAAGCGCCAAGGGGGAACAGGAAGGACCTGCCAAGCTCCCTTCGAGCGTCTGGACGGTGGCGTTCGCGCCCGACGGCACGTCGATCTTCGTCGGCACGCACGCCGGCCCGCAGACGGTGGCGACGCCGGCACCGAAGCTCCTGCCGCCACCACCACCTCCTCCTCCGCCTCCGCCCGCCGAGCCGAAGCCGCCGGCACCGGAAGCCGCGAAGCCGGCCGAGCCGCCGAAGCCCGAGCCGCCGAAGCCGGCGGCGACACCTGCTCCCGCGCAGCCAGCGCCGCCGGCGCAGAATCCGCCGCCGACTCCTCCGGCACCACCGGCCCAGCAGCCTGCCGCGCCGGCTCCGCAGCCGGCGGCGAAGTGACGTTGACCCAACTCCGAAGGAAGCATTGCCATGAAGGTCGTACGTAATCCGTCTGCAAGTGCGTTGGCTTGGGGGGCGCTCGTGCTCCTCGCCGGTGGCGTGGCCGTTGGATCCTGGCTGCGGCGGCCGCAGCCGGCGCACGCCGTGTCGTCGCTCGTCGAAGAGTCGTTCGCCGTCTGCACGGCCCTGATCGACGACGGCATCGAAGGATTCTTCATCCTCGATTTCGAGACGGGCGACCTCTCCGGAGGCGTGCTCGGCCAGACGCCGCTCAAGTTCACCCGCAGCTACCGGCACAACGTGCTCAAGGATCTCGAGATCAAGGGGGGCAAGGTGAAGAGCCCGCGGTTCACGCTCCTCTCGGGCATGGCCGCGGTCGGTGGTCCGGCGGGCATGAACATGTCGCCGTCGGTGCTCTACGTGACCGACGTCTCGACGGGCGTCACCGTGGCCTACGGCATCCCGTGGAACTCGCAGATGGCGAACGCCCCGGGTATGGCCGAACTCGTGCCGCTCGACATCGCCAAGCCGCGGGGTGGCGGAGCGAAGGTGCGATGACGGTCGTCGATTCTACGATCACGATCGTCGTCAACGGTGAGCCTCGAGCGTTGACGTGCGGCACGACGGCCCGGGCGCTCCTCGAGAGCCTCGGCCTCGACGGCCGGCCGGTCGCCGTGGAGATCAACGAATCGGTCGTGCCGCGGGCGCGGCTCGGCGGCCACATGTTGCAGGAGGGCGACCGCCTGGAGATCGTGACGCTCGTGGGTGGCGGCTGACGTGGAGCAAGGCATGACGACGACGGCGACCACGCGAGCAACGGCAGACCGGGCGGAGGGAGGCTGCGCCGACGGCCCGCTCCGCGTGGGCGGGATGACGCTCGCCAGCCGGCTCATCGTCGGCACCGGCAAATACGCCACGCATGCCGAGATGGCCCGCTGCCTCGATGCCGCCGGCGCCGACTGCGTGACCGTGGCCGTGCGGCGGGAGCGGCTCGTGAACGCCGCCGGCGAAAACATCCTCGATCACATCGATCTCGCCCGCTACACGCTGCTTCCCAACACCGCCGGCTGCTACACCGCTGCCGACGCCGTCCGCGTGGCCCGCCTCGGCCGCGAGCTGCTCCGCGAACTGGGCAATCCGGGGGCCGAGTGGGTGAAGCTCGAGGTGCTCGGCGATCCGAAAACGCTCCTGCCCGACCCCGTCGGCACGCTCGAGGCTACGGCCCAGCTCGTGGCCGACGGTTTCACGGTGCTCGTCTATTCGAGCGACGATCCCGTCGTGGCCCGGCGGCTCAAGGACCTCGGCGCCGCCAGCGTGATGCCGGCCGGCAGCCCGATCGGCTCGGGCCAGGGCATCCTCAATGCCAACAACCTCCGCATCTGCATGGAGTATCTGAAGGGGGACGATCCCGACTATCCCGTCATCGTCGATGCCGGCGTGGGCACGGCGAGCGACGTGGCCGAGGCGATGGAGCTGGGCGTGGACGGCGTGCTGCTCAACACCGCGATCGCCCATGCGACCGATCCGCTGCGGATGGCCCACGCGATGAAGGCCGCCTGCTTCGCGGGCCGGCAGGCGTTTCTCGCCGGGCGGATGCCGCGGCGGCTGTATGCGACCGCGTCGAGCCCCGACGAGGGGCGGATCGTGCGTGGCTCATGAGCGTCAACGGATCAACGCCGCCGGAACGGCAGAAGTCTCGTCGCGGTGAAGCTTCCTCCTTCCACGACCTACGGCAGTTCATTCCCCGGAAGGTCGGAATCTTCAATGCTCCTCGAGCTTCCGCCGATTCCGGCTCCGCTCCCTCGACGGACATAAGTTGAAGGCATCCGCATGCTCGCCAAACGCGTGATTCCCTGCCTCGACGTGGAGAAGGGGCGGGTCGTGAAGGGAACGCGGTTCCTGGAGCTGGCCGACGCCGGTGATCCGGTGGAGGTGGCGGCCCGCTACGAGGCGGAGGGGGCCGACGAGCTGGTGTTTCTCGACATCACGGCCAGCCACGAGGATCGCGGGATCGTGCTCGACATGGTGCGGCGGGTGGCCGAGACGATCTACATGCCGTTCACCGTCGGGGGCGGGATTCGCACGCTCGACGACGCGGCCCGGCTCGTGCAGGCCGGCGCGGAGAAGGTGAGCATCAATTCTTCGGCCGTGAAGACCCCCGAACTCGTGACGGCGGTGGCGGACCGGCTCGGCAGCTGCGCCACGGTCGTCAACATCGACCCGAAGAGGGTGGTGCGCGACGGCCGTGAGGTATGGGAGGTGTTCATCAACGGGGGCAGAGTGCCGACCGGCCTGGAGGCGGTCGCCTGGGCGCGGCGGGTCGAGGAACTCGGCGCAGGCGAGATCGTGCTCACCTGTATGGACCGGGATGGCACCCGGGAGGGGTATGACCTCGAGATCACGGCGGCCGTGAGCCGCGCGGTGCGGATTCCCGTGGTGGCCAGCGGCGGCGCGGGGGCTCCCGAGCACCTTGCCGACGCGGTTCAGCAGGGCGGGGCCGATGCGGCGCTGGCCGCTGGCATCTTCCACTTCGGGAAGTGTACGATTCGGGAGGTCAAGGAACTGTTCGCGAGACGAGGAATTCCCGTCCGCCCCGCCGACGGCTGATCCACGTTCCCTCCTCCGGTCTTCCCGCTCCGCCCCCCGCTCCACCGCCCTGCACGATGAGCACGACCGAATCATCCGCCCCCGAGGCGTCCGCCGGCGTGCGGGCGTCCCAGGGCCCCCGCGGCCCCCTCGAGATCGACCGCCTCTTCGAGGCGCTCGTCAAACTCCAGGGCAGCGACCTGCACCTCAAGGTGGGGCAGCCGCCGTTCATGCGGGTGAAGGGGGCCCTCCAGCCGCTCAAGGCGCCGAAGCTCGACGATGAACAAATGCAGCGGCTCTGCCTGCCGATGCTCGACGAGCGGCAGCGAAAGATCCTCGAGCACGACGGCGGCGCCGACTTCGCCCACACCGCGGTCGTCGACGGCGTGAAGTGGCGGTTTCGCGTGAACCTGCTCTATCAGCAGGGGT
>CAZXIG010000195.1:0-1935 GCA_964640405.1 uncultured Candidatus Kuenenia sp.
CGGCGTCAGGCGAGGAAGCCGCGTTCGGTGAGCCGCGACTCGTAGCGGCTACCGCGGAGGAGCCGGGTGGCCAGCGGTGTGGCCATGAGCGTCGTCGCGATCGCCATCAGCACGAGCATGCAGTAGACCGCCGGCGGGATCACGCCGAGATCCATGCCCACGTTGATCACGATCAGCTCCATCAGCGCCCGGGTGTTCATGAGCACCCCCACACAGGCCGCCTCGCCCGCCGGCATGCCGCCGAGCCGGGCCGCCAGCCCGCAGCCTCCCCACTTCCCCGCCACCGCCACCGCGAGCACGGCGGCGCACCAGCCCCAGGCCTCGGGGCTGCCGAGCGAGCCGATGTTCGTCCGCAGGCCGGTGTAGGTGAAGAAGATCGGCAGAAAAAAGACGGTCGTGAAGTCGTTGAACTGGGAAGCAAACGCCTCCCGCACCCTGGGCGAACCGGAGAGGGCCGCCCCCAGCAGGAAGCCGCCGAAGATCGCGAAGATGCCGATTTGGCTCGTGACCCAGGCCGACGCGAGCAGCACGGCGAGCACGAACGAGAGCATGCCGAGCGGCAGCCGGCCGTCGGCCCCCACGGCCCGCTCCAGCCGCGGGAGGAGCAGCGGCCGCACCACGACCAGCATCACCGCCGCGAAGGCGAGCGTGGCGGCGATCATGCCCACGACCCCCGCGATCTCGAATCGGCCCACGGCGATCGCCGACACGGCGGCGAGGAGCGTCCAGCCCACAGCATCGTCGCAGGCGGCCGAGGCGATCACCGTCGCCCCGAGCGGCGTGTGCTGCATGCCCATCTCGATCAGGATCCGCCCGAGGATCGGGATCGCCGTGATCGACATCGCCGTGCCGAGAAACAGGGCGAAGGCCCGCGTGTCGATCGCCCCGGTCGCGCCGAGGGCATCGAGTCGCGGCGCCATGAAGGCCGCCAGCCCGAGGCCGAGCGCGAACGGGGCCACGATGCCGGCGAGCGACACGGCCGCCGCCAGCCGCCCCTGCCGACGGATGTGCGAGAAATCGAACTCCACGCCGACGAGAAAGAGGAGCAGGATGAGGCCGATCTGGCTGAAGCCGGTAAGCGCGGCCTCCAGCTCGCCCCCTCCTGCCCCGCCGCGAAACACGGCGGCGAACAGATCCGGGGCGAATGCCCCCAGCGCCGACGGCCCCAGCAGCAGCCCCGCCACGATCTCGCCGACCACGCTCGGCTGCCGCAGCCAGCGGGCCACGGCCGCCCCGGCCCGGGCGGCGAGGATGATCACGACGAGCTGCACCAGGAGCGGTCGGAGCGTCCCCTCGCGGCCCGCGGCCAGTAGGATCGGCAGAGCGTTTCCGGCGTCCATTTCAGGGGAATTCCTGTGGCCTCGGAGGGGAACCACCGCCTATAACGACGCGTAGCAACGATAGCTGCCGCACCCCTTTCGTGCGAGGCTGCGATGTTTGCCGCCCATGAACCTTCCGACATCGACCGCTTCTTCCGGGGCCTGACGGAATACGCCTTCCACAGCCGGCTGGGCGTCGTGGATCCGCCGCTGGTGGATTACGTCGCCCTGCTGCTCGTGCGGTTCCTGCGGCACGACGCCGGTGTTCCTCCGCCGGCCGGTGAATCGAGCCCGACCGACGTGGCGCGGATGCTCGTGGCGGCCCGCGAGCACGATCCCGGCGAGGCCCTCGCCGAGTATCGGCACATCGGCGACTACACGCTCTTCTGGAGCGGGCTCTACCCGGAGGCGGTCGAACGACGGCGGCCGTCGGGCCGCGCGGACCACCTCCTCGACTTCCGCGAGGCGGGCAAGCGGGCCTATTGGCTCGCCAGCACGCTCGAGCCCGAGGAGGCGGCGGAGGAGCGGCTGCTCTTCGAGCGGCTCAGCCACGAGTACGACCTCTGCGTCGAGGGCCTCGGCGAGGTCCGCCGCGCGTGGGGTGAGGCAGCGTAGC
>CAZXIG010000195.1:2035-5725 GCA_964640405.1 uncultured Candidatus Kuenenia sp.
AGCAGCTGCGCGGTCCACGATGGGTGAAAGCCTGCGGCCTCGACCTCGAAGCCCGCAGCCACGACCGCCGCCACGAGCCGTGACGGCGGCAATGCGGCCGGATCGATCACGGCCTCCACGTGATCGAGATCGACCGCCCGCACCTCGGCAGCTAACCCTCGCATGCTCCGTGCCGCATCCTCCGCGCGGCCGCGGCACGTGAGCCGATACCGAAACCGTCGCCCCGCGCCGAACGCCGCCGGGTCGGTGGGCCCTTCCGCCACGATCCGCCCTTCCCGCATCACGGCCAAGTGCGTGAAACAGGGGGGCAGGTCGCCGTCGTCGACCGCGGCGAGCACCGTGCGTCCCATGAGATGGGCGTCGGCCACGAGCTGCTCGAGGTCGCGCCGTTCGAGCGGATCGAGGCCGCCGAACGGGTCGTCGAGCAGGAGCACGTGCGGGTCGTGCACGACGGCCCGGGCGACGAGCAGCCGCTTGGCGTGCCCCTCGTCGAGCGAGTCAAGCGGCTCGTGGCCGCGATTCGCGAGCCCCGCCAGCGCGACGGCCCGGGCCACCGCATCTTGCAGGCCGTCACTGCGGAGAGCGCCTGCCGCGGCGAAGAGCTCCACGAACTCCTCCACGCGGATGCCCGGCCAGGCAGGCATGCGAGCCGGCACATAGCCGACCACCCGCCGCACGGCCTCCGGCTCGCGGCGAACGGAATGACCGTCGACGAGGATCTCGCCGGCATGCAGCGGCAGGGCCGTCGCGGCCGCGGCGAGGAGTGAGCTCTTGCCGGCGCCGCTGCGGCCGATCACCGCCCACGCCTGCCCCGGCAGCACCCGCAGCGTCACCTCCTCGGCCACCACGTTTCCGCCCCGTTCCACCGTCGCCCGCTCGCAGCGAATCATGTGATCGTCACCGGATGTGAATCAGAACCGGTCCGAACCAGTCCCCGGGCTTCCGCCCGGGGCTTCTTTGAGGCGATCTACCGCGGCGCGTCGGGGCTACCGAGCCGGGCGGCCGTCATCGCGATCGACACGAGCATGCCCTTGGCCTTGTTGAGCGTCTCCTCGAACTCCTTCTCCGGCACGCTGTCGGCCACGATGCCAGCCCCCGATTGCACGTAGGCCTTGCCGTTGGCCACCACGATCGTCCGCAGGGCGATGCAGGTGTCCATCGCACCGCCGAAGTCGACGTAGCCCACGGCGCCGGCGTAGGGACCGCGGCGGACCGGCTCCAGCTCGTCGATGATCTCCATCGCGCGGATCTTCGGGGCGCCCGAGACCGTGCCGGCGGGGAGGCAGGCCCGCAGGGCGTCGAACGCGGTGAGCTCCGGCTTGAGCCGGCCCGTCACGTTGCTCGTGAGGTGCATGACGTGGCTGTACCGCTCGATCGACATCACGTCGGAGAGCGTCACCGAGCCGATGGCCGCCACGCGGCCCACGTCGTTGCGGCCGAGGTCGATGAGCATCACGTGCTCGGCCCGCTCCTTCGGGTCGGCGAGCAGGTCTTCCGCGAGGGCCCGGTCTTCCTCGGGCGTGGCCCCGCGTTTGCGGGTGCCGGCGAGCGGCCGCACGGTGACGCGGCCATCCACGGCCCGCACCATGATCTCGGGGGAGCTGCCCACGAGCGTGTAGGCGGGCGTCCGCAGGTAGAACATGAACGGGCTCGGGTTCACGACCCGCAGCGTGCGGTAGATTTCGAGTGCCGGCCCGCTGAACGGCACCTCCATGCGGCGGCTGAGCACCACCTGGAACACGTCGCCGGCGCGGATGTATTCGATCGACCGGTCGACCGCGGCGAGAAACGCCTCGCGGCTGAAGGCCGACGAGATCGGCAGCGGCGGCGGTTCGGCGTAGGGATCGGGCCGCGGGCCGATGTCGGCCGGCGGGGGCCAATCGGAGGGCGTCGAGAGCCGGGCAATCGTGGCGTCGATGCGGCGGCAGGCCTCGTCGTAGGCGGCCGCGACGCCCGCGGGAGATTCGTCGATTATCCGGGCGAGCACGACGACGTCGATCGCCTTGGTGACGTTGTCGAACACCACCATCCGGTCGTAGAAGGCGAACGACAGGTCGGGGAGGCCGAGGTCGTCGGCGGGCGGGTTCGGCAGCCGCTCCACGTACCGCACGCTGTCGTAGGCGGCGCAGCCGACGACGCCGCTCGTGAACGGCGGCAGTTCCGGAAGCCGGGCGGGACGGTAGGCGGCCATCCGCCGTTCGAGCTCGGCCAGGGGGTCGGCGCACGAGAGCCGCTCGGTGCCGTCGCGGCCGATGATCTCCACGTCGGCCCCGCGGGCCTCGAGCCGCAGGAAGGGGTCGGCCGCCAAAAAGCTGTATCGGCCGACGTTCTCGCCGCCGACCACGCTCTCGAAGAGACAGGCGGCATCGCCGGCGTCGAGCCGGGCGAAGGCGGAGAGCGGCGTCAGGCTGTCGGCGAACAGCCGGCGATAAACGGGCACGAGGCGGGCGGTCCGCGCCAGTTCGGCGAACCGCGGCCTGTCCGGGAGATGCGGCATGTGGCAGAGACTACCGGTGAACCGAAAGGCCAACAACCGGGCCCAGCCCGCCCCCGCTCCCCAGCCAAACCGCTATCATTGGTCGTGTCCAGGTGGAGAGCCTCATGAAGTGCCAGCAGTGCGACAAGCCGGCGGTGTTCCATATCACGGAGTTGGAGGCGGGCGAGGTCCGCGAGATCCATCTCTGCGAGGATCATGCTCGGGCCTACCTCAACCAGTCGGAGGCCGGAGGCGGGCCGGGCGAGGGCAAGCCGCAGACGGGCGGCGCGCTCACCGGCCCGATGGGCGTCGGCCAGACCGCCGACGAGTTGGCGGCCCTCGACCAGAAGGCCTGTGACATGTGCGGGATCACGTTCTTCGAGTTCCGCAACCAGGGCCGGCTCGGCTGCCCGCACGACTACGTCCATTTCGAGAAGGAACTGGAGCCACTCATCGCCAACATCCACGGCGCCACGCAGCACACGGGCCGGCGGCCGTCGCGGCCGGCCGTCGCTGGGGGCGAGCCGCTGCCGGAGGGCACCGACGGGCTCACGGCCGTGATCGGCATGCGCACCGGCATGAAAGAGGCGATCGAGTGCGAGGACTACGAGCGGGCGAAGGAGTTCCGCGACCAGATTCGCCAAACGGAGCAGCGGTGGCTCGACCGGCCGACTGCATGACCCCACACCGATCGACACGATGGATTCGAACCTGCAGATGAACCTCGAAACCCTCACCAACAACGTCGGCGAATGGCTCCGCGGCACGGGGCCCGAGTCCGACATCGTGATGAGCAGCCGCGTGCGGCTCGCCCGCAACGTGGCCCAGTATCCGTTCGTGAGCCGGGCCTCGGAGCAGGATCGCGCGGAGATCGAGAAGTTCCTCCACGAGCGGATCGCGACGGTGCCGGCCGGCAAGGAATTGCAATACATCGACGTGGGGCATCTCGAGGAAATCGACCGCCAATTCCTCGTCGAGCGGCAGCTGATCAGCCGTGAATTGGCCGACGCCCAAGGGGCCCGGAGCGTGGCGATCGACGGCCGCGAGCAGGTGAGCCTGATGATCAACGAGGAGGACCACCTCCGGATCCAGTGCATGCACAGCGGCCTCGACCTCCAGGGGGTTTGGAACCAGATCCGCGTCGTCGACGACCAGATCGAGAAGGCCGTGCCCTACGCCTTCCATCCCCGCTGGGGCTACCTCACCGCCTGCCC